>NZ_CP036515.1:1192500-1532500 GCF_004323635.1 Lichenihabitans psoromatis
AACGTCGGCCAAAGCGAATGGTGGAGCCTGACGGGATCGAACCGACGACATCCTGCTTGCAAAGCAGGCGCTCTCCCAGCTGAGCTAAGGCCCCGTTCCGTTCCATCAAAGCCAACAGCCAAACCGCCCCGGCCTCAACGTCAACATGGTGGGCCTGGGAAGACTTGAACTTCCGACCTCACGCTTATCAAGCGCGCGCTCTAACCAACTGAGCTACAAGCCCGAACCTGATCCCCGCCGCCCAGCGAGACAACCCATCTTGCGACAGAGGCCTCAAACCGGACCAGCGGTCCCGCATATCAATGGAAGAAAGAGAAACGTTAGACGGCGCCGACATCCCGCATTGCCGACCATGACTGGTCGTTGATTCTAAAACAGCCGAAGAGCGCCACCCGGTCCGAAAACCAGGATCGTCTGAACAGCCATCCTTAGAAAGGAGGTGATCCAGCCGCAGGTTCCCCTACGGCTACCTTGTTACGACTTCACCCCAGTCGCTGACCCTACCGTGGTCGCCTGCCCCCTTGCGGTTAGCGAAACGCCTTCGGGTAAAACCAACTCCCATGGTGTGACGGGCGGTGTGTACAAGGCCCGGGAACGTATTCACCGTGGCGTGCTGATCCACGATTACTAGCGATTCCAACTTCATGCACTCGAGTTGCAGAGTGCAATCCGAACTGAGACGGCTTTTTGAGATTTGCGCGGGGTCGCCCCGTAGCATCCCATTGTCACCGCCATTGTAGCACGTGTGTAGCCCAGCCTGTAAGGGCCATGAGGACTTGACGTCATCCACACCTTCCTCTCGGCTTATCACCGGCAGTCTCCCTAGAGTGCCCAACTGAATGATGGCAACTAAGGACGTGGGTTGCGCTCGTTGCGGGACTTAACCCAACATCTCACGACACGAGCTGACGACAGCCATGCAGCACCTGTGTTCCAGCCCCTTGCGGGAAGGATCTCATCTCTGAAAACCATACTGGACATGTCAAAAGCTGGTAAGGTTCTGCGCGTTGCTTCGAATTAAACCACATGCTCCACCGCTTGTGCGGGCCCCCGTCAATTCCTTTGAGTTTTAATCTTGCGACCGTACTCCCCAGGCGGGGTGCTTAAAGTGTTAACTGCGCCACTAAGCTGCAAGCAGCCTAACGGCTAGCACCCATCGTTTAAGGCGTGGACTACCAGGGTATCTAATCCTGTTTGCTCCCCACGCTTTCGCGCCTCAGCGTCAGTACCGGGCCAGTGAGCCGCCTTCGCCACTGGTGTTCTTGCGAATATCTACGAATTTCACCTCTACACTCGCAGTTCCACTCACCTCTCCCGGACTCAAGACTTCCAGTATCAAAGGCAGTTCCAAGGTTGAGCCTTGGGATTTCACCTCTGACTTAAAAACCCGCCTACGCGCCCTTTACGCCCAGTTAATCCGAACAACGCTAGCCCCCTTCGTATTACCGCGGCTGCTGGCACGAAGTTAGCCGGGGCTTCTTCTCACGCTACCGTCATTATCGTCGCGTGCGAAAGAGCTTTACAACCCTAAGGCCTTCATCACTCACGCGGCATGGCTGGATCAGGCTTGCGCCCATTGTCCAATATTCCCCACTGCTGCCTCCCGTAGGAGTTTGGGCCGTGTCTCAGTCCCAATGTGGCTGGTCATCCTCTCAGACCAGCTACCGATCGTCGCCTTGGTGAGCCGTTACCAACACCAACTAGCTAATCGGACGCGGGCCATTCCTTCGGCGATAAATCATTCGCCCTCAGGCCGTATTCGGTATTAGCTTAAGTTTCCCCAAGTTATTCCGAACCGAAGGGTATGTTCCCACGTGTTACTCACCCGTCTGCCACTCACCTTGCGGTGCGTTCGACTTGCATGTGTTAAGCCTGCCGCCAGCGTTCGTTCTGAGCCAGGATCAAACTCTCAAGTTGTAGGCTTCAATAAAGAAACCACAGAGAATTTGCTCCGGCTAAGTCATCATTACACCCCTTCACAGAGGTCTCTCTTGACGAGTAACCCAGATCTCTCAAAACCCAACCTAGCAAAACTAAGCCAAATCCCAAGAAACCCAGATGTAACGTAGACCGCCAGATTATCCCATTCGATCGATTGCTCGATCCGCAAGGATATCAGACGCCGCCTACGTTTCTCTTTCTTCCGATTCAAATGTCAAACAGCGAAACTCAAGACGAAAAGCACCCCAGCCCAAAGACCAAAATACCCAAACGACAAAATCCAGCACCCCAGGGCCCTACCCGGTCGCTACCCCTACAAAATAATGCAGAAGATGGATCATCGCCGCCGCAGAACCAAACCTCGTTGGCCCCGCCGTCGATGACCGTCTTCTAGGGAAAGCCGCCGAGCCTGTCAACACAATCGGCCCAGCCGGACTGGATAGCAGGGTTGCATGAAGCTCTCTTGACAGACCGCACGACAATCATGGCCGCGCAACGGGCCTGCACCCACGCCGCCGCTTCACTGAGACCAACGCAGAACCGTTGCTCATCGCGAGCGCGGCAGCCTTTGCTCATGTCGCTGACGTTGTCGTCCCTCGATTGAGCGGTCCCTGATCGCCGTCATCAGGATGTTCCCGCATGCGCACGCCCGGCCAGCTTAGAACTAGAACAATAACGCTTTAGAATTACTCGAATTAAACCTTGTGCTTTTATTGCGTCTTCGTAAGACGATCGCCGATTTTTCCCGAATTATAGATTGATCTCTGGCCTCATTGTTGAAAGTAACACTCCCGACTGAAGATCTACGACAGTTTATAGTCGATCAAAACTGGGAATTTCCATGACGGCCGAAGCGAAAAAATGGACGGTCGACGCTGCCGAGGCGCCGTGCCTCCGCGACACTCTGGGGGCGACCCGTCGCCGTCATGCTCGTGCTCGGCTCGACCGCAGTCTCGGCCCAGACGGCCGTCCCGCAACCCCAGACGGCTGTCGGGAGAACCGTCGAACTCGACACCGTCGAGGTCAAAGGCAAAGCAGTCCAAAGCGCAACGGGCCCGATCGACGGCTATGTGGCGACCCAGAGTGCCGCCGGCACCAAGACCTCGACGCCCCTGATCGAAACACCGCAAGCCATCGCGGTCGTCGGCGCGCAGCAAATCCGCGATCAACGGGCCACCAGCATCGATGAGGCGACCCGCTATTCGCCCGGTATCCACTCGCAGACCTTCGGATCGGATAGCCGAAACGATTGGTTCCTGATCCGGGGCTTCACCGAACAGACGACCGGCTATTATCTGGATGGGCTGCAGCTTTATTCGTCGGCCTTTGCGACCTGGAAGCTGGAGCCCTGGAACCTTGAGCGGATCGAGATCGTGCGCGGTCCGGCCGCGACCCTCTATGGCGGCGGCGATCCGGGCGGCCTCATCAACGCGGTGAGCAAGCGACCCACCTTCACGACGTTCGGCACTGTCGAGGGCGGCGTCAATCAATATGGCAACGTCTATGGCGCGGTGGATCTCGGCGGCGTCGCGGGCGACAAGGGCCAATGGTCCTATCGCTTCAACAGCATCGGCCGGATCGGCGACACGCAAACCGACCATACCAGCAACGACCGCGCCTTCGTGGCCCCCAGCCTGACCTATGGGACCGGCGACGGCACCACGTTGACACTGCTGGCGCAGTATCAGCACGATTATACCAACAGCCAGAACTTCCTGCCCTATCAGGGTACCGTGGTCGCGGCGCCGTTCGGCCGCATTCCGACGCATCTCTTCACCGGCGATCCAAGTTCCGATCGGTTCACGCGCGACCAGACGATGCTCGGCTACGAGTTCGAGCATATTTTCAACCCGAACGTCACGTTCCGTCAGAACGTGCGCTACAGCCATCTCGACGTGAACTTTCAATCGGTTTACGGCGGCGGCTACGCCAGCACCCCGACCGCGACGAGCGCCGAACTGCAGCGCTATAATTTCGTGACGCGGCCCAGCGTCGATATGGCGGAGGCCGACAACCAAACCGAGGTGCGCTTCAACACCTATGCGTTGCAGCATATCGCGCTGTTCGGCCTCGATCTGAAACACTACGACCTGAAGGACACCCAAGGGTTCGTCTTCGGCACTCCGCTCAACCTGCTCAACCCGGTCTATGCGGCGTCGACGCCGCCGAGCTCGCGCTACATCGCCTCGAACACGATCCAGGATCAGGTCGGGCTCTACGCGCAGGATCAGATCAAGCTCGATCGCCTGACCCTCGTGCTGTCCGGGCGGCAGGATTACGTCAACACCAATTTCACCAACAAGCTGGCGCTCGCCAGCAGCACCGATAGCAACGAAAGCGCCTTTTCGGGCAAGGTCGGCGCGATCTACAATCTCGATTTCGGCCTCGCGCCCTACGTCAGCTACTCGACATCCTTCAGCCCGATCGTCGGCACCAATACGGCCACGAGCAAGCCCTATAGCCCCGAACATGGCGAGCAGGAGGAAGTGGGCCTGAAGTATCAGTCGCCGGTCCTGCCGGTGACGGCCAGCATCGCCTTCTTCAACCTGACCCGCGACAACGTGCTGACGACGGACCCGAACAACGTCCTGAATTCGGTGCAGACCGGACAGCAGCGATCGCGCGGACTCGAACTCGACGCCACCGCGACCTTGGCGGACGGCCTCAGCCTGATCGGCGCCTATACGGTCTACGACCTGTCGATCACCCGCGACCTGAACCCGGCCAATATCGGCAAGCTGCCGACCAACACGCCCGAGCAATTCGGCTCACTGTGGCTCGACTACACCGTGCAGGACGGCAATTTCCGCGGCCTCGGCTTCGGTGCTGGCGCGCGTTACGTCGGCCGCTCCTATGCGGATGCCGCCAACCTGTTCCAGGTGCCGTCCTATCTGCTCGGCGATGCGGCGATTCACTACGATCGCGATCATTGGCGTGCCGCCCTGAACGTCTCGAACTTTACAGACGAGACCTATGTGGGGTCGTGCTCCAGCACATCGGCCTGCTTCTATGGCGATCGCCGCAAGATTACGGCGTCGCTGGCCTATCGTTGGTGATGGTAGCTCGCGCACTGCGCGGTGCGGTCGCGGTGCGGGGCGAGGCGTTGGACGCCCCTGCGCCGTTGCTGCGCGCCGACGGTGCGGGCCTGACGATCGAGGGGCGCTCAGTTTTATCGCCCGTCGATCTCGCATTTCCGCGCGGCCGGATGGTCGGCATCATCGGGCATAATGGCTCGGGCAAGTCGACGCTGCTGAAACTGTTGGCGCGCCAGATCCAGCCGACCGTCGGCCGGATCATGCTCGGTGACGCGGCGCTTCCCGGCTTAGGCGCGCGGGCCTTCGCCCGGCAAGTCGCCTACCTGCCGCAAGCCATTCCGATGCAGACGGGGCTGACTGGCCGGGAACTCGTGGCTTTCGGCCGCTATGCGTGGCACGGCCCACTCGGCCGCATCGGCGCCTCCGGCCATGCCGCCATCGCCGAGGCCATGCGCCTGTCCGGGACCGCGCCTTTCGCCGATCGCCTGATCGATCACCTGTCGGGCGGGGAGCGCCAACGCGTCTGGATCGCCATGCTGATCGCGCAGGACAGCGGCTTCCTGCTGCTCGACGAGCCGATCGCGGCGCTCGATCTCGCCCATCAGATCGAGGTGCTGGGCGTGCTGCGCTCGCTCTGTGCCATCCGCAATGCGGGCGTGATCCTGGTGCTGCATGACATCAACATGGCGGCTCGGTTCTGCGACGAGATCGTGGCGCTGCGGGCCGGCACCGTCGCGGTCCAGGGCGCCCCTTCCGCGATCATGCGGCCTGATGTGCTGCAAAGCATCTACGACATCCCGATGCGGGTCCTGACCGACCCGGCCAGCGGCGCGACGTTCGGCATGCCGGCCTGATGCGTGGGTCTCGACCCTTGAGCCGGAGGGCGGCGATCGGCGGCGGCATCGCCGCCCTGACGAGCCTTGGCGCGACCGGCCCAGGCCGGGCGGATGCGTCGCATCCCGCCCCGACCGTCGTGGCGCTGGATTGGGCGCTCGCCGCAACCGCCGTCGCGCTCGAGGCCGATCTCGTCGGCGTTGCCGAGCGGGAAGCCTATCGGCGATGGGTCGGCGCACCCGCGCTACCGCCCGAGGTCGCCGAGCTCGGCCTCCGCACCGCGCCCAATCTGGAAATGCTGACGGCGCTGCGCCCCGGCTTGATCCTGATCAATGCCCTCAACGAGAGCGAGCGGCCGCGTCTCGAGACGATCGCGCCCTGCTTTTCGAATGTGATCTATACGCCCCAACATCGGCCGATCGAGCGCGCCATCGCGACCACGCGCGCTCTCGGCGCTCTCCTCGACCGCGCCAACCAAGCCGAGGCGATGCTCGCCCATGCGGACACGCGATTCGAGGCCGCACGCAGGCGGCTCGCCAGCACAGGTCGTCGCCGCCCCATCCTGCCGGTCAACTTCGTGGACGCACGCCACCTTCGCGTCTACGGCGCCGGCAGCCTGTTCGAGGATGTGGCGCGACGGGTCGGGCTCACGCCCGCATGGATGCGCGACACCAACCCGTGGGGTTTTGCGACTGTCGGCATCGAAGCGATGCTGGATGGCGTCGATTGCGACATCCTGGTGATCGAGCCGACCCCGCCCGCGGCCCGCGCGTCCCTCGATTGGCCCGGGCTGTGGACGAGCCTGATCGCGGCCGGCCGAAATCGCGTCAACAGCGTCCCTCCCGTCTGGGCTTTCGGGGACATGACAGCGGCGGCGCGCTGCGCCGATCTCCTCGCCGACGCGCTCGCGCCGGACGGAGGCGCCCATGCGGGTTGATCGAACGTCTTGGCGGGCCGACGCTCTCACGGCCGCGCTCTGCCTCGCGGCCCTCGTGCTTGTCGCCTTGCGCTTCTCCCACCAACTGGCCCCCGCGGCGTGGATCGGGGCCGCGATCCACCCGTCAGCCGGCAATGCCGACGCCTTGGTGTTCCACTTCAGCAGCTTGCCCCGGCTGGCGGTCGCCGCCATATGCGGGGGCGCCCTCGCGCTGTCGGGCGCCATGTTCCAACACGTACTCGGCAATCCGTTGGCTTCGCCGATCCTGCTCGGCGTCTCGGCGGGCGCGCAACTGGCGCTCCTAGCCGCGACGGTGCTGGCGCCCGCATGGCTGGCCGACCAGCATGAGGTGGTGGCACTTGTCGGAGCCGGCCTCGCGATCGCAACCGCATTCGGCATCGCGGCGCGGCAGCGCTTCTCCTCGCTCGGATTGATTCTAGCGGGGCTTCTCGTCGGCTTGTTTTGCGGCGCGGTCGGGGGTCTGCTCAAGCTCTTCCATCAGGAGGAGATCGGCGCGATCTTTTTGTGGGACGGGGGATCGCTCGCCCAGCAGGACTGGTCGGTCGCCGCCGCGCTCTGGCCGCGCCTTCTCGTTTTTACGCTTGCGGCCGCCTTGGTGCTCCGGCCGATGCGCCTCCTTGGCTTGGCGGATGACAGCACGCGCGGCCTTGGCGTCTCCCTGGCGTTTTTTCGCACCCTTTGCCTCACCGTCGCGGTCTGTCTTGCGGCCAGCGTCACGGCCGCCGTAGGCCTGATCGGGTTCGTCGAGATCGCGGCGCCGTTCATCGCGCGGCTGGCCGGCGCCCGAACGCTCGGACATCGCATGATCCTGTCGGCCTTGATCGGCGCCGCCTTGCTGGTGCTGGTCGACGAGGCGGTCCAGGGCTTCGACCGTTTCGGCGGAATCAGCCTGCCGACCGGCGCCGTGACGGCGCTGCTGGCTGCGCCGCTCTTGCTGCTGCTGCTCTCCCGCTTGAAGCCGGAGCCCGAGGCGGCGGTGGCGATCGGCATGAGCGGTCGTGCCAAGACCTCCGCGATCAGGGTCCTGCTGGTTCTCACGGTCGTGGTGCTGGCCGCCATCGCTTTCTCGACCCTGGTCGGTCGTGTCGGGACCGGCTGGTCGATTGCCTCATCGGCCGATTGGGCGGCGCTCGCGCCGTGGCGGCTGCCCCGCACAATCGAGGTCTTCGCGGCAGGCGCCATGCTGGCGACCGCCGGCGCGTTGCTGCAACGCTCGACCGGCAATCCGATGGCGAGCCCTGAAGTTCTCGGCATCGGGGCCGCCGTGGTGGCCGGCCTCGCGGTGGCGCTGGTGGTCAGCGCCTCCCCATCCCGCATGCTTCTTCTCATCGCCGGCTCGGCCGCAGCCTTCGCTTTGACCGCGATCCTGATCTGGCGCGGCAGCCGGACCGGGTTCTCGCCCGGCCATCTGGTGCTGACCGGCCTGTCGTTAGGGGCGGCCCTGCAATCGATCATTGCGATCGCGCTCGCCGCAAACGATCCCCGCTCCGCCATTCTGCTCGGCTGGATGGCCGGCTCGTCGGCGTCGGCCGACACCGCATCGGCCGGTGTCACCCTGCTGCTCGCCGCGATCCTCATTCCGCTCGCGCTGCTGTTCGCCCGAAGCCTCGATCTGCTGCCCCTCGGGGATGGTGTCGCAAGGTCGTTGGGGGCGGCCCCCGGCCCGGCTCGCTTCGGCATTCTGGCCTTGGCCTCGGTGCTGACCTCGGCCTCAGTGCTTGCGGTCGGCCCGCTGACCTTCGTCGGCCTCATGGGGCCGCATCTCGCGCTTCGCCTCGGATGTCGTCGTGCCATCACGCATCTGCCGGGTTCGGCGCTGACGGGCGGCTTGGTCATGGTGCTGGCCGATTGGCTCGGCCGCGTCGTGATCGCGCCGTTCGAGGTGCCGGCCGGCCTCGCGGCCGCCCTTATCGGGATCCCTTACCTCGTCATCACCTTGCTGCGGCGAGTGCCCTCGACATGACACGTCGCTTCAGCACCGCACGGGCCGGAACCGCAGCAAACGGCTTTTCACAGGACGACCTTCGACCATGAGCAAGACCCCTCTTCAGCCGACAGCCAACAGCGCAACCGGACAGCCGACGCTCACGGCACAGCCGATGCGTTCGGTCTGGCGGACACGGCTCAAAATCGTCGTGCTGGCTGGATTGCTGATCGGCGGCGCGTGCGACGGGATTGTGATGGCGCAGACGCAGGCCGCACCCGCCGAGGCCGCCGTGCCGGCGCTGTCATCGCCGACGCTGCCGACCGTCCCGACCGCGCCCGCGATCCCGCTCGAGACTCAAACGCCCGTAGCCACGCCTCCCACAACGATGGGAATCGGCAGCTTGCCGCATGATCTGTCGCCCTGGACCATGTTCCTGAACGCCGACATCGTGGTCAAAGCCATCATGGTGGGGCTCGCTCTCGCGTCGCTGGCGACCTGGACGATCTGGATCGCCAAGAGCCTCGCCTTGGCGGCGGCCCGCCACCGCGCGACACGGGCCGTGCGTGCGCTACTGGAAGCCCGCAGCCTCGCCGATCTCGCGACCGAGCGGGAGAGCGGCAGCTTGCGCGGCGGACCCGTGGCGGCCCTGGTCCATACGGCTCAGCATGAGCGGGATCGCTCGGCCGATCTGCCGCCCGACGGCATCAAGGAGCGGGTCGCGATCGCGCTATCGCGCGTCGAGGCCCGCGCAGGCCGGGCGATGAACAAGGGCACCGGGCTGATCGCGACGATCGGCGCAACCGCCCCGTTTGTCGGGTTGTTCGGCACGGTCTGGGGCATCATGAATGCCTTCGTGGGCATCAGTCAGGCCCATACGACAAATCTTGCCGTGGTGGCGCCCGGCATCGCCGAAGCCCTGCTGGCCACCGCGATCGGCCTCGTGGCCGCCATCCCGGCCGTCATCATCTTCAATAGTTTTGCGCGCGGGATCGCGGGCTATAAAGCGATCCTCGCGGATGCGTCGGCCGAAGTGCTGCGTCACCTCTCGCGCGACCTCGACCGGCGCGAGGCCCACGACTCGGGTCGCCGTCCCCTGGCGGCGGAGTAGACCCGTGGCGGTCCGTCTCAGCGATCCGGGTGACGAGATCGGCGAAATCGCCGACATCAACGTCACGCCGTTCATCGACGTCACCCTCGTGCTGCTCATCATCTTCATGGTGGCAGCGCCGCTCTCGACCGTGGATGTCGCGGTGGATCTGCCAACCTCTAACGCGCAGCCCCAGCCGCGCCCCGACAAGCCCCTGTTCCTCACGGTCCGACAAGATTTGTCCCTGGCGCTCGGCGACGACACTGTGCCGCGCGGCGCGATCCAACTCCGGCTCGACAACGAGACGGGTCGCGACCGGGAGCGGCGCATTTTCGTGCGCGCCGATCAGGCCATCTCCTACGGCGATCTGATGGGGGTCATGAACCTGCTGCGCGGCGCCGGCTATCTCAAAGTCGCACTCGTCGGCCTCGAGGATACGGGTGCAACGCCGGCTGCCACACAGACGGCTCGACCGCTGCAGGCGGCAACGCCTTGAACCCGGATGGCCTGGAGGGATCGAGCCGTTTCGCTGCGGCGCTTCGCTGGGGCGGCGCGATCGTGCTGGTGGCGGGATTACATGCGGCCGCCGGCTATTGGGCGCTGACCCATCAGATCGTGCGAAGCGAGCCGCCGGATGCACCCCTTGGCATCATGATCGATCTCGAGCCCGTGTCGGTGTCGCAGAGCGCGCCGCTGCCGAGTGCCAGTATGGCGTCGGGCGAGACCGCGACGCCACAAGAGGCGGCGCAACCCGAACCAGCACCCGAGCCAACTCCGCCGCCGGCAGCAACTCCCGAGCCCGCGGCACCAGCGCCGATCGCACCGTCGGAGCCGACGCCCATCGAGCCGCCGCCTGCGGTTCAAGCCCCCGATCCCCCGATGGAGGCTCCCAAACCATTGGAGACGCCAGCGGTCGAACAGCCGCCCATCGAGACACCGCCCCTCAGTCTGCCGGTCCAGGAGCAGAAAAGCGACGCCGTGCTGACGCCGCCTCAGCCCAAACCGAAACCCAAACCAAAACCAAAACCAGATCCGCGCAAGCTGGCCGAAGCGGCAGCGGCCCGCGAGGTCGCGACCAAGCGGCGCGAGGCGGTTCGCAAGGCGAGGGCGGAGGCGCGCGAGCAAGCTCGGGCGCAGCACCAAGCCGAGGCGCGGGAGAGCGGAGGACAAGCGACCCAGGCCGCAGCGGCCAGTAGCGCGTCGTCGGGTGCCTCGGTGTCATCGTGGCGCGGCGAGGTCGTGGCGCATCTCAACGCCTACAAACCCCCGTCCCCTGGCGGCAGCGGGACCGTACGGATTGCCTTCTCGGTCGACCGCAACGGTCGCGTGCTGTCGGCCAGCCTCGCGGGCGGATCGGGCGACAGCGCCCTCGACGAGGCGGCGCTCACCATGGTGCGGCGGGCCAGCCCGGTGCCGGCCCCGCCGACCGAGATGGGCGGCCGGGTCAATCTGACGGTTCCGGTGCGCTTCACGGCGCGATAGGCGAGCCGATGTGGATGAGAGACGCGACATGACCAGCCTCGACGACGTCTTTGTTGGCGACCTCGCCTGGTTGGCGGAGCGCTTCGTCATCGGACCGGCTGGGACGCCCGCCGCCGAGATGCTCGATTCCGACAGACTCAGCTCCTGCATCGATCGCTTTCGGCGGCACCACGGCGTTGCCGAACGCTCGGCGGCCGCGTCGCTTTGGAGCCAATTCTATTTTTCCGGCTTAATCGTCCCCTCAGTCATGGCCGGCATGGCGCTCGACCGGGTGCTGCCGTTGCGGATCGATGACCTCCGGCTCGACCTCTGCCCGGAGAGTGGCGTTCCACTGCGGTTCCGGATGGATCGTGCCGCCGATGGCAAAGCAACCCCGAGTATCCGCGCGACCCTGGCGCCGATGCTCGAGGGGCATGTCGCTCCGATGATCGAGGCGCTGCGCGGCATCACCGGATTGTCGCGCCGCCTGCTCTGGGAAAATGCCGGCTGGTCTCTGTTCTGGGCGTTGGGCGAGGCCGTCCGCCGCGCGCCGCCGCGACAGGACGAGATCGACGCGCTGCTGGCAGACCCGTCCTGGCCGGATGGTGGTCGCACGCTCATCGCACACATGAAAAGCGACATGCGCCAAGTCGGGGCCGTGCAAGCGCGTCGCGTCTGCTGTCGACGTTATCTCGTCCCGGGATTTGAGCGGTGCGCCGCGATATGCCCGCTGGCCGACCGCCCTCGTCAGTGAAAGAAGATGCCCCGCGCGAAGATCAGCATGAACCCCGCCAGGATCACGGCCGCGACCATCAAGACCCGTTGCAAGATATCGCTGAACCGCAGGGGCGGGTTCGGGAAAAACTGCCCCTCGTCGATCGGCGCGCTCAGATGCGGCAGCACCTGCACGTCCGGCCGATAAACCGGCTCGAATAGCTCGATGTCGCGATGAGGGTCCGAGGGATCGGGCAAGGGTGGGTCACGCGGCTAAGGGATCGGCTGCTGCCAAAACCCTAGTGGGTTTCGGTCTCGTTGGGAAACGCCTCGTCGAGGATCACGACCACGAGCGTGCGCGGCCCATGGACGCCCTCGACCCGGTTGAGCTCGATATCCGACGTCGCGGACGGCCCCGAGATGAAGGTCAGCGGTCGGCCCGCCGCGACCGACGGCTGCATCCGCTCGACCGCTTCGGGAACCAGCCCGAGGATCGCCGACGCCTCGACGAAACAGAGATGATAGTCGGGCAACAGCGTCAGCTTGCGGCGGCCCTGGCCGACGCCATGGTCGAGCACCAAGGTTCCGGTTTCGGCGATCGCGCAGGCGCAGGTCGTCAACACGCCGTCGCAGGCCGCGATCGTGGCATTGTCGAGCCCGTCGTCACGGAGCAGATCGAACCCTTCGGGCGCGAGATCGACGGGAAAATCCGCCGGCAGAGCGAGCCGGACGAGACCGGCTTCGGCAAGGATGCGGGCCGCCCGCGCGGGGGCTTCGGCGCGAGTCGCGCGTTCGACCCTCACCTTGTAGCCACGTGCCCGCTCCGTGAAGCGGTCCAGCAGCGCCGAATGGTCTTCGGTGGATCGCTGGCGAAAGCGCCACGCCTCTGGGCCGGCCTCGGTTTCGGGAACATCGACCAGAGCCTGCCGGATGCGGCCCAGAATGGTGTCTTTGGCGCTCGTCATCGATCGCGCGCCTTCCACCACTCGCGGAACGACTGCTTGGCGATGGGCGTCAGATCCCGCATCGCGGTCCACCCCGCAAGCGGCCCCGGCAGGGACTTGATGGCCCCGTCGCGAATGAAGGGCACCTGCCCGATCGCGGCCGCCTTGTGGGCCAGGGCATAGAGGCGGGGGTTTTCGAACACACGGGCCATGGCGGCCATCACCAAGGCTTCGCCATCGAGCGCGGTCTTGGCGCCCCGCGCCGCCACCACCTTGCCGCGCAAATGTACGAGGATGCGGGGAATGTCGATCTTGACCGGGCAGACCTCGTAGCATGCGCCGCAGAGCGATGAGGCGAACGGCAGACTATCGGCCGGGCTCGGCGGCGCATTCATCTGCGGCGTCAGGATCGCACCGATCGGGCCGGGATAGGTCGATCCGTAGGCCCGACCGCCGGTCCGCTCATAGACCGGACAGATGTTGAGGCAGGCCGAGCAGCGGATGCAATTCAGCGTGTCGCGCGCCGGCTCGTCTGCCAAGACGTCGCTGCGGCCATTGTCGAGCAGAACGAGGTGGAACTCCTCCGGCCCCTCGCCGGCCCGCGTGCCCGACCACACGGAATTATAGGGGTTCATCCGCTCGGCCGTGGACGAGCGCGGCAACAACTGCAGAAAAGCCGACATATCGGCCCAGCGCGGGATGACCTTTTCGATGCCCATGATCGAGATCAGCACGCGCGGCAGGGTCAGGCACATGCGGCCATTGCCCTCGGATTCGAAGATCGCGACCGAGCCGGTCTCGGCCACGGCGAAATTGGCGCCGCTGATCGCGTAAGGCACGGTCAGGAATTTCTGGCGGAGGTAGCGCCGGGCCGCGTCGGCGAGGTCGCGCGGCTCGTCGGTCAGATGCTCGGTATCGGGCAACTCCCGCTTGAAGATCTCGCGGATCTCGGCGCGGTTGCGATGGATGGCCGGAACCAGGATGTGGGACGAGCGATCATGCCCCTTCTGGACGATGACCTCGGCGAGATCGGTCTCGATCGGCTCGATGCCGCGCGCCGATAAAGCGCCGTTGAGGCCGATCTCGTCGGTTGTCAACGACTTGATCTTCAGCACCTCCTTGGCCTGATGCCCGGCCAGGATGTCGCCGACCATGCGGTTCGCCTCTTCCCCATCGCGCGCCCAATGAACCGTGCCGCCCGCCGCCGTGACACTGGCTTCAAGCGCCAGCAGATGGCGATCGAGGTGACGCAAGGTGTCGCGCTTGATGGCGTAGCCGGCGTCGCGCAGGTCCTGCCAATCCGGCATTTCGGCCACCACCGCCTTGCGTTTGGCCCGGATCGTGTTGGTGGCTTTGCCGATGTTGCGGCGGAGTTGGCTGTCGCGCAGCGCGTCGCGCGCGGCGGCCGGAAACGCCCGCTCGACGATGATGCCGGGGCTGTCGACACTCATGCGGCGACGCCTCCTTCGACCGATGCGAGGATTTCGGCGAGATGCAGCGTGCGACGGCCGGACCGCTCGCGCGACAACCCACCCGCGATATGCATCAGGCAGGAATTGTCGACCGCCGTGCAAATCTCGGCTTGTGTGCCGCGGATCGCGGCAAGCTTGTCGGTCAGCATCGCGATCGACGTATCGGCATTCTTGATCGCGAAGGTGCCGCCGAAGCCGCAACATTCGTCCGCACGGGGCAGTTCCACGAAATCGAGTCCTCGAACATGCGACAGCAGCCGGGTCGCCGCATCACCGAGGCCGAGGCCCCGCAACGAGTTGCAGGTGGAATGATAGGTCACGCGATGCGGGTAGTAGGCGCCGACATCCTCGATGCCGAGCTTTTTGACCAGAAATTCGGCGAACTCGAAGGTTCGTGCGCCGAGATCGGCGATCCGCGCGATCAGCTGCTGGTCGCCCGTGGCGGCCGCGAGCCGGGGATAGGCCACCCGCACCGTCACGACGCAGGAGGACGAGGGGCACACGATGGTTTCGGCATCAGCGAAGACATCGGCGAAACGCCGCATCAGCGCGGTCGCTTCGGGGCCATAGCCGCTGTTGTTGTGCATCTGCCCGCAACAGGTCTGTTCGAGCGGAAACGCGACCTCGTGGCCGAGACGTTCGAGCACCGACACGACGGCTCGGCCGGTCTGCGGAAACAGCATGTCGTTGAAGCAGCTGATGAACAACGAAACCTTCAAGCTTGCCCCTCCGCTGCCGCATAGACGACCGTTCTTCGTATCGCTCGCCTTACCGCGCGAAGCCACGGCCCACAAGGGTGCCCCGATGGTTGCCGGACCTGGACCCGGCATGCCATTGACGACATCTGGTCGCATCCCGGCACGTCGTTCGCGGCGCCTGGGATCGCGCGTCGTGCTTTGCTGGTCGGACGCGGGGCGGATGGTGGGCCGCGCGACCTGAGGCTAACGGATCGAGACGAGACATGCAGGTGGAACGGGGGCCGGACGGCGATTATCTGCTCGATCCGGCAATGCTGGCGGCCAAATTTGGGCTACCGCTCGAGCGGTTCCGGCAGAAAAATCGCATTGGTCAGGTCACGAGTCTCGTCGAGGCGGGCGAGGGAGACGATGCCGGCACCCATCGGCTCACGGTGCGCTGCGGCCGGCAGGTGTGGCGGGCCGTGATCGATGACCAGCATGTCATCCTTCAGGACGAGATGATCGGCTGATGGGCGGTCCGCAGATCCCAAGCCCGGCCGATCTGCCCGCCAGTCTCCGGATCGACGCCGCGGCACGGCGGGTCTGGCTGTCGCCATCCGATCCCGGCTTTTTTCGCGACCCCTATCCCGCCTATGCGGCGATCCACGCAGCCTGCCCGGTCTTCTTCTGGGAGGATTACGGTCAGTGGTGCTTCACCGGCCACGGCGCGGTCGGCGCCCTGTTCCGCGACCGGCGTTTCGGCCGCGAGATCACCCATGTGGCGAGCCGTTTTGCGCTGGGTTGGCCGGACCACCCCGATCACGTCGAGCCCTTCTATGCCTTCGAGTCCAACTCGATGCTGGAGCGCGAGCCGCCCGTCCACACCCGGCTGCGGGCGCTGGTCAACCGGGCTTTCGTGTCCCGCACCGTCGAACGGCTCCGCCCGCGCGTGGCAGCGCTGACGCACCGCCTGATCGACGCCTTCTCGGGCGACATCATCGACCTTCTGCCGGCCTTTGCCGAGCCGATCCCGGTGACGATCATCGCCGAGATGCTCGGCGTTCCGGTCGAGGCCGCGCCGCAATTGCTGAGGTGGTCGCACGAGATGGTGGCGATGTATGCCTTTGGCCGCACGCGAGCCATCGAGGACCGTGCCGTGGCGGCGACGCTGGCGTTCAGTTCCTTTATGCGCGAGCATGTGGCGGCGCGGCGAGGCAAGCCCGGCGACGACATCCTCACGCTGCTGCTGGCCGCCGAAGCCGACGGCGACCGACTGAGCGAGGACGAGCTCGTCACCACCGCGATTCTGCTGCTGAATGCGGGGCATGAGGCGACCGTTCATGCGATCGGCAACGGTGTCGCCGCCATTCTGCGCTCGGCCCTCGATCCGAAGCATCTGTTCGGCAGCCCGGAGCGAACCAACGCGACCGTCGAGGAATTGCTACGGCTCGATCCGCCGCTTCACATGTTCTCGCGTTACGCGTTAGAGCCGATGACGGTGGCCGGGGTCGATCTGAAACTCGGCGACCGGATCGGCTTGTTGATCGGCGCCGCCAACCACGATCCAAGCATGTATCCCAACCCGCAACGGCTCGATCCAGACCGCGCCACCGTGCCGCATGTGGCGTTCGGGGCCGGCCTTCACTTCTGCATCGGCGCTCCGCTGGCGCGGCTCGAACTGCAGGTGGCTCTGCCGATCCTGTTCGAGCGCCTGCCGACGGTGAAACTGGCGGCGCCCCCGGTTTATGATGACCGCTACCATTTCCACGGGCTGGAGAGCCTGCGGCTGCGAATCGGCGCTGTACATCCGGTGCGTTCGACGTAACCTGACCTAAGCTCGGCGCCACCGAGCCACGTGACGGCCATCAAGTGCCGAACGAGGGAGGACACACATGAAGTCGATCTGGCTTGCGGCCACCGCCGCGGGAGCCCTGCTGGCTGCCACCACCGCTTATGCTCAATCCGCCGATCCATCGACCCCAGCCGCGCCGACCAGCAATGGCGCGGATTCGGCCGGCATGAAGAAGCTCGAAGATTTCCATTCGACCGGGGCCAAGACGATTCCGGTCGTGCCGCAGGGTGGTCCCAAGGCCGACGCGATCAAGAAGACGCTCGCGACCATCAAGCTGCCGCCGGGCTTCAAGATTAGTCTCTACGCCCAGGTCCCAGACGCGCGCATGATCGCGGTCGGCCCGCAAGGCGTCGTGACCTTCGTCAGCACGCGCAAAACCAAGGTCTACGCCCTCACTGATCGGGCGAAGACCGGCATGGCGGATGACGTCAAAGAATTCGCGCCCACGGTCGAGATGAAGATCCCGAACGGCCTCTGTTTCTCGAAGGATGGCATTCTGCACGTCGTCGAGCAGAACCGCGTGCTGGCCTTCCCGGCGGCCGAGTTTTTCTATGAAAGCCCCGATGTCGCGGTCGCGACTGTGGTCAAGCAGGGCGACCTGATCCCGTCCACCGAAGAAAGCTTCAACCATTCGGCACGGGTGTGCCGCATCGGACCGGACAACAAGCTCTATATCGCGCTTGGGCAGCCCTATAACGTCTATGCCAAGGACAAATACGACATCTACTACAAGGCCGGAATGGGCGGCATCATCCGAATGGATCGCGACGGCAGCAATCGCGAAGTCTATGCCCACGGCATCCGCAACTCGGTCGGGATGGACTTCAACCCGAAAGACAAGACCCTCTGGTTCACCGACAACCAGGTCGATGGCATGGGCGATGACCAGCCCGCGGGCGAGATCAACCACATCACCAAGGCCGGCGAAAACTTCGGCTTTCCCTGGTACGGTGGCGGCCACACCCGCACGGTCGAATATAAAGACGAGACGCCGCCCGCCGATGTGGTCTTCCCGGTTGTCGAGGAAGCGGCGCATGCGGCCGACCTCGGCATGATGGTCTACACCGGCAAGATGTTCCCGAAGGAGTATCAGGGCGCGATCTTCTCGGCTCAACACGGGTCGTGGAACCGCACTGAGCCGGTCGGCGCACGCGTGATGGTCACCAAAGTCACGGCGGACGGCACCGCGCCGGAGGGCTCAAAGCCGTTCGCGGAGGGTTGGCTCGACGAGGATGGTGAATATACCGGCCGCCCGGTCGACGTCGCACAGATGCGGGACGGTTCGCTGCTGGTTTCGGACGACCTTGCCGGCGCGGTGTACCGGATCACCTACGAGACGCCCTAATCGGCGCAGGCGCACGACGCGGCGTCATCAACCCATCAGGAGCCGGGCCGTTTTCCCAAGGGAGGCTGCCCGACCCTGTTTTGTGATCTGAAGGGACAATTGGCATGAGGGCTCGCACGCTGCGGCAAATGACACTTGGTCTGGTGGTCGGCCTGCTATCGTTATCATCTCTGGCCCGGGCCGACGGTGACGCGAAAGCCGGAGCCCTGAAGATCAAGACGCTGCAATGTATCAGCTGCCACGGTCGCGACGGCATATCCAAGCTGCCCGAAGCGCCCAATCTCGCCGGACAGGTCGACCCTTATCTCATCACGTCCCTGACGGCGTACCGGAGCGGCGCCCGCAAGAACGAGATCATGTCGGTCATCGCGGAGAAACTGACCGACGTCGATATCGCCGATCTCGCGGCCTATTATTCCGCCATCGAGATCAACGTAACGCCGCCCGCCAAGCCCTGAACGCCCATCCTCAACGGTCTCAAAAACGGTCGGTGTGGCATGTTGATTGCTACCGATCAGTCGCGATGATGATGGATGTGACATGCAGGTAGTCGAAGGCGAACTGCCCTTCCGGGGGTTTTCGACGTGGTACCGGGTGACCGGCGATCTCGCGAGCGGCAGGACCCCGCTGGTGGTGGCCCATGGGGGGCCGGGCTGCACACACGATTATGTCGATAGCTACAAGGATCTGGCCTTAACCGGCCGCGCGGTGATCCATTACGATCAGATCGGCAACGGCCGATCGACCCATCTGCGCGACCGCGGCGCCGATTTCTGGACCGTCGATTTCTTCCTGGCTGAACTCGACAACCTCCTGACGCAACTCGGTCTTTTGAATCGCTATCACCTGCTCGGCCAATCCTGGGGCGGCATGCTGGGAGCCGAACATGCAGTGCTTCGCCCCGCCGGCCTTAGGGCTCTCGTGATCGCCAACTCGCCCGCCTCGATGGCGCTCTGGGTCAGCGAGGCGAACCGGCTCCGGGCCGAATTGCCGCCGGAGCTGCAGGCCACGCTGCTGCTGCACGAGCAGGACCTGACCACGGATCATCCCGATTACGTCGCGGCCACCCAGGCGTTCTATGTTCGCCATGTGTGCCGGCTGGACCCGTGGCCGGCCGAGGTGGTCCGCACCTTCGAGGCGATGGTGTCGGACCCGACCGTCTATTCGACCATGAACGGCCCGAACGAGTTCCACGTCATCGGCACGCTCCGCGACTGGACCGTGATCGACCGGCTCGATCGTATCGTCGCACCGACCCTGCTGATCTCCGGCCGCTTCGACGAAGCCACGCCGGCGACCGTCCAACCGTTCGCCGACCGCATCGCCGACGTGCGATGGACGATCTTCGAGCAATCCTCCCACATGCCGCATGTCGAGGAACGCGCCGCCTGCATGGCGACCGTCGGCGCTTTCCTGACTGCCCATGACTGATCTTTAGGCAATCGGCCGCTTCTTCGTTCAACAAGGACCGTTCATGACCCTGACTTCGCTTCTTTCCGCTACCATCCTGTCCCTGGGTGTTCTGGCCGCCACCCCCGTCCTCGCCGCCGACACGCGCGCCGATCTTATGACCCAACATCGTGGCGGGACGCTCAAGCTGAACGCCCACGGCTCTGCCGGGACGATCGATCCGCAGATCAATTACGAGACGGAATTCTGGACGATCTTCTACGTCACGAATGACGGGCTGCTCGGTTTCAAGAAGGTCGAGGGCAAGGAGAGCAACACGGTCGTGCCGGATCTTGCCGAGGCGCTGCCGAAGCCGGAAGACGGCGGCAAGACCTATGTGTTCAAGCTGCGCGATGGCTTGAAATTCTCAAACGGCAAGGACATCACGCCCGCCGATGTCGTCGCCTCGTTCCAGCGCATCTTCAAGGTATCGAGTCCGACGGCCGGATCGTTCTATAACGGCATCGTCGGTGCCGATGCTTGCTTGAAGGAGGCCGCGACCTGCACGTTGAAAGACGGCGTCGTGGCCGACGACAAGGCCCGCACCATCACGTTCCACCTGACCCAGCCGGATGCGGAGTTCTTCTACAAACTCTCGGTCCCGCATGCCACCATCTTGCCGGCCGACACGGTCGCGAAGGATCTCGGCACGACACCGCCGGTCGCGACCGGGCCTTATATGATCACGAGCTACGATCCGGATCACGGGATGAAGCTGGTTCGGAACCCCTACTTTAAGGAGTTCAGCGTCGACGCGCAGCCCGACGGCTACGTCGACGATATCGACTACAACTTCGGTCTCGACGATCAGGCCGGCCTCACGGCTGTGCTGAACGATCAAGCGGACTGGACCTTCGATCCGCCGCCGAGCGATCGGTTGGGCGAACTCGGCAGCAAATATGCCAAGCAGGTCCGCATCCACCCGCTGCTGGCCTATTACTACTTGCCGATGAACACCAACTTGCCGCCCTTCAACAACATCAAGGCGCGTCAGGCCGTCGCCTATGCGATCGACCGCAAGGCTGTCGTCGGCCTGTGGGGCGGACCGAACCTTGCGTCGCCTCTCTGCCAACAACTGCCGGTCGGCATGGCGGGTCACGAAGATTATTGCCCCTACACGCTGAACCCGGGCACCAAATGGACCGCGCCTGATCTCGAAAAGGCTAAGCAACTGGTCGAAGAAAGCGGCACAAAAGGCCAGCAGGTGACCCTGATCGGTGACGACAAGGCCGTGCCGAAGGCGATTGCGACCTATGTGCAGGGCGTGTTGCGCGACATCGGCTATGACGCCAGCCTCAAGGTCGTGTCGCACAACATCCAATTCACCTATCTGCAGAACACCAACAACAAGATGCAGATCGGCGTCAGCGATTGGTATCAGGATTACCCGGCTCCCTCGGACTTCCTCAACGTGCTGTTCGGCTGCGACTCGTTCCATCCCGGATCGGATTCGTCGATCAACATGTCGGGCTGGTGCGACAAGGGCGTCGATGCCGAGATGAAGCAGGCCATGCTGACGGCCGTCACGGATGACGCCGCCGCCAACAAGATGTGGGGCAAGATCGACAAGGAAATCACCGACGCGGCACCCGCCGTCGCGTTGTTCCAGCCCAAACAGATCGACGTCATCTCGAAGCGGGTCGGCAATTTCGTCTACACCGACCAATTCCACATGCTGTTCTCGGCCGCCTGGGTCAAGTAAGGGCGACCGAGCCTTGACCCTCGCATCCGGCGACGTTGCGGCCTCGGCCGCGACGTCCACCCGCCAGCGCGCTCATCGGGGCCCCTGGGCGACGGCGATGCGAAAGCTTCGCCGCGATCATGCGGCCATGACGGCCCTCGCGGCCCTCATGCTCATTATCCTGGTCTGCGTGGCGGCCCCGCTCTACGCCAATGCCGTGGCGCATACCGACCCCTTCGCGTCGAACTTGAGCGGATCGATCACGCTCAACGGCCAGGAGGTGCCGATCATGGCGGCAGAAACCGAGGGTCTGGGACTCGGCACAACCCCGCTCGGCCCGACCTGGACCGGGCAGTATTTCTTTGGAGCGGATTCGCAAGGTCGCGACGTCATGGCCCGGCTGCTCTACGGCGGCCGAAATTCGCTCATCATAGCCGGTAGCGCAACCATGCTGACCCTGGTGCTGGCCGCGCTGGTCGGTATTGTAGCTGGCTTCTTCGGCGGCTGGACCGATGTCGTCCTGTCGCGATTGCTCGACGTGCTCTGGGCCTTTCCGGTCTATCTCCTCGCGATCTCGCTTTCGATCGTGACGATCGGTCATGGCCTGTCGATCGGCCCTGTCTCGATCGCATCCGACAGTCTGCTGCTGCCCATCGCGATCATCGGCATTATCTATGTGCCCTATGTGGCGCGGCCGATCCGTGGACAGGTGCTGCAACTCAAGCAAAGCGAGTTCGTGCTGGCCGCGACCGGGCTTGGCGTGCCGCCCTGGCGCATTCTCTGGGTGGATATCCTGCCCAACATCATGTCGACCCTGATCGTCTTCGCGCCGCTGACCATCGCGCTCAACATGATCATCGAAAGCGCGCTGTCCTTCCTGTCGATCGGCGTGCAATCGCCGGCCGCCTCCTGGGGCACCATCATCGAAGACGGCCAGGGCCTGCTCTACACCCGCCCGCTCGTCGCCATCGCGCCCGGCGTCGCGATCGTGCTCACGGTTCTGGCCCTCAACGTGTTCGGCGATGGGGTTCGCGATGCGCTTGATCCGCGCGCCAAGCTGCGGGTGAGAGACTGATGGGCTTCGTGTTGCTGCGCCGGCTCGGCGACATGCTCTTCGTCATGGTCGGGATTTCGATCCTGGTCTTCCTGATCTTTTTTGCGACGCCCGGCACCGACCCGGCCGCGCGGATCGCGGGCCGCAACGCCTCCCCCGAGGTGCTGGAAGCCGTGCGGCACGATTTCGGCTTCGATCGGCCGCTCTGGGTGCAATATCTGCTTTTGATGAAGCGGCTCTTCATCACCGGCGATCTGACATCCTTCGTCAATCGCGGCCAAAAGGTCATTCCGTCCATCATGCATGCGGTGCCGGTCACGATGTCGCTGCTGATCGGCGCCGCGATCATCTGGGTCGTGTTCTCGATCCTGATCGGCGTGCTGGCCGCCGTCACGCGCGGCAGCGCCCTCGACAAGGGCTTGATGATCCTCGGCCTCATCGGGATCTCCATGCCGGTCTTCTGGGTCGGCGAGGTCGCCAATCTCATCACCCAGAGCCGCTATCACGACACCTGGCTCTTCTCCTGGGTGCCGGCCCTCGGCTACGTGCCGCTGGTCGATGATCCGGTCGGCTGGTTCAAGGCGCTGGTGATTCCCTGGTTCACGCTCGCGATCCTCTATATCGGGCTCTACGGCCGCGTGCTGCGCGCCAGCCTGATCGAAGCCTACCAAGAAGACTTCATCCGCACGGCGCGGGCCAAAGGCCTCAGCGAAAGCCGCATTCTATTTCGCCACGCGCTGCGAACCTCGCTCATCACCTTCGTGTCGTTGTTCGGGCTGGATTTTGGCGTGCTGGTCGGAGGCGGCACATTGTTGACCGAGATCGTCTTCGGCCTGCAGGGCGTCGGGTTCCTGACCTTCAACGCGCTGGGCAATCTCGACCTACCGATGATTATGGCGACCGTCATGTATGCCTCCTTCTTCGTGGTCGCGGCCAATGCGGTCGTCGACATCGTCTATGCGTCGCTCGATCCCCGCGTGAGGGCCGGCCGTGCTTGATCTGGCGACTACCCCGCCGACGACGCCCGAGCCCGTGCTGCGGGTCGAGAACCTGTCGGTGTCGTTCCGAACCGAGCAGGGTCCCATGAAGGGAGTCGACGGCGTCTCCTTCACGGTCGCGCCCGGGGAACTCGTCTCGATCGTCGGCGAATCCGGTTCCGGCAAGTCGCTCACGTCGCTGGCCGTGATGGGGCTGATCAACGACCCCAACGCGATCGTGACCGGGTCGATCCGCTACAGGGGCCGCGAACTCATCGGCCTGTCGCGCCAAGCGCTCCGCGCGGTCCGAGGCGACGAGATCGCCATGATCTTCCAAGACCCGATGACCGCGATGACGCCGGTCTATACGATCGGCTGGCAGATCGCCGAGCAGATCCGCGCGCATCAGAGCCTCACCCGCAAGCAGGCCCATGCCCGCGCGATCGAGCTGCTCGGCGACATGGGCATTCCCAACCCGAGCGTCGCGGTCGACCGGTTCCCGCATCAATTGTCGGGCGGCATGCGACAGCGCGCCATGATCGCGATGGCGCTGTCGTGTAATCCCTCGCTGCTGATCGCCGATGAACCCACGACCGCGCTCGACGTGACCGTGCAGGCTCAAATCCTCCGCTTGATCGAGCAACTGCGCCACGATCATGCCTCGTCGATCATCCTGATCACCCATGACATGGGCGTGGTGGCCGAGGTGGCCGACCGCGTCATGGTGATGTATTCGGGCCGCATCGTCGAACAGGGCCCCAAGCTGCCGGTCTTCATCGAGCCCGGCCACCCCTATACGACCGGCTTGCTGCAATCCATTCCGCCCATGTCCGGCATCAAGCCACGCCGCTTGACGGCCATTCCCGGCGTGCCGCCCTCGATCGCCGATCGTCCGATCGGCTGCCGCTTCTCGCCGCGCTGCATGCACCGTTATGCGCCATGCGTCGTCGACCCGCCGCTGTTCCGGCGCGGCCAGCAGGACATCGCCTGCTATCTGGCCGAAACCACGGCCGCCACCGCACTCACGGCGGAGGTCGGCGCATGAGCGACGACGTCCTGCTCGAAGCCCGGCATCTCTCGAAGCATTTCCACCTCGGCGGCCGTTTCACCGCGGGCGGCCGGCGCACGCTGCGGGCCGTCGACGACGTGTCGCTGACGGTCCGGCGTGGCGAAACGCTCGGTCTGGTCGGCGAATCCGGCTGTGGCAAGTCGACGCTCGGCCGCTGCCTGCTCCGCCTTTACGACCCTTCGAGCGGCACAGTCTTGTTCGAAGGCACGGACATCACGCAAGCCAGCACGCGCGACTTACGCGCGTTGCGGCCGCGCATGCAGATGGTGTTCCAGGATCCCTATGCGTCGCTGAACCCACGACGCCGCGTCGGCCAACTCGTGGCCGAACCATTACGGGTTCATCCTGGCCCGGATGGCAAAAACCGCTCGGACGCCGCGATCCGGGATCGCCTGCATGAGTTGATGGATCTCGTCGGCCTCTCGCGTGAACATCTCGATCGCTTTCCGCATGAATTTTCCGGTGGTCAGCGCCAGCGGATCGGTATCGCGCGGGCGCTCGCACTCGAACCCTCGCTGATCGTGGCGGACGAATCCGTCTCGGCGCTCGACGTCTCGGTGCAGGCGCAGGTCGTCAACCTGTTCATGGATCTGCAGGACCGGCTCGGCATCACCTATGTGTTTATCGCGCATGATCTCAGCGTCATTCGGCAGGTGTCCCAGCGCACCGCCGTCATGTATCTCGGCGCTCTGGTCGAAACCGGCCCGACCGACGTCGTGTTTCAGACACCCGCCCACCCCTATACGGGCGCGCTGATCTCGGCGGTGCCGCAGGCCGACGTGCGGGCGCCCCGGCGCGAGAAGATCATTCTGCGCGGCGACGTTCCGAGCCCGATGAACCCGCCCTCCGGGTGCCGCTTCCACACCCGCTGCCCCAAGGCGGAGGATCGGTGCCGCGTCGAGCCGCCGCCACTACGGCCGATGGGCCACGACCGTTATGCAGCCTGCCACTTTCCGCTGATCTGACCGGCTCTCTCCTCGGACGACAAAAAGCCAACCGGCGACCGACAATCGTGCTCTAAAGGACGCTGGGGCCTCGCAGCGGACGGCCCCGGAGCACCGAAGCGTCATGAAAGAACTCCACCGCGCCATCATCACGCGCATCATCAGCGACGCGGTGGGAGAGGGCTACGCGCTCGACGTGTTCAACGGCGAAGAGACGATGCTGCGCCACAGCCGCGACGAGCGCGCCATTATGGACGCGCTCGCCAGCACCAGCGAAGACCAGTTGCGCTTTCGCCGGGACGGCAAGCGCGTCGGGGTCGTCCGGCTCGTCTATGCCAATGACGGATGGGGCGTCGCCAACGAATATACCCCCGTGCTCGAGCCGGTAATGATCGGCGCCCGCAACGTGGCCGACGGTATATTTTCGCGCTAACGCGGGACCAGCTTTCTCCGAGAGCGCCGACGATCGATCGAGTTCTGGCACCATGCAGGGGTGGCGACGTTATCGCATTGCCATCTCGCCGCCCTGGCGTCCATCATCCACTCTGATTGTCTACAAAACTGATGGATTAATGCGTCAACGACGTTACGGTGTGGGTCTAGCGATTGTCAGCCGACACCCCATTTGCCGGGTATCGGTCGGCCGTTCCGGAGTTCGCCATGTCCCGTCGGCACATGATCCTCAGCGCGTTTTTCTTTAATCCGCAGGGCGATCATCGGATGTCGTGGCGACACCCGCGCGCGCCGGACGGCGAGGTGTTCGATTTCGATTTCTATCGCGGACTTGCGGAAACGGCAGAGCGGGCCAAGCTCGATACGCTGTTCGTGGCCGACCACGTCGCGATCTGGGACTCGCTGCCGAGCGGCCTCGCCCATTATGCCAATGCGCGTCTCGAACCCCTGACGCTGCTGTCGGCCCTCGCCGCTGTCACCCGCCATATCGGCTTGATCGCGACAGCATCGAGCTCCTACAGCGAACCCTATAATCTGGCCCGAACCTTTGCGTCGCTCGATCACATCAGCAAGGGGCGCGCCGGCTGGAACGTCGTGACGTCTGCGATGGACGAGGAAGCTCTGAATTTCGGCCGCGATCGCACCATCGAACATGCAAATCGCTACGATCGAGCTGCGGAATATCTCGATGTCGTCACGGCTTTGTGGGACTCGTGGGAAGACGGCGCCGTCCTCATCGACAAACAGAGCGGGTTTTTCGCCGATCCCGCGCGCGTGCACCGGATCGACCATGCTGGTCCGCATTTTCGTGTACGCGGCCCCCTCAACGTGCCGCGTCCGCCGCAGGGACATCCCGTCATCTTCCAGGCTGGATCGTCCGAGGCCGGCAAGGATCTCGCGGCCCGTTACGCGGATGTTCATTTCGCCGTCACTCGCAGCATCGAGGAGGGCCAGTCCTATCGAACCGAGTTCGATCAACGGTTGGCCAAGTTCGGCCGCACTCCGGAGAGTTTCAAGATTCTACCGGGGATTCTTCCGATCGTCGCCGCATCGGCGTCGGAGGCGGAGGAGCGACAAGCCTATCTCGAAACCCTGATGCCGGATGCGGTCGGCATCGACCTTCTGTCGAGCTGGGCTGGCATCGACCTCTCAGCTTATCCGCCCGAAGGCCCCCTGCCGCCGCTTCCCGAGGAGGCCACGTTCGATGGTGGCCGGACCGCGCTGAACCGGGTCAAGGCTTTGGCCATTCAAAACCGTTCGATCCGGGAGATCGCGCGAACGATCGCCAATTCCGGCTCGATCCCAACCGTCGCCGGCACGCCCCGCCAAGTCGCCGATCATCTCGAAGCTTGGTTCCTGGCCGGGGCGGCGGATGGGTATAATCTGATGTTTCCGCTGCTGCCGGAAGATTGGGTCAATTTTGCCGAGCAGGTCGTGCCCGACTTACAGCGGCGCGGCCTGTTTCGGCAGGACTATGAACCTGGAACTCTCCGGGATCGTTTAGCGCTGCCCCGCCCGGAGAACCGCTTCGCCACCGCACGGGCCCACCCGCCCGTAGCGTCTTGACCCGAGGTCCTCATGCCGCTTGCCACGCAACCGCATCGCGCAACCATTCCGAGCGTCGTCAATCTGCTGCAGAGCCCGAAGCGCGTGCGCGTCGTGCTTAACGGCGAGACGATCGTGGACAGCCGCGACGTTCTGATTCTTCGATCGAACCACTTTCTGCCGGTCTATTTTTTCCCGCTCGAGGCGGTGCGGCTCGGTGTGCTCATTGCGTCTGGCCGAACCGGCCGCCATCGGAGTGGTGACCCGACCGCGCTCTACGCACTGGACGTGAAGGGACGCCGCTTCACCGACGCCGCCTGGTCGTTGGCCGCGCCGAGGCGCGATCTTCTTACGCCGCTGGAGAACCGGATCGCGTTCGATTGGCATGCCATGGATGCTTGGTACGAGGAGGACGAAGAGGTCTTCGTTCATGCCCGCGACCCTTATGTGCGGGTCGACGCGCTGCAATCCTCCGCCCACATCGAGGTGGTGCTCGGTGGCGAGATCCTGGCCGAGACGCGGCGGGCCGTGCTGGTTTTCGAAACACACCTCCCGACCCGGTTCTACATCCCACCAGACGATGTCCGGATGGAGCGGCTCGTCCGTTCCGATACGCTCACCCGCTGCCCGTACAAAGGCACGGCGTCCTATTGGTCCGTCCGCATGAGGGATGGATCGATCCGTCCCGATGTCGTCTGGGATTATCGCGATCCGATCCCGGAAATCCCCAAGATCAAGGGCCTGCTCGCCTTCTACCCCGACGCGGTCGATCAGATCCGCCTCGACGGTCTGCCCGCCTGACGAGGCGCCCTCGCCCACAACGCAAGGTTTCACGATGCCAAAGCTTCCGACACTCGATCATCTGCGCCGCCTTTCGGGCGACATCTGGAATGTCGCGGTCGACGAATATGCCGCCGGTTCGCTCAATCGCCGCGACCTCATCCGCTACGCCGGTCTGATCGGCCTCACGGGTTTTGCGACGGCGCAGAATTTCGGTCTTCCCGGCGCGGCGCGCGCTCAGACAGCCGCTAAGCCCGGCGGCACGATCCGCGTGGCGTTGGACCAGCCCGCCGCGACGATCGATCCCGTGCTCGTGACCGATCCGGCCAGCATTTCGGTCATGAGCCAGGTCGGCGAATACCTGCTGTTCGACGATTCCGAAACGGGCTTGCGTCCGGCCCTGGCGTTATCGTGGGACGGCGACGACACCGCAAAGATCTGGACGTTCAAGCTCCGGCCCGACGTCAAGTTCAACGATGGGCGGGTGGTTACGGCCAAGGACGTCGTCGCGACATTCGAGCGGCTCATCGATCCGGCCAATGGCTCCTCTGCCCTCTCGGCCTATAAGGGGCTGCTGTCCAAGGGCGCCGTATCGTCGTCGGACGACCTCACCGTCACGTTCCGGCTCGATGTGCCGAACAGCAACTTCCCCTTCTATGTATCGTCCGATGTCGTCAATGCCGTGATCCTACCGGCCGACTATAAGGGCGATTTCGAGAAGAGCTTTCCGGGAACCGGCCCCTTCAAGCTCGAAGCTTTTCGCCCGAAACTTGGCGCGAGTTTCGTCCGCAACCCCGATTACTGGGGTGAGAAAGCCTTGCCGGATCGTGTCGAGATCACATTCTACAACGACCCGCAATCGCAGGTGCTGGCGCTGCAGGCCGGTCAACTCGATGTGATCCCCTACACGCCGCGCATCGCCCTTTCGATCGGCAACGATGCGTCGTTCAAAATCCTGAGCGTCCAGGCAAGCTCGCATGATCCGGTGCATTTCCGCACCGACATGGCGCCGTTTCAGGACAAACGGGTGCGGCGCGCCTTGGCTTTGACGATCAACCGCGAAGCGCTCGTCAAAGGCTTGTTCAGGGGGCGTGCGGTTGTGGGCAACGACAGCCCGTTCGCCCCGGTCTTCGCCTCAACCGATGCTTCGGTGCCGCAACGCCAGCCGGATCTCGCCGAGGCCAAGCGCCTGATGGCCGAAGCGGGCGTGCCGAACGGCTTTCCGATCACGCTGACCACCGAACGCGCCTATGAGATTCCCGACTATGCCGTGCTGATCCAGAATTTCGCCAAGCAGATCGGCATCGCGGTCACGCTCAACGTGGAATCGCAAGATGCCTATTATGGAGCCGCGACCTTCGGCAAGTCGGACTGGCTGGATTCACCCTTCGGCCTGACTGATTACGGCCATCGTGGCACCCCGGACATCTTCCTCAACGCAACGCTGAAGAGCACCGGCCCCTGGAACGCGGCCCATTTCAAGAACCCGACCTATGACGGGCTTCTGAGCGACTACAGCAGGGCGCGCGACCTCAAATCCCAACGGCTGGCGGCCGGCAAGATCCAGAGATTGCTGCTGGACGAGACACCGAGCATCATCGCCTATTTCGCGCAATATAGCCGCGTCACCACGGCCAAGATTCAGGGCGTTCGCTTCACCGCCATCTCGCATCTGCTGCTCGATCGCGCCTCCTTCCTATGAGGCGCGATCCCTTCGGGTAACGCCCTAGGTAAGCCAGAATTCTTCTGGCGCGGCTGGTTCCCTCGCGGGCCGAAACGCGGTATGTAGATGACTGTGCGGGTGTAGTTCAATGGTAGAACGGCAGCTTCCCAAGCTGCATACGAGGGTTCGATTCCCTTCACCCGCTCCAACGCTGTACCTCGGGATGGTCTGCCCCCTCTACGCGCGGTCGACTTTATCGACCGTGTTTTGGAAACCGGCTTCATTTGTGAGGCGGCAGGCGACCCCACACGGCAAGCATCCAGCAGATAGATCGCCTCGGATATCAGCCGACACCGCGTGATGGCGTGATCTCCCGCGCTGGCATGTAGGGCTTCGGGCCGGCGATCCGACCAAACACGCGGCGGATCTCACAGCCATGCAACGTCAGTCGCAGCCTGGATGAAAACTGAGCGATTTGCTCAATCTAGAGTCTTTCCAAACAAGCCTTGATCTCACGCGCGCCGCGGGCATATGCAGATAGATTGGATCAATTCTAATCTATTGCGAGCTGCCTTATGAAATCCATGTCAGACCTCGATGAACGGGAACTGCTCGCGCTAGCGATCAGCAGCGAGGAGGAGGATGGCCGTGTCTATCTCGACTTCGCCGAAAGTCTCCGTGAGCATTATCCCGATAGCGCGAAGGTTTTCGCCGACATGGCGGCTGAGGAAAACCATCACCGTCGATCGCTGATCGACATGTTCGCGCGGCGATTCGGCGATCATATTCCGCTGATCCGCCGACAGGATATCCGGGGCTGGGTGCAGCGCCGGCCGCATTGGCAGGTCCGGGCACATGGCATCGGCGCGGTGCGGGCGGAAGTCCGCCGAATGGAACAGGAATCCGGACGCTTTTATCTTCTGGCGGCCAGCCGCACGACCGACACGGCCGTGCGCAAGCTGCTCGGAGATCTCGCCGAGGCCGAACAGCGCCATGATCTGACGGCCGCCAGCATCGAGGCCAAACATCTTCCGGACGGCGCCAAAGGGAAAGAGGAGGACGACGCCAGCAAACGCTTCGTGTTGCAGATCATCCAGCCCGGCCTCGTCGGACTCATGGATGGGTCCGTCTCGACCCTGGCGCCGGTCTTCGCCGCGGCTTTCGCGACCCACAATTCCTGGAACGCGTTTCAGGTCGGCATGGCCGCCTCGCTCGGCGCCGGTATTTCCATGGGGTTTGCCGAAGCGCTCGCCGACGACGGTAAGATCTCAGGTCGCGGCACACCCTATCTCCGTGGCCTCGTCTGCGGCCTGATGACGATCGCGGGCGGCATCGGCCACACGCTGCCCTACCTCATCAAGGACTTCTACACAGCGACCGCCGTGGCGGCGGTCGTCGTCGTGATCGAACTGCTGATCATCGCCTGGATCCAGTGGCGCTACATGGATACGCCACCCGTCTCGGCGGCCGCCAAGGTCATGCTGGGCGGAGGCTTGGTCTTGGCGACCGGCATCCTGATCGGCAGCAGCTAAAACAAAAAGGCGGAGCGGCCCGTCCGGCCTCTCCGCCCCGTCTCGAGGTGTTGGTCTCAGGTCCGAACGTCGAACCGATCGAGCATCATGACCTTGTTCCAGGCCTTGACGAAGTCATTGACGAAGCGAACGTGTCCATCGCTGCTGGCATAGACCTCGACGACAGCGCGAAGCTGGCTATTGGCGCCGAAAATAAGATCACTTCGCGTGGCTTTGAACTTTGGCTGGCCGGTCGTGCGGTCGTCGATCGAGAAGACCATGCCGGCCTCGTCCTGCTTCTTCCAGTCGTAATCCATGCTGGTCAGCACGGTGAAGAAGTCGTTGGTCAGGACGCCGACGCGATCGGTGAAAATGCCGGTCGCAGAACCATCGTGATTGGCACCCATTGCCCGCAGTCCACCAACCAGCGCAACCCACTCGGGTGCGGTGAGGGCGAGCAGTTGCGCCTTGTCGAGGAACATCTGCTCGGGCGCGACACCCTGGGCCATCTCCGAGAATCGCTCGTCCACGTAGTTGCGGAAACCGTCGGCAACCGGCTTCAACCACGTGAACATCTCGATGTCGGTCAGGTCTTGGGTCGTGTCGCGGCGACCCGGCGTGAACGGAACCGCGATCGGGACGCCGGCATCGGCCGCTGCCTTCTCGACAGCCGCGCAACCGCCGAGCACGATGAGATCGGCGAGCGACACCTTGACGGTCCCGGTCTGCTTGGCGTTGAAGCTGTCTTTGACCGTCTGCAAAGCCGCAACGACCGGAACGGTGCGGCGGTTGACGGCCCAGTCCTTCTGCGGCGCGAGTGCGAGGCGCCCACCATTGGCGCCACCGCGCTTATCGCTGTTGCGGTAGGTCGCGGCCGCCGAGAAAGCCGTGAAGACCAGGTCTGATACCGAAACGCCCGTCGCCATGATCGCCTGCTTGAGAGCGGTCAGATCCGCTTCGCCGACCAGATCATAGTCGCGGGGCGGGATCGGGTCTTGCCACAGCAAACCGTTTTCGAGCGTCTTTTCCGGCCCGAGATAGCGTTCGCGCGGTCCCATGTCGCGATGGGTCAGCTTGTACCACGCCTTGGAGAAAGCCTGCGTGAAGGCCTCGAAGTCGTTCAGGAACTTCTCGCACACCGCGCAGTAAGCCGGGTCTGTCTTCAACGCGATGTCGCTGGTCATCATCATCAGCCCATGCGTCTTGCCCGGAATATGGGCATCGGGCGTCGTCGGCGCGGACGGGTCGATGGGGGTCCACTGCGAGGCGCCAGCTGGGCTTTTGACCTGCCGCCATTCGAACTTGAACAGATGCTCGAGGTAAGTGTTGTCCCACGTCGTAGGGTCGGGCGTCCAACTGCCTTCGATGCCATTGGTCATCGTGAATTGACCAGCGCCGGTCCCTTCCGGATTATGCCAGCCCAGTCCCATGGCTTCGATCGGCGCGATTTCGGGCGGCGGGCCGATCTTGGCGGCGGGGACCATGCCATGGCTTTTGCCGAAGGCATGTCCACCGGCGATCAGGGCCACCGTCTCCTCATCATTCATCGCCATGCGGGTGAAGGCGATGCGAATGTCGCGCGCCGAACCCATAGGGTCGCCGTTCGCATAGGGGCCCTCTGGATTGACGTAGATCAACGCCTGATGGGTCGCAGCCAGCGGGTTCTCGAGATCATAGTCGGCGTCGCCGTTCTGACCGCGCCAACGCTTGTCGCGGGTCACCATGCTGTCATAGGACGTGACGTTCTTCGGATCCCAGACTTCCGGACCCCAATAGGTGCTGACGTCGGCCTCCCATGCGTCGCGGCGGCCGCCGGCGAAGCCATAGGTCGGAAATCCCATGATCTCGAGGGCGCAATTGCCGGTCAGGACCATCAGGTCGCCCCAGGACAACGCATTCCCGTATTTCTGCTTGATCGGCCAAATCAGGCGGCGGGACTTGTCGGTATTGCCATTGTCCCACCAGCTGTCGATCGGCGCGAAGCGCTGCAGCGCCTCACCGGCACCGCCGCGTCCGTCGGCAATGCGGTAGGTACCCGCCGCATGCCACGCCATGCGGATCATCTGGGGGCCGTAATTGCCATAATCGGACGGCCACCATGCAACTGTGGACGTCAGGAATGTCTTGATGTCGGCCTTGAGCGCGTCGTAGTCGAGCGCCTCGAAAGCGCCGACATAGTCAAACTCGCCCAACGGATTGGCACCTGGGCCGTTGTGATGCAGCAGTTCGACCTTCAGCCGCTGCGGATACCAATCCGACAGCGTCGGAGGCGATCCCTCGGCGCCGCCGATACGGTCGCCGCCAAAGGGACATTTGCCGGGCATCTCGAAAGTCTTGGTGTCGGTTTTGTCGTCCTTGATGTCGAGCACGATAAGATCCTTCTGCCGAACGTCAGACCACGCGTTTGAAATAACCGAATACGGGTCGTCTGTTACTCTGGTGTCTCTTCGCTTATCTGGCCCGCAAAAGCCAGATCGGAGGACGCTTGGATGGTCGAGCCGGCAGCCTCAAAACAGCGCAACCGAGACCCCTCGGTCGTCGGCCCGCAGGCCGCCGCCCACCTGAAAACCACACCGCGCCGGTCGCGCAGCGTCGATGTGACGATCCTCGCCTTGCCCCCGCGACAATGGGCAGCATGGGACCACGAGCGTCGGTTGTGGACCGCAGACCGCGATGACCGCGGGCGCGCTCACTCCAGCACGACGGGGATCAGCGACAGCAGCAACAATCCCGCCATGCTCCAGTTGAACAAGCGGAGCTTGTAGGGGTCACTCAGGGCACGGCGCAGCCCGGCGCCGAACAGCACCCAGACCGACACACAGGGGAACGTGACGGTGCCAAGCACCAGGGCCACCAACATGATGCTGGCGGTGTAGTGACCCGGCACCGCATAGGTGGCGCAAGCGCTGATCACGACGATCCAAGCCTTCGGGTTGACCCACTGAAAGGCAGCGGCGTGGAAAAAGGTCATCGGCCCGCGTCCGGCCACAACCTCGCCGACGGTGGTCGAGCGCGCGATGCGGATCGCCAACACCAGCAGATAGACGGCGCCGACCCATTTCAGGATGACAAACAGGACCGGCATGGCCGTGAACAGCCCGGCCAGCCCGAGGCCGACCAGCGCCGCCATGACGCCGAAGCCGATCGTGACGCCGCTCATATGCGGCAAGGTTCGACGAAAACCGAAATTCACGCCAGACGCCATCAGCATGACGTTGTTGGGGCCGGGCGTGATCGACATCACGATGCCGAACAGGACGAGAGCCGGCAGCAGCGCCAACATTGGGCGGCGCCTAGATGGCCAGCGGCCCGCGCGAAATCGCGGCGACGCCGGTGCGTGACACTTCGACGAGACCGATCGGCCGCATCAACTCGACGAATTGGTCGATCTTCGCGGGGGCGCCTGTCAGTTCGAAGACGAAGCTCTCGATGGTCGCATCGATGACGCGGGCCCGGAAAGCATCAGCGAGTCGCATCGCCTCCATCCGGTTCTCGCCCTTGCCCCGCACCTTGATCATGGCGAGTTCGCGCTGGATCGACGTATGCTCGATCGTCATATCGGTGACTTTTTGCACCGGAACGAGCCGCTCCAACTGGTGGCGGATCTGCTCGATGGCCTCCGGCGTACCGGAGGTCACGATGGTGATGCGGCTGAGGTGTTCGGCATGCGCTACCTCGGCGACCGTGAGGCTCTCGATATTATAGCCGCGCCCGGCGAACAGCCCGACGACCCGTGCCAGGACACCGGGTTCATTGTCGACCAGAACCGAAAGCGTATGCGTCTCGGTGTTGGAGCGGACCAGGGCGGAGGAGTAAGGCGAGGGCGGCGACACGGGGGCGTTCATCGATCCATTTCCTTGTTGCTGGGAGGGCCGATACCTCTCGCCAGTCTTCACATCTCGACCTGCGTCGGATCGCGCCTCGCGTGACCGACGAGACGGCCGGGTTCACACCAGCATCTTGCCTTTTTCGTCGATGACGCTGCCGAGTTCGATGCCGGCATCGTCTGCGAGCTCCGCCATGATCATCTCGTTATGGGCCTTGCCGGACGGGATCATGGGAAAGCAATTCTCCATCCGGTCGACCACGCAATCGAAGATCACGGCTTTCGGACTATCGATCATCTCCTGGATCGCAGCGTCGAGATCGTTCGGGTCGGAGCAACGAATGCCGTGACCGCCATAAGCTTCCGCGAGCTTCACGAAATCAGGCAGCGCTTCCGAGTAGCTTTCGGAGTAACGCCCGCCGTGCAGCAATTCCTGCCACTGGCGCACCATGCCCATATAGCTGTTGTTAAGGATGAACACCTTAACGGGCAACCGATACTGCAAGGCTGTCGACATCTCCTGCATGTTCATCAGGATCGACGCTTCGCCCGCGATATCGATCACCAGCGCCTCGGGATGCGCCATCTGCACGCCGATGGCGGCCGGCAGGCCGTAACCCATCGTGCCCAGGCCGCCGCTCGTCATCCAGCGGTTGGGTTCCTCGAACTGATAGTGCTGGGCGGCCCACATCTGATGCTGACCGACCTCGGTCGTGATGTAGGTGTCGCGATGTCGGGTGAGTTCGTACAATCGCTTGATCGCGTGTTGCGGCTTGATCGTCGTTTTCGAGGCGCGAAACCCGAGCGAGTTGCGGTCGCGCCAGCCATCGATCTCATCCCACCACGCCGAGAGGGCGGCCGCATCGGGACGCTGGGTCGACCCACGCCACAGGCGAACCATATCCTCGAGCACGAAGGCGCAATCGCCGACGATACCGAGATCGACCTTGACGACCTTGTTGATCGACGACGGATCGATATCGATGTGGATCTTGGTCGATCCGGGCGAAAATGCGTCGAGCCGTCCGGTGATCCGATCGTCGAACCGCGAGCCGACCGCGATCATCAGGTCGCAATCATGCATGGCGTGATTGGCCTCGTAGGTGCCGTGCATGCCGAGCATGCCGAGCCAGTTGGCGCCGGAGGCCGGATAGGCGCCGAGCCCCATCAGCGTGGAGGTGACCGGAAAATTGGTGAGGCTGACCAATTCGCGCAGCAGCGTCGAGGCTTGCGGCCCCGCGTTGATGACGCCACCACCCGTATAGAACACGGGCTTCTTGGCGCGGGCCATCAGGTCGACGGCCTCGCGGATCTTGTCGAGATCGCCTTTGATCTTCGGCCGATACGTCTTGTGCTGCACGTTGCTCGGCCCCGTATAGGTTCCGAGCGCGAATTGGACGTCCTTTGGGATATCGATCAGCACGGGACCGGGCCGGCCGTGCGAGGCGACATAAAACGCCTCATGCAGGATCCGCGGCAGATCCTCGATGCTCTTCACCAGGTAGTTGTGCTTCGTGCAGTGGCGCGTGATGCCGGTCGTGTCACATTCCTGGAAGGCATCGGAGCCGATCAGGTGGGTCGGAACCTGTCCGGTGATACAAACGAGCGGGATCGAATCCAGCAGCGCGTCGGTCAATCCCGTGACCGCGTTGGTGGCGCCAGGGCCGGATGTGACCAACAGAACTCCGACTTTACCGGAGGAGCGCGCATAACCTTCCGCCGCATGGGCGGCGCCCTGCTCGTGGCGAACCAGAATATGACGGACGCTGGTCTGCTGGAAGATCGCGTCGTAGATCGGCAGGACAGCCCCGCCGGGATAACCGAACAGCGTCGTGACACCCTGATCCTTCAGAGCCTCCACGACCATTTGGGCTCCCGTCATCTGTCTCGACATAGCGTGCTCCGTTCGAACCGTTTTGGCTTTGGCTTGGAGGAATTGCAGGCAATAAAAAAGGCCCTCAAGGGGCCTTCGGGGTCAGCGCCGAACGTGGGAAGCGAGGTTTAACCTCGTCCCGCTCCAGGCGCTGTCGATACTACGAGAATGAGGTTGGACACAATGGCTCCATGCCAGCCGAAATCAAGCTCTGTTGGTATCAGCGGCTTGGAGAAGCGTCAAGCGGATGAGGCGCTCCTTACCGCATCGTTCCGATCAAACGTTCATATTCCGCCTCTGGAACGCCATAGCTGTCGCCTGCGATCTGTTCGAGCATCGGGCGATTGATCACACGGATATTGCCGCGGGTCGCCTTGATGACATGCGATCCCTCGAGCACATGGATGGCCTCGGTGACGCCGGATCGGCGGACCCCCAGCATGACGCCCAGAAATTCATGCGTCAGCGAGAGATCGTCCATCTCGAGCCGGTCATGTGTCATCAGAATCCAGCGCGCGAGCCGCTGGCCGATGATATTGCTCCCATTGGAGACCGCCGTGTAGTTCGTCTGCGTCATGTAAACCTGAACGAACCGCAGCAGCAGCGGCCGGAGCACGATGCTTTTCTCCATGACGTCCATCATGATCGAAACCGGAAGCCGATAGGCATAGCCTTTGCCTTGGACGATATGCATGCACGGGGATCGATCGACGCCAAGAACGACGTTGGAGGGGCCCATGCCGTCGCGCCCATAGATGCCGACCTCGAGCCGACGCCCCTCGGTCGTGATCGCAATCTGCGACATCAGGCCTTGTTCGGGGAAGAATGCAAAGTCGCAAGGCTCGTTTGGCTCGATGATCCGATCACCGAGTGTCCAGGTCACACGTTCGAGGCTGGATGACAGCAAGCCAAATTCGTCAGCCGGGAGTGCGGCCAGGAGACGATTGCGAATGTCCTTTTGATGAAGACCCGACAAAACTCTTCCGCAACCGGAGGGCTCGATCCCAATCAGTCCAACGACTTCATGGAACGATCGCGCCTAGGGCTTCTTTGGTCGAGCGGCATGCCTCGTACGATCGTCACGCGCAGGCGCTCTAAGGCGAGAGCGAACCTCTCTCAGCCGCTTGCGCCCTCAATCAAAGCAAGTGGTCCTTCGTGCATGTCATGAAGCCCAGGCGGCTGCCCTAACAATTGTTAGCAAGCCGCGAATGCGTCGGACCCGCTGACCTTTTGGCAAAGTTGGGACGCTATCTGACGCTTCTCGGGTCGGGCTTCAAAGAAGCGGGTGATGCGTCTAACAAAAAAACATGTTCGAACGCGTTTACACCAAGCTCAGGCTTTCGGATGTTATTTTGGGCCGGGAACCCCAGCTGATCGAACAGGTGGGACGGGTTCGGAGAGTTGAGGCTCACGAAAATTTCGTCCATCAGGGCGAAGCCTCAACGGTGCTGCATTTTCTTCTCACGGGCTACGCCTGCCGCTACAAGCTGCTGTCCGATGGACGTCGGCAGATCGCCGCAATCTTGGTGCCGGGCGACAGTTGCGACCTGCATGGCTTATTGCAAAAGACGCTCGACTACAGCGTCAAGACGCTCACCGATTGCACGATCGTCGAAATTCCTCGCAGCGCCGCGCTCGGCTGGACCGAGACTCACCCCCGCCTCACCCGCGCGCTCTGGTGGTCGTGCATGGCCGACGAAGCCGTGTTGCGCGAATGGCTGGCCAATGTGGCGCGCCACGACGCGCGGCAGCGGATCGCGCATCTCTTCTGCGATCTCCTGTTTCGCTTGCAGGCGGTCGGCCTTGCCGGGGAGAACAGCTACGATTTCCCGCTCACGCAGGAGGAGCTGGGCGACATGACCGGATTGTCGACGGTGCATGTCAACCGAACCTTACAAGAATTGCGGATCGATGGCTCCGTGATCCTCAAGGGTCGTCGCATGACGATCATCGATATCGAACGTTTGAAGACCATCGGGGCGTTCGAGGGCAGTTACCTCAAGGTTTAACCGATCGGCGGGCACTCCGCGCGTTCGTCTGGGCTGGGCATCGCCGCCCTTTCGGCGTTAAAGGTCGGGCCGGACCATTCTCCCGTGCGAGCCGCCATGACGTTATCTCCGATCCAGGCCGACGCGCTATCGCTGCCCGGCATCCGGCACGCTTTCTTCACCCGCGAAGGCGGCGTTTCGACCGGCGTCTATGCTGGGCTGAATGGCGGCGTTGGGTCGCGCGATGCGCCAGAGGCCGTCAAAGAAAACCGAGCTCGCATGGCGCTTTATCTCGGGGTCGCGCCGGACGACCTCGTCGTGCCGTTCCAGATCCATTCGGCCGATGCCCTGCTGATCGACGCCCCCTTTGCGTCAAACGATCGGCCGCGCGTCGATGGCCTCGTGACCAGAACGGCGGGTCTGGCGATCGGTGTGACGGGTGCGGATTGCGGCATCGTGCTCATGGCCGATGCCGAGGCAGGCGTTGTCGGAGCGGTCCATTCGGGCTGGAAGGGCGCGCTGACCGGCGCGCTCGAGGCCACGATCGACACGATGGTGCAGGCCGGTGCGCGGCTCGATGCCATCACGGCCGTGCTCGGCCCGACCATCGGGCAAGCGTCCTACGAGGTGGGGCCGGAATTCGTCGATCGCTTCGTCTCAACCGAGCGGACCAACGCGCGCTTCTTCACGCCCTCCCCCCGCCAGGACCATGCGTTGTTCGATCTCCCGGCCTTCATCGGGGCGCGACTGACGGGCGCCGGCATCGGCCGGTTCGTAGGGCTTGGCCTCGACACCTATCCGGACGAACGCCGCTTCTACAGCTACCGCCGGGCCACGCATCGGGGCGAGCCCGATTATGGCCGCCTGGTCGCGGCCATCGCGCTCGCCGGCTGACGATCAGGTCGTCGGCTGTGTCTTGGCGGCCTTATCGGCCGTCATCAGGTCGACGAACTGACGGAACAGGTAGTGGCTGTCACGCGGGCCGGGCGACGCCTCGGGGTGATGCTGCACAGAGAAGACCGGCTTGCCATTGAGCGCGATGCCGCAATTCGAGCCGTCGAACAACGAGACATGAGTCTGCCTCGCACTCGCCGGCAGGGTCGCGGGATCGACCGCGAAACCATGGTTCATCGACACGATCTCGACCTTGCCGGTGCCGGTATCCTGAACCGGGTGGTTCGCGCCATGGTGGCCCTGGTGCATCTTCATGGTCTTGGCCCCGACCGCCAGGGCCAGCATCTGATGTCCGAGGCAGATGCCGAAGGTCGGCACGCTGTTCTCGATCAGACCTTGAATGACCGGCACCGCATATTTGCCCGTCTCGTCCGGGTCTCCCGGACCATTTGACAGGAACACGCCATCCGGTTTGAGAGCCATGATCTCGTCGAGCCCGGTCGTCGCCGGCACCACGGTCACGGCGCAACCGGCATCGGCCAGCAGCCGCAGGATGTTGCGCTTCACGCCATAGTCGATCGCCACGACCCGATGTTGCGGCGCGGTCTGCTGGCCATAGCCGTCGCCGAGGTTCCAGACCGTCTCGGTCCATTCGTAGCGCTGGCGTGTGCTCACATCCGGCACGAGATCGGTCCCGACGATGCCATGCCAAGCGGCAGCCTGCGCCTTCAAGGCCTCGCGATCGAAACTGCCATCGGGATCATGCGCGATGACGGCATTCGGCATGCCCTTGTCGCGGATCAACGCCGTCAAGGCGCGCGTGTCGATGCCGCCCAGTCCGACGATCCCGCGTCGCTCGAGCCAACGCCCGAGATGCCCGGTTGCGCGATAGCTCGCCGGATCGGTGATCGGCGCATGCAGGATCACGCCGCGGATGCCCGTGGCGGCCGCCATGTTGACGGTTTCGATATCGTCCTCGTTGGTCCCGACATTGCCGATATGCGGGAACGTGAAGGTGATGATCTGCCCGGAGTAGGACGGGTCGGTCAGGATTTCCTCGTAGCCGGTCATCGCCGTGTTAAAGCAGACCTCGCCGACCGAGGTGCCGACGGCGCCGAAACCGACCCCCTCGAAGATCGTGCCATCCGCAAGGATCAGCAGCGCAGTGGCCTTCGGCTCGGTCCAGCCGCCAGTTGTGGTCTCGTCCTGGCTCGTCATCATGGCCTCGAAGTTTGGGAGGGCGGGGGGCGCAAGCGCCCGCTCACGCGCGTTGCATGCGATGTGTTGGGCTGCTCGACGCCTGTCAAGCCGTAAGTCGACGTTGACTTATCAAACCGAGCCCCGACATTGCGCGCATGAGTGCAGCCGCATGAGCTTGTCGTCCGAAGAGGTCGAGCGTTACGCCCGGCATATCGTGCTGCGCGAGATCGGCGGCCCCGGCCAGAACAAGCTGAAGGCGGCTCGCGTTCTGGTGATCGGGGCCGGCGGCCTCGGCGGCCCCGTGTTGCAATATCTCGCAGCCGCCGGCGTCGGCACGCTCGGCATCGCCGATGACGATCACGTTGCGCTGTCGAACCTGCAGCGCCAGGTTTTGTTCGCGACCGACGATATCGGTCGACCCAAGGCCGAGCGGGCCGGCGCGGCGCTGGCGGCCATCAACCCGCATGTCGCGATCGTGCTGCATCCGATGCGGATCACGGCCGACAATGCCGAAGGCTTGATCGCGACTTACGACATCGTCGTCGACGGATCGGATAATTTTGTCACGCGCTACGCCGTCTCCGACGCCTGCTACAGCGCGCGGCGTCCGCTCGTCACCGGCTCGATGGGCACATTCGATGGCGCAGTGACGACGCTGCGGCCGTTCGAGCGCAATGCAGCCGGCACCCCGAACCCGACCTATCGCTGCCTGTTTCCCGAGCCGCCGCCCGAAGGCAGCGTGCCGACCTGCGCCGAGGCGGGGGTGCTGGGCGCACTGACGGGGATCGTCGGGAGCACTATGGCGCTCGAAGTGATCCGCGAAATCGTCGGATTCGGCGAGGGATTGGTCGGCCGGCTTCTGCTGATGGACACCCGCTCGATGCGCTTCGAGACCCTGCGCTATGCCTGGGACGCCGACAATCCGTTGAGCGGCACAGCCGCGACAGCCGGGACCTGACGCGTGCCGGGGCCCCACTGGACCCGTCGCCTCGTAAGAGGGGTTGCGGCGCTCCGACCGGTCCAGCGAGCCGCCCCTCTCGCGCTTCCGGAACGCGAGCCGTCCCCCGCACCGGCCCTCGCCTTGTCGCAGCGCCTGTCCTACCGCCTGCAAAATAGCCGCTATGCCGCCGGCCCAAAGCCCGCGCAGACGCTGGCGACACTCGTCCATCTCGAGGCCGAGCCGGTGTTCGTCCGGTTGATGTATGTCAACGACGACCCGGAGCCCTGGACGATCGATGGCGCGGCCGTGGCTCCGACGTCGGCGCTCGGCAACGGGGTGGATCCGCTGAACGCGGCGGGTGACCCCGACCCGAGCCTGTGGCGGCCGGTGACGTTTCAGGCGAAGGGACGCGACAGCCAGCCGCTCGATCTGATCGAGGGCGGCGACACGACCCTGACGCTGCCGGGAAACCAGCTCGATGTCGGCCGCCCGGTCCATGCGTTGTCGGATTGGGTGCCGCTGCGCGCCCTGCCCCGCCGCGATGGCGGCAGCGGCTGGCTGTTGCTCGTTCGCAGCTTCTCGCATGGTTCGATCCGCTTTGCCGCGAGTGTCGGCCTTCCCGATCCTGCGATCGGCCTGCTGCATCGCGGGTTTTCGGCCGATGGCGATCGGACGATCCCAGTGACGTCCGGAGGATTCGAGCGCGACGACACGCTCTTCGCCTGTCATGGCGTGCAATTCATCACGCCGGTCGCGGGCGCGACCGTGATCGGCATCGGCGACAGCATCATCCACTCGTCCTGCACGAGCGGCGAGGTCAGCGGCTTCGGGATCAGGGCCTGCACCGCCATCTCGCGACCGGATCGACCCGTCAGCTACGTCAACGAGGGCTTTCCGGGCCGCAACTCGCTCGGTTTCTCGACCAACGGCCTCTGGGCGATCGAGACACTGCGGCCGCAGATTGCCATCATCCAGGCCTGGACCCGCAACGAAGCCTGGACAGCCGACCAGGCCGACATCGCGTTCGGGCGCGCCATGGCGATGGCGGATGCGGCGCGCCGGATCGGATGTGTGCCGATCCTGACCACGGCCCCACCCGTGTTCCACGATAACCCTGCGGGGGAGGCGGTTCGCTGCGCCGCCAACGCCAGGGTGCGGGCCGCCGCCGACAGCGGAATGTTGCTGCTCGATATCGACGCTCTCTGGCGGACGGAATCGACGCCCGCCGCCTATCGGCCCGAATTTGATGCGAGCGACCAGACGCATCCAAACAATCTCGCCTGCGCGGTCGCGGCCGAGGTACTGGCCCCGATGCTGTTGCGGATTTTAGGATGACCGCAACCGAAGAAGTTGCGTCGTAGACGTCTCATGAAAGAGGGATGATGACCGGCTTACAGGCGAACGATCCCGCCTATCCCGTGCAGAGGCAGCTCGACGCCTATAACGCGCGCGACATCGACGCGTTCATGGTGTGGTGGGCCGACGATTGCCAATATTACGCCTTCCCGGCGACGCTACTGGCGAGCGGTTCGGCGGCGATCCGCGAGCGGCATGTCGAACGCTTCCGGGAGCCGGATCTGCACGGCACGCTGCTGACCCGCCTTATCGTCGGCAACGTGGTCGTCGATCACGAGACGGTGCAGCGAAATTTCCCCGAGGGGCGGGGCGAGGTGGATGTGCTCTGCATCTATGAGGTCGAGCGTGGGATGATCGCAAAGGCGTGGTTCAAGCTCGGGGAGCGCCGCCTGCATCCATCTGCGGCGTGAACCATAGAGGTCCGCTGAAACACGATCGGCCTTGAACCGGCGACGCCTCAGCGCACCGACGTAGGGGAATTGAATGACCACCCTGTGCGGCCGATCGCTCGTCCGCACAGAGTCGAAGGAGACTTCCGTTACCGCATAGCGGTCGTGACCATCGTGTCGTAAGGGCTGCCGATCAACGACTGCAAATCGTTGCGGAACTTGCGGGTATGCGCGGCTGCGAGATGGGTCGCAAAATCCCCTTCGCTCTTCCACACCTCGAGAAGCGCGAAATGATTAGGCCGGCCTGTCTCGCGCAGGATCGTGAACGACACCAAACCCGGCTCGCTCTGCGTGTCGGCGTTCATCTGCTTCAACAGAACCTGCGCCTTTTCCTCGTTCTGCGGCACGAATTGATCTGGAATGGCGTCGATGTAAGTCATGACGGTGACCGGCTCTGCCGCACGCGCAGCTGAAGCGGTGATGGACAGCGCCACGACACCCGCGGCAGCAAGAATGACCTTTTTCACGGCTTTATCCTCCTTGACCCTTGTTGTCTTCTCCCGGCCGATCCGTCAGGCGGAGCGTCGGTGTTATCTGATCGGGGTCGACGATCAATTCGATGAGCGCGGGGCGACCGGCCGAGAGAGCGCGCTCGAAAGCGGGACCGAAGGCCTCTGTCGTCTCCACTTGCTCGGCATGTGCTCCGAACGCGTGGGCCAGCGCGACAAAATCAGGGCCTTTGATGACTGTGGCCGAGATGCGGCCTGGAAACCGCCTGGCCTGATGCATGCGGATGGTGCCGTAGAGGCCGTTGTTGACCACCAGAACAACGACATTCGCGCCAAACTGAAGCGCGGTGGCAAGCTCTTGCGGATACATCAGGAAATCACCGTCGCCGGCCACGCACACCACCGTCCGGGACGGGTAGCGAAGCTTGGCCGCGATGGCGGCCGGGAAGCCGTAGCCCATCGCGCCGCTGGTGGGTGCAAGCTCGGTCCCATGCTGGCGGTAGCGGTAGAAACGATGGACCCAGACCGTAAAGTTGCCGGCACCGTTCGTGATGATCGCGTCCGCCGGTAGCGTATCGGCGACGTGCTTGACGACCTCGGCCATGAAGACGCCCCGCGGTGGCCGAGGTGCGATCGCGATATCCGTGAACGCCAGATATTCGGCATGCATGGCCCGGGTCCGCTCCCGCCAGGGGACCGCCACCGTCGGGGCCATGGCACTCAGCGCCGACGCGAGGGTGGCCATGCCCGAGCAGATGGCAAGATCGGCCTGCACCACGCTGGAGAGCTCGTCCGGATCGGGATGCACGTGGATGAGGGTCTGGCCGGACCGCACCGAAGCGATCAGGGCATAGCCGGACGTCGCGACCTCACCGAGACGCGACCCCAGCACAAGCAGGAGATCGGATTCGTGGATGCGCCGTGAGAGGGCTGGGCTGGTACCGAGGGTCAGGTGTCCCGCATATTGCGGACGGTGATTGTCGAACAGGTCCTGACGCCTGAATGAGGCGACGACCGGCATGTCGAAGCGCTCGGCAAAGGCGTCGAGGTCCTGGGTCGCCTCGATCGTCCAGCCGCTGCCTCCGACGATCAGAACCGGCTTTTGAGCGCCGTCCAGCGCCGCCTGGATGGCGTGTATCTGCGAGGCCGAGGGCGCCCCCTGAACCGGCTGGAACCGCTTGGGCTGCAGCACAGCCGCAGAGGCCGCAAGCATGTCTTCCGGCAAAGACAGGACGACCGGCCCCGGTCGCCCCGAGGTCGCGACCTGAAAGGCGCGCAGGATATATTCGGGGATGCGGGCCGCATCGTCGATTTCGGCCACCCATTTCGCCAGCGGGCCGAACATCGCGCGATAGTCGACCTCCTGAAATCCCTCGCGGTCGCGGAACCCGCGATCGATTTGGCCGATGAGCAGAATCATCGGCGTGGAATCCTGATGCGCGGTATGGACGCCGATGCTGGCATGGGTCGCGCCAGGGCCGCGGGTCACCATGCAAATGCCCGGACGGCCCGTCAGCTTGCCGTCGGCTTCCGCCATATTGGCCGCGGCGCCCTCGTGTTTGGCGACCACGAGATCGATCTCGGGCGCGTCGCACAAGGCGTCGAGCACATCGAGGTAACTCTCGCCGGGAACGCAGAAGATACGGTCGACCCCGTGGATGCGCAGCGCATCGACCAGGATCTGTCCGGCTTTGCGGACCGGCGGCGTGTCCGGCATATCATTCATAGCTGAGTAGCTCCCTGCCGCGGGTTTCGGGAAGCAGCGCGGTCCCGACCAGCACCAACGTGTAAGACGCGACCGCGAACAGGCCGATCGCGGAGCCCAACGGCATCGAGGCACTGGCGAAACCGACGAGCGCCGGCATCGCGGCCCCGATGCCACGGCCCGCGTTGTAGGAAAACCCCTGCCCGTTGGAGCGGACATGCGTGGGATAAAGTTCGGCGAAGGTGGCGCCCATCCCGGAAACGATGCCCGACTGGAAGAAACCGATCGGAAAGCCCAGCAAAAGCACGATCAGGCCATCGAGATTGCCCAGCATATAAATCGCGACCGTGATGGCGGCCAGCACGGCACTGATCGCGAACGTCAGGCGACGACCCAACCAGTCGCTAAGGTGAGCGAAGATCAGATAGCCGCAGAAGGACCCTGCGATATTGACCCCGAGGTAGCCGCCGGTGTTGAGCACCGAGAGATGGCGCACGCTGCTGAGATAGGTCGGCAGCCAGGTCAAAATCGTGTAATTGCCTCCGAGCGCCCCCATGGCGATCAGCGAGGCGACCAGCGTCGTTCGCAGGAGCGGCGGCTCGAAGATTTCGCGAATGCGCGCCGGCGCCGCACGGTGTCGAGTGGCGCTTTCGAATAGCGGCGATTCCTTCAGCGATCCTCGCATGATGAGAACCGCCACCGCCGGCAGGACGCCGATCAAGAACATAATCCGCCACGCGGTCTCGGGGGGCGCGAGCTTAAACACGATCGTGAACAGCAGTGCTGCCACGCCATAGCCGACAGCCCAGCCGCTTTGCACCGAGCCCACCGCGCGCCCGCGCAGCTTGGGCGAGATCACCTCGGACATCAGTGTCGCGCCGGCGGCCCACTCGCCGCCGAACCCGAGCCCCTGAAGACTGCGCAGAACCAGAAGCTGATCATAGGAGGTCGCGAAGGCCGACAGCGCCGTAAAGCAGGAGAACCACAGAATCGTGATCTGCAGCACCCTGGCGCGCCCGATCCGGTCCGCCACGATGCCCGCGATCCATCCGCCAAACGCCGACATCACCAATGCGACCGTACCCAACGTGCCGGCTTGACCTTTGGATAGACCCCAGACGGCGATCAGCGTCGGCATCACGACGGCGTAGAGCTGCACGTCCATGGCATCGAGCGCCCAGCCCGCAAAGCAGGCCCAGAACGTGCGCCGCTCGTTGCCGGACAGCTGTGTAAACCAACCCTGCACCCGCTTACGCTCCCCAACACACCTGCTTGCAACGTGCTCCCGTGCTTGCTATACAGACCTGTATACAGAGTTGAATTCCATGTCGAGAGAGAAGAAACCGTTAGACCAAGGCGAGCGCGGCGCGGCTGGAGCGGCCAGCCCGGCGAGCCTCTACGACACCTTGTCGGCCGCCATGGTCCGTTTCCAATATCGCCCCGGAGAGCGGTTGAACGAGGGTGCGATCGCCCGAGATCTCGGGGTCAGCCGCACCCCCGTGCGCGAGGCGCTGAGCAAGCTGGTGGCGGCCGGCCTGATCGATCACGAGCCTGGCCATGGCTTCTTTCGCCGCAAGCTCGATCCCAAAGAGATTTTCGACCTTTACGAGCTGCGACAGCAGATCGAAGTCAGTGCTGTCCGCCTCGCCGTGCACCGCGCCACCCCCCAGCAACTCGACGACGTCGATGCGATCCTGGATCGCAGCATGGCGGCCGCACACGAGGCCTCGGTCGAAATCGTGGTTGGTTTCGACGAGCAGTTTCATGACGCGATCACGCGCCTGACCGGCAATGTCGAGATGCTGCGAAGCCTCCAGCAGATCAATGCGCGTATTCGCTTCGTCCGATGGATTGACATGCGCGGGCGCCGTGGCGGCACGCAAGGTGAGCATCGCGCGATCCTCGACGCGATGAAGGCCCGCGATGCCGCGCGCGGCTGCGACCTGATGGAGGCTCATGTCCAACGCCGGCTCGAGCAGATCGTCGAGGCCGTGCGAGAAGGCTATGCGAGTATCTACATGGGAAATGTGGCGTGAGGATCGCGCCAGCTCTCCGCATGCTCCTGACGCTCGGGCTGATAAGCGGATCGGCGCCGTTGCGGGCACAGCCTCTTCTGCTGTCCGCGAACGATGGGCTGCAGAACTTCGCTGATGGCGCCTATCACATGCGGCCGAAGCCTGGGTCCGGCACCCTGTCGGCCTTTGACCTTTCGGTGCAGCCTCCCCGGCCCTTGTGGCAGGTGCCGATCGACCAGACCGCGGTGGGACCACCCACCGCGATCGCGGCGGTGCCGGGTGGCCGTCTGGCCCTCATCGCCAATCCCGCTGTGCTCGATCCCGTCGATCCGGGAAAGATCAAGCGGACCGAGGACCTGCAGATTCTCGATTTTGCAGCCTCACCCCCTGGGGTCGTCCGGCTTTCGATCCATCACCATCCCTGGAACGTCGCGATGTCGCCGGACGGCCGGCTGGCAGCCACGGCAAACGGCGATGGAACCCTGACGCTGCTTCGGATCGAGGGCGCGTCCGTGACGATTCTGCGGGATATCCCGGTCGGCACACCGACGTCCCTCGACACCGGGATTGCGTTCTCGCGGGACGGCCGATTTCTGCTTGTCTCGCGTCGCCACGACGACGTCGTGACCATTTTCCGGGTGGCGGACGAGACCCTGACCGTTGTCCGGGACATCACGGTCGGGTCAAATCCCTATGAGATCGTGACAAGCCCGGACGGCAAGCTGGCCGTCGTATCCAACATCGGGCGTAACTCGGGCGACCGCGACAGCGTGACCCTGATCGACATGGCGGCCAACCCCGTGCGGGCGATCGGCGTCGTCTCGGTCGGCCCGACGCCCGAGGGGCTCGCGGTCTCGCCCGACTCGCGGTGGCTGGCCGTCAACTCGATCAATGGCAGCAACCTGAAACCGGGCGATCCATTCCGGGGCGATCACAGCCTGATCCAACTGTTCGCGCTGAGCGCCGACGGGGCGCGATTGGTTGGGACGACCGAGGTCGGCCCCAATGCGCAGGGCGTGGCCTTCACACCGGATAATTCGACGTTGGTCGTGCAGGACTTCGCGACCGATGCGCTTCGTTTCTTCGCTGTCGGTCCTGACGGTCTGCAGCAGAACCACGATCCGATCCCGGTCGACGGTGGTCCGTCGGCCCTGGCGGTCGTTTTGCTGAATTCCACGCCCTAAGCGTGAGGATGTGAACGGCGTGTCCAGCAAGGGCGCGTCGATATGGGAGGTAACGATGAAAACGATGATGGTGGGCCTGCTGGCCATGACAGCGACCTGTGGCCTGGCGCTCCCGGCTCACGCCGACGACACCAAAGCGGGCCTTTACGAGGTGTCCGAGATCAGCATCCTTCCCAACGCGATGAAGTCCAAAAAGGACAACGTCCCCGGCATGATCGAGCAGATGGTGAAAGACACGAAGGGCGACGAGGGCCTGATGTCCATCAAGGTCACCCAGCAGATTGGCCAGTTGAACAATTATACGGTCGTCGAGCAATGGAAGGATCAAGCCTCGCTCGACAAGCACATCGCCGCCGATCATACGAAACAGTTCAGCGCCAAGATCGAGGACATGCTGAGCGGTCCCATTTACCAGCGTGTTTTCAGCGTCTTCCAATAATCTGACGATCGGCATGCCGCGTAAAGGCGCGGCCTGCTGCCTTTCGAGATCGAACGTAATCGCTATGCCCTTGATGGGCCGCGGATGCCGGATCGATCGTGGCTCCGCGGCGTCAGTCAGCGTGGCTTGAGGATCGTGGAGAGTGTCGCCGCAAGCGCGCCATCACCCTTCGCATCCTCCGCCATGACGCGGTAGAACGATGCCATCTCGGCATAGATCCCAGCTTCGACGTGATCCGCGCCGATGAAGGCCGCGATCTCTTCGATTTCCGGGGCCCAGCGCTCCGCTTTCCCGAACATGTCGGGAATGCTACGCTGGAACGCAGCGAGACCTTGCGCCTGGCTGACCGCCATCTCGGCGACCAGCACCTCGTCGCATCCGGCCCGATGCGCCGCGAGCAGCATCGCGGCCCCGAGCGCGATCGTCCCCTTGGTGATGCCCGCATAGCTCATCTTGAGCGACGAGGCGACGCCCACCGGCCCGTCGAGTCGCTTGAACCGGACCCCGAACCCATCGAGCCGGGCCAGATCGGTCGCGTCGGGTCCGCTCGAGAAGAGCAATGGCCCGGCGCCCTCAGGCCCCGGTGGGAGGCCGATGATCCCGCCGTCGGCAAAGCGGCCACCGGCCGCCCTGATGATGGCATCGCACTGCTTGGCCTTGGCGGGACTGACCGCGTTCCAATCGATGTAAAGTGGTCGCCTGGAACTGGCACCAATATGGTCGGCCACATGGGTCGCGGTGGCCAAGGCCTCGCTCGGGGGCACGATGGAGAACACGAAATCTACCGTTCCGAGATCGCTTGTCTCGACGATCTCGATACCGGCCGCTTGCGCGCGCGCGGCTCGCCTCGCTTCGGCCCGCGGGGGTCACGACCCGAACCCCGTGCGCGTGCAGGCGCCCCCCGATGGCTGCCCCCATGGTACCGGGCGAGACGATTGCGACGACGAGTTGACTCACGATGCTTGCTCCTTCGCAAAAGCTCTAGGCCGAACAGCGAGACGGTTACGGCGCCGGGCGCACGCGTGAATTATCCCCGTCCGTCCGCGGCATTCACGCGCGCTCTGGCGAGCAGCATGTCGACGAACGCTTTGATCGGCAGCCCCGCGGCAGCCCCGAGTGCTTCAGCGGCAGCGTTGGCGTGCGAGATGATGCCATCCCGATAGATCGCCCTCGCATCCCCGATCGGCGCGCTCGCGGCCGCTGCGGTCGCGGCTGGGATGCCGCGCGTGTCGAGATCGGCCAGTCTGGCAATGCCGGCCCCGTCCAGCCCGACACCGGCATCGCTGAAGAAGATTGCCTTGACGTCGGGACCGATGACCCCGTCGGGCAGCCCGCGAAACATCGCGGCATGAGAGCCGGTCACGACGATCTGCCCCGCATCGGTAGCCTCGAGCAGCGGGGCGGCGTCGAGACAAAGAACGTTGGGCTCGCCGGCGACGTCATGCACGACGTAGCGCTTGCCGCCGCCGATCGCGGGCGGCGCGGTGGAGATCACCGGTCCTGCGGTCATGCGATCGGCACAGGCGCGGACCGCCTCGCCGACCCGGCAACCGAGGGCGGCCGCAGCCTCGTTGACGTGGCTGATCCGCCCGTGGTCGAGCATATGATCCGCATCCGCGATATGGCACGTCATCGCATCGGCGGTGGCGGCCGGCAGACCGATCCGATCGAGATAGGGCAGACCCTTGATGCCAGCGCCGTCCTTGCCGACCCCGGCATCGTTGAGCACGACGCCGCGGATGCCCCATTTGGCGGCGTGGAACGCGTTATATTCGCCGCCATAGGATCCCGATACGATCACCTGACCCGCACAGGCGGCCGTCGCGGTCGCGCTGCTCGAACAGGTATAGATAGCGCCATCGGTGCTCATGCCACCTCCGCGACGGGCTGACGGCCACGCGAGCTATCAGGATCCTGCCGGCCCATCGCGGCGATGAGCGCGGACAGTTCGGCCTTCTCGGCCTCGCTCAGGTCCGATAACGGCGCCCGGACGGGCCCGGCGCCGCGCCCCACGATGCTTGCGCCTGCCTTGACGATGCTGACCGCGTACCCCTGTTGCCGGTTCCGCAACGCCAGATACGGGTGCAGAAAACGGTTGAGAATCAGGTCGATCGTCGGAGTGTCGCCCCTCATGACGGCCTCGTGAAACGTGACTGCGGTCCGGGGCAGGAAATTGAGGATAGCCGAGGAGTAGGTAGGAGCGCCCATAGCTCGATAAGCCGGGGCATAGACCTCGGCGGTCGGCATGCCGTTGATGAACATGAGCCGATCCCCGACAAGGCTCCGCATGCCGAGCAACCACTCGATGCTGCCGATGCCGTCCTTGATGCCGATGAGATTGGGACATCGATCCGCCAGACGCTCGACGCTGGCCGGGGTGAGACGGCAGGTTCCCCTGTTGTAGACGATGACGCCCACCGACACGGCATCGCAGACGGCCGCGACGTGAGCGATCAGCCCGTCCTGGGGCGCCTCTGTCATGTAAGGCGGCAAAAGCAGGATACCGTCCACCCCCATCCGCTCGGCACTGCGTGCATGCTCAATGGCGGCCCGCGTTCCCATGCCGGCTGCCGCCACCACGGGAAGCCGACCTTGCGACCAGTCGACCGTCTCGGCGATCACCGCGCGATACTCCGCATCGGTCAACGAAAAATACTCGCCGGCCCCCGCCGCCGGGAAGAGCGCGGCGACATCATATTGCCCAAGCCAGTCCAGACGGGCTCGGTAGGATGTGGCGTCGAACGTGTCGCTCGCATTGAAATCGGTCAGCGGAAAAGACAACAGCCCGCCTTGGATGGCGCGTCTCAGTTCCTGCGGGCTTCGGGCACCTGTCATGAACCAGCGATCCTTCAGGAGTGGGAAAAGTGAGTCACTTGCGGGTCGAGCACCCTCAGCCGACCTTACGGAGCGGTGCGCTGGGCGCGTGCCCGAGCCGGGTGGCTCGCTTCCAATCCGCCATCACGTAGAGAATGACGGCCGCCACCAAGGGGCATATGGCGAGGAAAACGAGACTGGATTGGAAGCTGTTGGTGCTATCGCGCAGGTAGCCGACGAGATAAGCGCCTCCGAAGCCGCCGAGGTTGCCGACGGAATTGATCAGCGCGATGCCACCCGCCGCGGCCGACCCCGCGAGCACGCCGGTCGGCATCGCCCAGAAGGTCGCCATGGAGGTCATAATCCCGATGGCCGCGCAGGTGAGCGCCGCATAAGCCAACGCCGTCCCGCCGATGAAGGCGCTGCCGACAAGGCCGACAGAGCAAACCACGCAAGGGATCACAGCATGCCAGCGCCGTTCGCCCGTCCGATCGGAATGCCGCGCCCAGAACACCATGACGATAGCGGCGATCAGGTAAGGAAATGCGGACAGAAGGCTCGTGATCAAATTCGAATAGCCGACCTGCTTGATGATCTGCGGCATCCACAGGCCGATCCCGTAGATGCCCATATTGATCCCCATATAGGCGATGCCGAACATGTAGACGCCTGGCTCGCTCAGCGCGGCCCAGAACGAGGTTGAGGCAGCACCGGCTCGGTCAACCTGCTCGGCCTGCAGCACGCCCGTCAGCCAATTGCGTTCGGCGGCATCGAGCCACACGGCATCTTTGGGCCTGTCGACAAGAACGAGCAGGCAACAGATCCCGAGCAGGACCGCCGGTGCGCCTTCCAGCAGAAATAACCATTGCCAGCCCTTGATGCCAAGCGCGCCGTCGAGGCCGAGCAAGGCTCCCGACAGCGGCGCTCCGATCACGAACGACAAGGGGACGCCGAGAAAGAAGGTGCTCATGACCACCGCGCGCTGCCGCGCCGGAAACCACAGACTGAGGTAGAAGATAATGCCTGGCAGAAAACCGGCCTCGGCAGCGCCGAGGATCAGTCGCACCCAGTAGAAGCTGGTGCCGTTCCACACAAACGCCGTGCACCCTGCCAGCAACCCCCAGGTGATCATGATGCGGGCGATCCAGGTGCGTGCGCCGACCCGCTCGAGCGTCCAGTTGCTCGGGAGTTCGAACATGAAATAGCCGAGGAAGAAGATGCCGCTCCCGATCGAGTAGACGGTGGGCGTAAATCCCAAATCCTTGTTCATTTGAAGCGCAGCGATGCTGACATTCACGCGATCCAAATACGCGACCAGATAGCAGAGCAAAAGAAACGGAAGCAGCCGCCAGCGCAGCTTGGAGAGCGTCGTCGCCTCGAGATCTCGCAAACTGGATCCTCCACAGATCGATAGGCGTGCCCCTGGGTTGGTCCCCAGCGTTCCCCTACGCTCGCGCGAACCACCCTGGTCTGTCAACGTGCATCGCGCATCATGCACGATCTGAAGGTCGAATGAGCCTCGCTGTTGCGTCCGCTTTGTCGGTCGTGGCAGGGTCCTGATGCGTCCGCTTGGAGTTGGTCAATGAGATGTCAGATCGCGAGCTTTAAGCACCTCGCTCGTGCGTGGCCACCGACGACCCGCGGTCACATGCGATCACCGACGCCATGACCGCGCGCCCGGCAAAGTCCGTGTCGGTCGGTTCCGGAACGCCGCTCAAGGTCCTTCGAACGACGCTCACCGAGCGGACCTACGAGGCCTTGAAGGAGCGGATTCTTGACCAGGATCTCGCTCCGGGAGCGCGGTTGAACATCGACGCCTTGACGCGGGATCTCGGGGTGAGTTCTTCACCGCTGCGGGAAGCGCTGGCGCGGCTCGAAGCCGAACTGCTGGTCGTATCCGAACTCTACAGCGGCTATGCGGTCGCTCCGGAGCCGTCACAGGCCTATCTAAGAGACCTCATCGATTTTCGTATCCTGCTCGAAGGCCGGAGCGCCCTGATCGGGGCGCCGCAACAACATCCGGCCATCCTCACCGAATTGCGCACGACGGTGCGGCAGATGGCCAGCACGCGACGTCTCGGTACGCAGTATAAGCAGTATCGCAAATTCGTGAGCGCCGACATCCGCTTCCATCATGCGATCATCCGAAGTGGCGGCAATGCCGCGATCACACACTCCTATTCCATGATGAACGCCATCCTGCATCAGGCGCGCCTCTACGTTCATCGACTCAGTGGCGAAACGCGCGCGTCCGAGGTCGCGGCAGAACACGCCGCCATTCTGCAGGCTTTCGAAGCCGGAGACGGCCCAGCCGCGAACGAGGCGCTGCGCCACCATCTCGAAGGCGGCAAGCGCCGGCTGCTCGGAACGGAACAGTAGGTAGACACAGGAGGACGGCGCCCGTGTCACGGACGCGGCTCTCCCTTGCGACAGAGGGTCATCCGGCCTGCCCGAACCGAAGCTCCCACTCCGAGCGGGCCAGTCGGAAACACATCCACCGTGCGACTTTTCCCGACAGATCAAGGTCGGCATCGTAAATATGCCGCGCTCCGAACTTGGCGGTCGCCTTTTGGGAGCGGATATTGGTCGGATCGATGTGAAACCACACCGCATCGAAGGTCGCAAAAGCATGTCCGAGCATGAGGCGCTTGAGCATCAGGTTGGTGTTGCCTCCCCAATATCTGATGTCGAGAAAGGTGAAGCCGATCGCGATCCCGTCTGGATGGTCGGGCGGCACATAGTAGCGCGAACACCCGATCAAGTGCCCCGACGCCCTGTCGCTAACCGCGAGAGTGGAGTGGCTTGCGAGCAGAAAATCGAAGTGGGGCTCGAACACCTCGGGCTTGAAGCGATCCTTCACCGGGTGGCCTGCCCATGTGTCAGGATTGCGCGCGGCCTCCTGCAGACCCACAAGATCGTCGCGCCGGAGCGGGCGAAGCAGGACGCTATCGCCAGCAAGCGTTGGCTGTGAGTCGAATGACGCCGGGGACATCAAACCTTCTTTCGCCTGTCAGGCCAAGATCGTCGGTGACGATCCGCCAAGGTCCGATGACTTGTGATAAGCGGCATTCCGAGAGTCAACGGGCCTGTGATGCGAGCGCTTCAAGCCCAACAGAGAGCATGCCGGTCTGCTCTGCAAAGGGAGCCGCCTCGATCACGAGCGTGTGACGCATGTGGGATGGGTGGCACGCGACGCCGCTTCCGCCGCTTGGCACAATTGGAGCCAGATCTCGAACGACACGGCCCAGGCTTTCCCATCGAAGCCGACGCGGTCGATCGATCCAGCCATCAGCCCCGGCCGGATCAGCCGCACGCTGCCGGGTCGAGCGCCGCCCGGCGTGGCTTGAACACAGAGAAGGCGGTTCCGACCATGCCGCAGCAAGGCGTCATGAAGCCGGATCAGATCGTCGTCCGTCAGCACCGCGGCAGCCTGGAACACCATGATCTTCTCGGCAGCACGAAGATCGTCGAGCAGCTTGGTGCGGAGATATTGCAGGCGACGGCAGAGCTTCTGATAAATCCGCGCCTCGTTGCCCTCGTCTCGCGTCATGAACGTATGCATCGCAAGGCCATAGACGCGATCGGTGGTGTAATATTCGTGGTTGCTCGGGTTGAGTTCCATCACGGTCCTGTCGGGCGTGCCGACGCCGTCAAAATCAACCGCTAACCCGCTCAGCAATTTGTCGAACGTGATGCCGGTCCAACGCAGCAACCCGAGCGGCTCGGCGCCGAAATGGCGCTGCACGAAGCCAAACTCGCAATTCTCGCCAAGGCTCTCGAAGCCCATGAACAGGTCCCGGAACTGAGGCTCGTGGCCGCTCTCCCGGTCGGTCGGCAACTCGGGCGGCGGTGCGGATTGCGCCGTAGCGTGAGCCTGGTCGACCAGACGATCGACCTCAGCCAGATTGGCGCGGTTCTGGCTTTCGACCCAGCCAGTCCGAATCGTCGGATGGGTTGGGAAGCGAGCCCGTAACGCAGTCCAACGCCGCATTGCCTCCGCCGACTCGCCTCGATCGTCCGCCACCCAGGCATGATTGATCGCAAGATTCTCGTCATTCGGATATTGCGCCATGCCGGCCACGAGCACCGCATCGGCGTCATCGAACCGCTTCAAGCGCCGAAAGCTCGCCCCCACCCCCGCATAGCCGTAGGCCGCCTTCGGAAAACATGTCCTCACGTCCTGCCAGCGGCGCAGTCCCTCGGCCCAATCGCCTCGCATATCGGCCGTCGCCGCATATTCGGATGCGATCGAGGCCTCTGCTGGAAACAAAGCGCGCCCGCGCAGCAGGATCGCATCGGCCTCGTCGAACCGCTGCTGCTCGCGATAGGCCCGCGCCATGGCCTCGTAGCCGTGAGGCCGCTCAGGAAAATGCGCGACGAGATGCGAGGCGAAAGTCAGCGCCGCCTCGGAGTCGCCGCTCCGATGCGCTGTTGCTGCGGATTCGAGCCAGATGTTGGGGTCGTCCGCGAAAGCCTGCCGCGCAACCGACAAAACGGCATCGGACTCCGCACAGCGATTAAGCTTTCGCAAAGCGCCCGCGTAACCCGCATGCGAGATGGCGGCCTGCGGGTTGTCGGTCCAGATCGTTTTCCAGCGCGCCGCCGCCTCCTCGAGTCGCCACTGCCGCTCGAGATCGTTCGCCTGTTTGATCGCGAAGATAAGCCTCTGAGTCGCGCGGCGATCCTCGCGAAAGAAGCCGAGAAGGAAGTCGGCCGTATAGGTCTTGAGATGGGGTAGGATGTTGCGCGGTGTGCGACGGAGTTCCGCGATCACGTCCCCGGCATTCCGCAGAATCGATTTCACCAAAGCCCAGCCTCAACCACCAGCGGGCGATTGCCCTTTCGAAAACAACAGGCGCAACGCACTGGCGTGTCAACCCAAACGCGCGGTCGCGGCAGCTTTCTGGACATCGCGAGACGCAGGACGTAAAGCGCCGCTCAGCCTCAGGAGCCGATCCGCATGAGCCTTACGCCCACCTTGCACTGGTTGCCGCCGAGCGAGGCGTGGCGCGACCAATTGCAGGCGTTTCGCAAGACCGAGCAACCCCGCTGGAGCGATGCTGTCGCGCTCGCAAAGACACGCCTGGATTTTCTCCGGACCAATGGTCTCGATGCCGCATTGAAGCTGGCATTTTCCGAGCCGCCAGAAGAGACAGGCGGCTCGCAGCCGGTGCGGCTCGCTATCCTTGGCTCTTCCACGACCGCCCACCTCGCCGCTGGCATTCGCGTCGGCGGGCTGCGGCGCGGCCTGTGGGTGACGACCGAAGAGGCCGATTATGGACAATATCGGCAAGCGCTGACCGAGCCCACGTCCCGTTTACACGGTTTCGCGCCGACCCATATCCTGCTCGCCCTCGACGCGCATCACCTGCTGGCGGGGGTCGATGCCTCCCTCACTGCAACCGAGGCCGATGCGGTTCTGCACGACATTCTCGCCCGCATCGAGGACCTCTGGAGTCTGGCGCGCGATCGGTTCGGCTGCGCCGTGATGATGCAGACGCCCCTGCCGATATATCCGGTCTTGATGGGTTCCAACGAGCATCGCCTTCCTGGCTCCCGGGCCGCCCTGCTGAGGCGCTTAAACGAGGCGCTGCGCGTGAAAGCCGACCAGCATGGCGTCGATCTCGTGGCGATGGACGATCGGGCGGCGCGCGACGGGCTATCGGGTTGGCATGATCCGGCCTTATGGCATCGTGCCAAGCAGGAGGTCGCGCCCCCGGCCGCGCCGGTTTATGGCGACCTCGTGGCGCGGGTTTTGGCCGCCCGCCAGGGTCGCTCCGCCAAATGTCTGGTCCTCGATCTCGACAATACGATTTGGGGCGGCGTGGTGGGGGACGATGGGACCGACCGCCTGGTGCTTGGGCAAGGCAGCGCGCTTGGCGAGGCGTTCGCGGCCGTTCAGGCCTATGCGAAGGACTTGGCTCGACGCGGCATCATTCTGGCGGTCTGTTCAAAGAACGACGAGGCCAATGCGCTCGAACCGTTCGACCGCCATCCCGAGATGGTGTTGAAGCGGAGCGACATCGCCTGCTTCGTGGCCAATTGGGGCGATAAAGCCAACAACATCCGCGAGATCGCGACGCGGCTGACGATCGGTCTCGACGCCATGGTGTTCGTCGACGACAACCCGTTCGAGCGCAATCTGGTGCGCGCGGCTCTGCCGATGGTCGCGGTGCCCGAGGTGCCGGACGATCCGGCGCTGGTGCCGAACTGTCTCTCGGACGCGGGCTATTTCGAAAGCCTCGCGATCACGGCGGACGACCGGGCCAGGACGGCGCAATATCGCTCCAACCTCGACCGGATCGCGATCCGGTCGTCGGCGACCGATGTGCCGGCCTATCTTCTGAGCCTCGACATGCGGTTGATCCACGCGCCCTTCGATCGGATCGGTCTGCAGCGCATCACGCAATTGATCAATAAGACCAATCAATTCAACCTGATGACCCAACGCCTGGACGAGGCTGCCGTCGCCGCCTTGATCGATGATCCAAATGCCCTGACGATACAGGCGCGCCTGACCGACCGGTTCGGCGACAACGGCATGGTTGCGGTCGTGATCGGGCGAAAGACAGGCGCGACCCTCGTGATCGACACGTGGCTGATGAGTTGTCGGGTGCTCGGGCGCGAGGTCGAGCTCGCGACCCTCGCGGTATTGGTCGAAGCCGCGCGGCGCTGCGGCCTAACTCACCTGATCGGGCAATATCGTCCCACCGCCAAGAACGGCATGGTGGCCGAACATTATGCCAAACTTGGCTTCGAGCCGATGCGCACCGAGCCCGACGGCACCGTCCTGTCGATGCTCGATCTCGCGACCAACACGGCCGCCGACGTGCCAATCACGATCGTTGCGGCACAGTCCGGTGGGCCGCCGAGCGCCACGACGCCGACCGATCCAACGCAGGAGCGCCGCAGATGACCGAAGCCGAGATCTACTCGATTCTTGCCGAGATCTTCGACGACGTTTTCTTGCGCGAGGTGTCGCTACGGCCCGACCTCAGCGCCAAGGATGTCGACGGCTGGGACTCGTTCAAGCAGATCGACATCGTCATGGCGGTCGAGGAGCGGTTCGGCTTCAAGGCCGCCACGAAAGATCTCGATGCGCTGCAGACCGTGGGAGATCTTGTCCGGCTCATCGTGACCAAGACGGCTTAAAGACCAACGTCCGCTACGAGAGACGTTCGCCGCGCTTTTTATGCCAACATGGGTCGAGGCTCGACAAGGTCGCGGACCTTTGGCGGCGGCGACTCTGGTCGATATGGAACAGAAGGAGCGACGTCTTCGCTCTGCAGAGTGATGTTGGCCGATTGGTCGCAGGAACGCTTTGTGCCTCAATGAGTTTCGCCGAGACTCTCATCGTGAAGAGGATCGACACATGACTTCACAAAGCATACTCTACATAACGACTATAATTATGTTCGTCGGTGGTCTGGCTATCCTGTTCATGGGGAAGCGGAGAACGCGGTCGGAAGAATTGCATACGATTTGTCACGGGATCGTGCCAATCATCGCCGCCTGTTCGTATTTCGCCATGGCGACCGGCCAAGGGTCTGTTCTGCTGCATGATGAGGGGACACCCGAGGGTGTCACGCGGGTTTTCTATTACGCTCGTTACATCGATTGGACCTTCACGACGCCTCTGTTGCTGTTGACCTTGTGCCTCACGGCGATGCGGCATGAGAAAATTCGGGCCGGCGCAATCACGGGCGCAATCCTGGCCGACGTGCTCATGATCGTCACAGCTTTCGCGTTTGGCGCATCTGTCGTGCCATGGGTGAAATGGGCCTGGTTCGCCATCTCCTGCCTGTCGTTCCTCGGCGTTTACTATGTGTTGTGGATCCCCAACATCGAATCGAGCAAGGCTGATCGACCGGACATTCAGGCCGACTACCGTCGCAATGCCGCGATCCTGTCGGTTCTTTGGTTGATCTATCCCTTCATCCTGGCGGTGGCACCGGATGGCTTAGGTGTTGTTAGCGAGACGTTTAGCGTGCTGTTCATCGCTGTGCTCGATGTGGTCGCCAAGGTCGTGTACGGGCTGTTGACCATCGTGGCAGACAATCGCGCGACCGAGACGGACTTGGCCGAAGGCACCGTCACTCATAAAATGCCCACGCGCGCAGTGGCGTGACGCAGATGTCGGTCATGACATCGACGAGCACGGGGCTTATCGCGCATGTCGGTCAGAGCGCTCGGCGATTGTCGCCGATGCTGCTGGCCGCGCCGCTGCTCGCCCTGAGCGCGTTGTTGCCGGCCGACTCGCGTCTCCTCTGTGCTCTTCTCGCCATCATCGTGCTCGGCGTTCCGCATGGTGCTTTGGATGGCGAGGTTGCACGCGACGTCGTGCGGCCGAGGTTCGGCCGCACGTGGTTCCTGGTTTTCTCACTCCCTTATCTGACCCTCTCGGCCTTGGTGCTGCTGGCGTGGCACGCCGCACCTCTCGGGACGCTCGCGGGCTTCCTGGCCGCCTCGGTTTGGCACTTCGGATCGGAGGATGCCGCCGCCGGATCCCTGATCGACAAATTGGTGCGGGGGGGATTGCCGATCGCGGTTCCCACGCTCGTTCATCCGGCCGCCACCGCATTGGTGTTCGCGACCGTTGCAGGCCAGCGGTTCGATGGACCCCCTCTCTGGTTAGACGTCGGCGCGATCGCATGGGCTGCTCTGGCTGCCTTCTGGGCGCTTCGCATCGTTATCTCCCGACGCGGCGATTGGATGCCGGTTGTTGCGCTGGTGCTCGTTTTCGTCGTGCTACCGCCCATTACGGGTTTCGCGATCTACTTCGTCTGCGTGCATGCCCCGGCTCATACGGCCGAATTGATTGGCTCGACCGTGCGGGGCCGTCGTGTCCAGAGCCAACGAAGCGCCCTGCTGTTGGCGTTGCCGATTTGTGGTCTGACGCTGCTGCTCGGCGTGATGCTGTGGCCATTCTACGTCGGCACGGTCCCTGACCGTCTTTTGGCATTGACGCTCCAGGGCCTCGCGGCGCTGACCTTGCCTCACATGATGCTCGACCTCTGGTTATCGCGCCAGGAAGCGGCGCAGACCCAAACTAATCATTCCGCAAGCTAGGGACATCGTCCGCGTCTCACCCATCTCGGCTCGTGAAAGCGGAACATCGACGATGGGTCGCTTGGCCAGTTCTCGGTCATGCTTTTTGTTGCCAAGACACCGGACGGTGCCTATTCGGTGGTGATGTCATCATAGACACGCCCGATCCCCTGACAGCGGCGGTGTCAGCTGAGTCATGCCGTCTTGTCCACACCGAAATCGCTCGATGGATTGCTCAATCTTCTCGCCTTCGTGAGGATCGTCGAAGCGGGTTCGTTCGCCGAAGCGGCGCGTCGCGCCGGAACAACAACCTCGGCCATGTCCAAAGCCGTGACGCGATTCGAGCAGACCCACGGGATCCGGCTGCTGCACAGAACCACACACGCGCTCTCAATGACGCCAGAAGGCGAGCGTCTGCTGGAGGGGGCGCGTGATCTCATGCGTGGGGCAGAGCGGCTGGACGCCTCGCTCGGGGAGTCGGGTCAACATGGCGCATATGGACGGGTTCGGATCAGCCTGCCGGGTGCCCTCGCCCGCGCGTGCGTCGTGCCGATCCTGCCGCGCCTCCAAGCCGAGTACCCCGGGATCGACATCGAGCTCGGCTTTGACGATGCGTCGATGGACCTCGGCGCCGAGGATATAGACATCGCGATCCGGTCCGGCCGCATCGAGGATCAATCCGGGCTCGTGGCCCGCACGTTGACCACCTTCCCTTGGGTGCTTTGCGCCTCGCCGGCTTATCTCGCTTTGCGCGGTAGTCCGACCTCGCCGACCGACCTGAGCGGTCACGAGCAGATCGGGTTTCGCCACCCCGGCACCGGGCAGTTGCAGCCATGGATCTTCGCCGACCCAAAGCGTAAGCCGGCTTTGTCAATGATCCGCCATGTGCCGCCATCGCGCCTCGTGGTCGACGACGGCACGACCGCATGGACCATGGTGTTGGCCGGTATCGGCCTCGCTTGGGTGCCCTCTTGGCTCGGCCTCGAGGACCTGCGACAGGGCCGCGCCATCGAGGTGCTGCGCGAGTGGCGGATTCCGGAAACCAGGCTATCGGCCGTGCGTCTCGACAAGCATCTGACGCCAAAGCGAACCCAGATCGTGCTCGATATCCTCGCGGCCGCCGCACCAGGGTGGCGGGGTGAGGGATGATCGCTGAGCGAGGTGAGCCTTCGGAGATTAGATGCTTATCCCGCCCAACGGAGACCGGACCGCCATACCGATCCCTCACCCCGCCGGGCTGACGAACCCTTCCAGCACCATCTTGCGACCCGCTTTGTCGAAATCGACCGTCAGCTTATTGCCATCGACCTGCGCCACCGTGCCGGGCCCGAACTTCTGGTGGAACACCCGTGCCCCGGCCGTATAGGACGAGGCAACCGAGGATTTGGCCACCAACTCGCCTTCGATCAGCGTGGGTCCCCCGCGTCCGATCTTGCCGAATCCGGAGCCTCGCTCGGCAAAGCCGCTGGCGGCCCGCTCCGCTGCGCCCTTCTGGGCGCGCTGCCAGCCCGGCGTGTCGTAGCTCGACGCGAACCCCTTCATCGTGTCGAAGCGCGAGGCGCCATAGCCACCGTAGCGGGTGGCTTGCGCGGCTTCGGTCACCTCGACATGGGCCTCGGGCAATTCATCGACGAAGCGCGACGGAATGGTGGTCTGCCACAGGCCATGAATACGGCGATTGGTGGCGAAGAAGATCTTGGCACGCCGTTTCGCCCGCGTGACACCGACGTAAGCGAGGCGGCGTTCCTCCTCGAGGCCCGCCCGCCCGTTCTCGTCCATCGAGCGTTGGGAGGGAAACAACCCTTCCTCCCAGCCGGGCAGGAACACGGTGTCGAATTCGAGCCCCTTGGCCCCATGCAGCGTCATGATCGACACGCGTGGGCCTTCGTTGGCCGTATCGGTGTCCATCACCAGCGAAATATGTTCGAGGAACGATGCAAGGCTCTCGAAATCCTCCATGGAGCGAACGAGTTCCTTCAGGTTGTCGAGCCGTCCGGCCGCTTCCGCGGTGCGGTCTTTCGTCCACATGTCGGTGTAGCCGGATTCCTCCAGAATGGTCTCGGCCAGGCGACTATGGTGCAGCGTCGGGATCAGGGTCGCCCAGCGCTCGAAGTCGCCAAGCAAGGCCCGCAGTGTCTGCCGCTGCTTGGGCTTGAGATCCTCGGTCTCAACGAGTTCGCGGGTGGCCTGCATCATCGGCACGCCCTGCCGGCGACCGTAATCGTGCAACACCTGGAGCGTGGCATCGCCGAGCCCACGCTTCGGCGTGTTGGCGATCCGCTCGAACGCAAGATCGTCAGCCGGCTGCGCCACGCAGCGCAGGTAAGCCAGAGCATCGCGAATTTCGAGCCGCTCGTAGAAACGCGGGCCGCCGATTACCTTATAGGGAAGGCCGAGCGTGATGAACCGCTCCTCGAATTCTCGCATCTGAAACGAGGCCCGGACAAGGATCGCGATCTCGTCAAGCGATTGCCCACGGCGCTGCAATCGCTCGATCTCGTCGCCGACCTGCCGCGCTTCTTCTTCTGAATCCCACACGCCGGTGACGGTGGGCTTCTCGCCCAACTCGTCGTCGGTGAACAAGGTCTTGCCGAGCCGCCCCTCGTTCTGCGCGATCAGATGGGCAGCCGTTCCGAGAATATGGCCGGTCGAGCGATAGTTGCGCTCCAGCCGAACCACGGTCGCGCCCGGAAAATCCTTCTCGAATCGCAGAATGTTTTCGACCTCGGCACCGCGCCAGCCATAGATCGATTGATCGTCATCGCCGACGCAGCACAGATTCTGGGTCGCCTGCGCGAGCAGACGCAACCACAGATATTGCACCACATTGGTGTCCTGATACTCGTCCACGAGCATATACTTGAAGCGACCCTGGAATTGCGCCAGCACATCCGGATGGTCGCGGAGCAACCGCAAGCCTTCCAGCAGCAGGTCGCCAAAATCGGCCGCATTCAGTTGCTTCAACCGCGCCTGATAGGCCGCATAGAGAAGTCCGCCCTTGCCATTGGCGAAGGCGCTTGCCTCGCCGGCCGGAACCTTGGAGGGCTCGAGGCCGCGATTCTTCCAGGCATCAATCTGAAACGAGAGCGCGCGGGCGGGCCACCGCTTGTCATCGACATTCTCGGCCTGCAGCACTTGCTTCATCAGCCGGATTTGATCGTCGGTATCGAGGATCGTGAAGCTGGATTTAAGCCCGACCAATTCGGCGTGGCGGCGGATGATCTTGGTCGAGATCGAATGGAACGTGCCGAGCCACGTCATGCCTTCGGCGGCCGGACCGATGAGGGCGGCCACCCGCTCCTTCATCTCGCGCGCGGCCTTGTTGGTGAAGGTCACGGCCAAAATCTCATGCGGCCGCGCCCGGCCGGTCGCTACGATATGGGCGATCCGCGTCGTCAGCACACGCGTCTTGCCCGTCCCGGCTCCCGCCAAGACCAGCACAGGCCCATCCAACGCTTCGATGGCGGCCTGCTGCTCCGGATTGAGATTTTTGAGATAGGCTGCCGCGGGGGCCGCCGCCGCGCGAGCCCGCTCGGCAATGCCGCCCGGTCGCGGGCGAGGCCCAGCCTCGGCGGGGATCTGGTCGGCCAAAAGCACGCTCCGGCGTGAAAGAAGAACGAAGGGCGAATCTTTCAGCAACATGGGGGTTGGGTGCCCCAATGTCCATTTCGCCGGCCGAGCCCCTCGCGCGGAAGCGTGCCTCAGGCCAGTTGGCAATTAGCGGCAGATGCGACGGGTCGTGCGGACCATGCGGCCATAAAACCGGCGCGTCGTGGTCACCGAACGACAGCGGTGCGGCCGTCCGAAGGCGGGTCGAGACCTGCAGGGTTTTCACGGCCGTTTTGCAGCAGACGCGTCAACGCTCACTGGCATTGACGGTGAAACCGCTTTCATCCGCAATTGTGCGACGCGAAGACGACTGCTCGAACCCGATAGGCAACACTCGACACCCCGGTCGTCATGCACGAAGATCTCCTCATCACCCGCCCCTTCCGCGAGACAGCCGACGCACGCGTGGCGTGGGCTCATGGTCGAGCGAACCGTGGCACCATCCTGCCGATCCTGAGGATCTTCATGTCGCTCGCTCTCCTCGTCGCAACCATCGTGGCCGGCTTCGCCTATGTGATCTCGCCGGGCCCGGCGTTCTTGGCCGTCTTCGCTTTGGCGGCGACGCAGGGACGGCAGGCAGCGGCGCGCTTCGTCATCGGCCACCTCGTCGGCGACGTGACATGGGGCGCCCTCGCCTTGACGGCGATCATCGGGGCCAATCAGCTTGGGCCTGTGCTGTTCGACGCGCTCGGCCTCTTCTGCGGCCTCTATCTCGTCTATCTCGGCATCAAGGCCGTGATGACCCGCAAGGATGCGCCACCCACCTCGATTGGCGCCAGCCGACCGTTGATGACCGGCGTGATGTTCGGCCTGACGAACCCCAAGGCCTATCCGGTCTCGACCGCGATGTTCACCGCGATCGCCCTGCCGTTCGCCGGCCGCCTCGGCTGGGTCGACGCACCGCCGCTTCTCGGCGCGGCCCTCGTCGGCTTCATCCTGGCCGACATCCTCATCGTCTTCTGGGCCGGATTGCCAGTCGTGCGCCGGTTCTTCTCGGCTCATCGCGGCATCATCACCCGAAGCGTGGGCGTCATCTTCATCGCCTTCGGGGCAAAGTCGATCGCCGACGCGGGGCGCAGCTTCGCGTCCCGTGCTTGACCTCAGGCCCGAGCACCGTCGGCTGTCGATGGGAAACCGCCGCACGGCTGTGGACAGGCGGACCCTCTTCTGATATCGGACCTTGACGTACCGGAGCGGCCCTGCGCGCGCCCGGTTTTCCGTATTTCACCAACCGATCGACGCGCATCGCTGATGACGTCGTTTCACCCGACAGGATAAACGCTTGCAAGTTCTCGTTCGCGACAACAATGTCGACCAGGCCCTGAAGGCGCTGAAGAAGAAGATGCAGCGCGAAGGCATTTTTCGCGAAATGAAGTTACGCGGCCATTACGAGAAGCCGTCCGAGAAGCGTGCTCGTGAGAAGGCTGAGGCCGTTCGTCGCGCTCGCAAGCTTGCTCGGAAGAAGCTGCAGCGCGAAGGCTTGTTGCCGATGAAGCCGAAGCCGGTCCCCGGCGCTCGCTAAGCTCATCCTCGAGGCCTTCGGCTTCGATCGCCGTGTCTCCGATGCAACGCCGCTCCATCCAGTGACCGGCTACGCTTTGTTAACGATGTCGGGCCCAAATCTTGCCCTCTTGCAGAGCGATTCGGGCCTGATCGACGTCAGGTGGGTCTCCTGACCATCACGATTACGAGCGATATCCAGACATGAGCGGTTGCATGACGAATGGTCCAGTCGAGATGGTCGCGGAGCGAAGCCGGATCGCTCCAGGCTCGATGGGGAGCAATGTGCGCGTCTCGACATTTCGCGCCCTGTCTCTAATGCTTCTCTCGACTTCGGCTCTCGGCCTTGCGGGCTGCGAAACGGTTGGCTCGATCGGATCCGCTGGTCGCGGTGTGGCCGAAGTCACGGCGCCGACCCAGGAAAGTTCGGTCAATATCGCGTCCCTCAGCGACGTCATTTCGCGCAACCCGAATGATTCGGAAGCCTATAACACCCGCGGCACCGCCTATGCGCGCATCGCGGATTTCTCGAACGCGATTGCCGATTTCACCAAGGCGATCCAGCTCGATCCGAACAACGCGGCCGCTTATACGAACCGGGCCTTAGCTGAGCGCCAGACCAATCATAACGATCTTGCCTTGGCCGACTTCAACCATGCGATCCAGGCCAATCCGAATCACGCGCCGGCTTATCTCGGACGCGGTAATCTGCTGCGGACACAAGGCAACCTGCAGCAGGCCCTGGCCGACATGAATCAGGTGATTCGCCTCAATCCGGAAGGCGCTCAAGCGTTCCATGCGCGAGGCCTCATCCACCAGCGCGAAGGCGAGCAGGCGCTGGCCATTATCGATTTCGACAATGCGATCGATCGCGATCCATTCGCCGGCGCGCCCTATCTCGCGCGTGGCCAAAGCCTGACCGTGACGGGCAAATACGATTCGGCGATCGAGGATTTCAACGCCGCCCTCAACGTCGACAATCGGAATGCGGAAGCCTGGGCAAGCCTCGGGACCGCCTACGAGAAAAGCGGCAACAAGACCAAGGCTCGCGAATCCTACATGCGCGCTAAGGTCATCGATCCGCAGAACCAGACGGCGTCGGACGGCCTCTCCCGAGTCAGCTGAGCCGCTTGCGGCGAGCCGTCGCTAAGATGCCGGCTCGTCACATTCAGCGGCCACCATCTGCCAACCTACCCAACCTACAACTGACTTGACCGACAGCCTTTGCGATAGGTCGGCGATGCGGATCGATCGAGCATCGATCCGCGCGTCGTGGCGCCACGCTCCGACGATTCAACGCTGATCGTCCTCGGCCCTCATCTCGCCTGACGCGACGCAACGATCGATTTGGTCGATGACGCCCTGATCCGTCTGCCGGATGTCCGCGGCGTCGCGTCGATCATTCCCAGCGCTTTTGCGACGCCCTCGACGCGGCCGTCGGATGATCTCACGCAGCAAGTCGCCGGCAAGAAGCTCAGCCTCGCCGTGAATTCAGCGCCACCTTGACTGCAGAATTGTCGAAGTAACGCGTGGCTGTGATCCGCGCGTCGGCAAGTCTAGAAGGGGCTCTCACCGACCGCCCGATTGTTGCGTTCCAGCCACATGAACTTTGGTTAAGTCATTGAGGCGAAATCGCGTCTTGATCATGACAGCGTCAGCCAACAAAGCTCAATCGGTCGAGGCGCTTAGAGGCATTTTTTCGAAACCTGATTCGAAACTGTGGCTCGAATGTGACTCAGTGAACCGGATGGTGCGCTGCCTTCGACGCTTCGAGCGAATTTCACAAGCCTGTTACAATCGCCCCATAATTCAACGTTTAGCGACCACATCCGGTTCGGACTGGAACAAGAATATGAAAATCTCTAAAGTATACTGGCTTGCTTCGGCAGCTTTACTGACGAGCGCCATGGGCGCCCAAGCCGCTGATCTTCCGTTCCGGAAAGCTGCTCCCGTCGAATACGTGCGGGTTTGCGACGCCTTCGGCGCAGGCTTCTTCTACGTTCCCGGCACCGACACCTGCATTCGCATCAGCGGGCAGATGCGTGCGGAAGAGACGTTCCGTCCCGGCGCCCCGACCAACAACCCCAACGCTTACTCGTACAGCTTGGCCGGCAACGTCTATAAGCGCGACCTGACCAGCTTCCGGGCACGCGGCTACCTCAACGCCGACTCACGGACGCAGACGGCTTACGGCACCCTCCGGGCTTTCGTCTCGTTCCGGATCACCAACGACTCGACCGCGTCGGGAACGACGGGTGGTGGTAAGGCCGTCGGTCTTGGCACACCGGCCCCCAGCACCGGCGCCTTCCAGGGTAACTCGCCGGTCGTGGGCTCGGCTCCGACTCTCGACAAGGGCTTCATTCAGTTCGCCGGCTTCACCGCTGGTCGCGCCCAGTCGTTCTTCGACTTCGATGCCCAGAGCGTCGAATTGCTGACCAACTCGGTCGCCAACTCCAACCAGCCGACCGAGTTGTTCGCCTACACGGCAACCTTCGGACAGGGCTTCTCGGCCACCATCGCGGCGGAAGATCGTAACGAGCGTAACACGGGCGACTCGGGTTTCCAGCAGAACGGCGGCCTCGTCAATGGCGTGCTGACCGCAACGACGCAGCAGCCGAACGCCACCCGCGCCGGTTACCTCGCCTACTCGGGTGAGACCATCCCGGACTTCGTCGGTAACCTGCGTTATGACGGATCGTGGGGTTCGGCTCAATTGTCGGGCGCGTATCATCAGGTCTCGTCGCTTCCGGTGACGCTCGCGGCTCGGACGGTCGCTGGCCCCGCCGGCACCGTCATCCAGCCCGGCGACGCCGATGGCTTCGCTGTCTTGGGCGGCGTCAAGGTCTTGTTGCCGATGATCTCGAAGGGCGACAGCTTCACGGTCCAGGGCACCTACGAACGCGGCGCGATGGATTACGCCAACGCCAACAACTACTTCAACGGCCTGTCGAATATCTACAGCAACAACACGTCGGTCGGCGTGCCGGTCAACGACGCTTTCGTCCGTCCCGATGGCACGATCGCTCTGTCGACCGCCTACGGCGCTTACGGCAACTTCCGCCATTACTGGATCCCGGAAGTGTCGAGCTCGATCTACGGTGCTTACCTCAAGATCGAGAACCCGAAGTCGGCTCAGCGTCTCGGTGCAGGTGCCGATAACGCTCGCATCTTCCAGGTTGGCTTCAACACCATCTGGACCCCGGTCAAGGATTTCCAGATCGGTGCCGAAGTTCTCTACAGCAACATGCAGCTGACGGGTCTCACCACTCTGCTCGACAATCCCGCCACGACCGTTTCGCCGCGTAACCCGGACGACTACCGGGTCCGCGCCAGCGTCCGTCGCGCTTTCTGATCAACACCGGACAGGGCCGCTTCATCGGCGGCCCTGTCTTGGCATCAGGGATGTTTCACTGCGGTGGCGACATCTTGAACAAAAAGCCCGGTCTCGACCGGGCTTTTTTGTGTGTCGCGTTGCCCGTCATCGCTTGTGACGAACCGCGATCTTCGGCACTCTGTGCTTCGACGTTCTGACACGCGTAAAGCCGCCGAGGCCTCGACAGAGACGATTACCATCCATCCGACCGCCACCCCCGAGACCGAGGAGACATCTGATGATCCGGCCAAAAGTGTCGTTCAGTGAAGAATTGAAGCAGTTTCGCGACTTTGCGCTCAAGGGCAATGTCGTCGACCTCGCCTTCGCGGTCATCATCGGCGCGGCCTTCGGCAAAATCGTCGATTCCTTTGTCAAAGACATCATCATGCCGGTCATCGGGCTGTTCGGCAGTGCCGACTTCTCGAATTATTTCCTCCCCCTCAGCCATGGGGTCACCGCCACCAACCTCGCCGACGCTCAGAAGCAAGGGGCCATTCTGGCTTGGGGCAGCTTCGTCACCTACGTGGTGAATTTCGCAATCGTGGCGCTGGTGCTCTTCATCATGATCCGCCTGATCAACACCTTGCGCCGTGAGGAGCCCGCGACGGCCGCCCCACCGCCGCCGCCAAGCCCGGAAGAGGTTCTACTGACCGAAATTCGCGATCTTCTGGCAAGCCGTCAGCCGGGCGCAGCCCAGGCGATGTCCGACTCCGTCGGCGCCGGTCTGTCGGCTACCGGCCTTCCCAGCCGCGGGCAGCCAGACGCCATCCCGCCGGGACGATAGGAACATCACACCTTGAGCAGCGACACACGGGCCACCGAGACCGATGAGGCCGGTTCACCCATCGACTTTACCCGAGGTCTGCGCCCGGAAGCCTTGCTGAGCCCCGAAAGCGGCATCGTCGAGGTCTTCAATTATGGGCGGAACCGGCAAGGCTTGATCCCGCTCTGGGTGGGCGAGAGCGATCTGCCGACACCGAGTTTCATCTGCGAGGCTGCGGCGCGTTCGCTCGAAGCTGGCGAAACCTTCTACACCTATCAGCGCGGCATTCCGGAACTCCGCACCGCGATCGCGGCCTATATGACAAGGGTCTATGGTGGTCCTTACTCGGGGTCGGCCGATCCTTTCCGGCCCGAGCGCTTTTTCGTGACCATTGGCGGGATGCACGCCTTGCAGCTTGCCATGCGGCTCGTCGCAGGCGTGGGCGACGAGGTCATCGTCCCGACCCCCGCGTGGCCGAACTTTCGCGGCGTCGTCGGCGTCTCGGGAGCCACGACGGTGGATGTTCCGATGCATTTCGGCGGCGATCCCCTCGGCTGGACGTTGTCGATCGACGATGTCGAACGGGCCGTGACGCCGCGCACGACGGCGATCATCATAAACTCGCCGTCGAACCCCACCGGCTGGATCGCATCGGCCGCCGATCTCGAGGCTCTTCTGGCTCTCGCGCGCCGTCACGATCTTTGGATCGTCGCCGACGAGATCTATGGCCGCTTCGTCTATGACGGCGAGCGGGCACCCTCCTTCCACGATATCATGCGGCCGGACGATCGGATTCTGTTCGCCCAGACTCTGTCGAAGAACTGGACCATGACCGGGTGGCGGATCGGATGGCTGGAAGCACCGGAATCTCTTGGCCCCTTGATCGAAAATCTCGTCCAATATTCGACATCCGGCGTCCCGGTTCCTACCCAACGCGCCGCGATCGTGGCGATCGAGAATGGGGAGCCATTTTTGCGTCAGCAGGTCGAGCGCGCCAAGACCAGCCGCGATATCCTTTGCGACGCGCTTGCGGCGACCGGACGGGTTCGCTTCGCGCGGCCACAAGGCGCGTTCTATCTCTTCGCGTCGATCACGGGAGAAACCGACATGCGCCGCCTCGTGCTTCGCATGGTCGACGAGGCTGGGCTCGGCATGGCGCCAGGAGGCGCTTTTGGGACGGGCGGAGACCCTTATGTCCGGATCTGTTTCGCGCGGCAGCCCAGCGAAATCGCCGAAGTCGCTCGCCGCTTCGTGGCATGGCTCGGCCGGAGTTGAGCCACCCTCATCATATTGTCGTTAGCGACGCCTTGATGCGGATCCGTCGATGACCCGGGACAGGCTTAGCCCGCGGCTTTTGGGTCAGTTGCCTTCGTGAGCCGCGAGCGCTCGAACAGGATCACGGCGATGATGCCGAAGGCCAGCGGCGCGATGAGGTAGAGCAGCCGGAACACCAGCAAGGCGGCCAGGATATCGGCTTTGGCGATGTCCGGCAGCGCCGTGACGAAGACGAGTTCGAGAACGCCCAGGCCGCCCGGTGCGTGGCTCAGCAAGGCCGCCGAGAAGGACGCCAAAAACACACCGAGAATGATCAGAAACCCCGGATTGTCGGTTACCGGCAAGGCGCAATAGATGATGCCGGCAGCACCGAGCAATTCGAGCGGCCCGGCGATCAGTTGGCGCATCGTGATGTTGAGGCGCGGATAGACGAGCTTAAACGTCCCGATCTGCAATGGTCGCAGATTCAGCGTCGACCCGATGACATAAAGCGCCACGAACGCCAGCAGCCCGCAGCCGATCAGGCGCACGCTGATGTCCGACAAATGGAACAGACGGGCCAAAATATTCGGTTCGATCACGAAGACGAGGCCGCCCAGCAGAGCCGTGCCGAGCGCGAAGGTGAAGGAGCAGAAGGCCACGAGGACACCGACCTCGGACAGCGTCAGCCCTTTGGTCGAGTAAGCCCGATAGCGCACCATGGCGCCGGAGAACATCGACATGCCGATGTTGTGGGACAGCGCGTAGGTCGTGAACGACACGGCCGAGATGAAACCCCAAGGCAATTTGAAGCCGAGATGCGACAGCGCGATCCGATCGTACCAAGCCAGCGCCATATAGGCCACCAAGGTCGAAAGGATCGCGAGCATCCAGCGGCCCGACGAGATCGCCAGGATTGACTCTTCGACGTCGGTGAACGACAGACCGCGCACTTCGCGGAACAGCAGCCATAAGGAGAAGACGACCGCCGCAACGCCGATCATCGGCCAGACGATCGTCGACCACGTGAACCGGGCGATGGTTGGCGGCTGGACCGGCGGTGGCGGCTGAAGATCGAAGTCTACCAAAGGGATCTCGTCGAACGAAGAGCGGGAACAGGTTGATGGCGGTGGATCGAGGCCGATCCCTTGACGACACGCATCGCGACCATGCGGCCGCGCCGCCGCATCAAAATGGTTTGACGATTACCAGGATGACGATGCCGATCAGCAGCACGGTCGGGATTTCGTTGACGACGCGGAAGTAGCGCGACGACTTCACGTTGGCGTCGTTGGCGAAACGCCGGGTACTCGCCGCCAGGAAGCCATGACAGCCGCTCAGCAGCACGACCAGCAGGATCTTGCCGTGCAACCAGCCATCGCGAAACCACCCACCCTCGTAGGCGAGCCAGAGGCCGGTGATCCACACCGCGATCATGGCCGGGTTCATGATGGCGCGCAGCAACCGGCGCTCCATGACCTTGAAGGTCTCGGACTGCGGCGTCCGCGGCCCCGCTTCAACGTGATAGACGAAGAGGCGCGGGAGATAGAGCATGCCGGCCATCCAGGCCACCATGCTGATGACGTGCAAAGCCTTGATCCAAAGGTACATTGACGACAACCCGAAGACATTCGAGGATTGGCGGAAGAGCCGCCCGGTAAATACCGCAGAACCACCGAGGCGCCTAAGCTTTTCGGCTCGACCAAAGGGTCGGGCCGCGCGTCGGCATCGTGGTTATAATCCGGCTCGGACGCGCGCCACGAGATGCTCGACATGGGCGATCGGGGTTTCGGGCAAAATGCCATGACCGAGATTGAACACATGCGGTCGTCCGGCGAAACCTTTCAGAATACGCGTGATCGCATGATCGAGCCCCTCCCCGCCAGCCACCAGGGCGAGAGGATCGAGGTTGCCCTGCAGCGTCAGATTATGCGGCATGACCCGATTGGCCCATTCGACATCGACACTGGTGTCGAGCCCGAGCGCACTCACCTGATCATCCGCGGCTTGGAGCAACTGACGCCCGGTCGCGCGCGGGAAAGCGATGATGCGAATGGTGGGGCATGCAACACGAAGCCGGGTCACGAGCGTTTGCACGGGACGCAGGCACCAGCGTTCATATTCCAGCGTCGGCAGCACGCCCGCCCAACTGTCAAAAATCTGAATGGCGTCGACCCCGGCCGACACCTGGGCGGTCAGATAAGTGACGGAGGCGTCGACAAGGCGGTCGATGATGCGCTGAAACAATTCCGGATGCCGGTAGGCAAACAAGCGGGCTGGCGCCTGATCGGGCGTGCCACGACCAGCGATCATATAGCTCGCGACGGTCCAAGGAGCACCACAGAAGCCTATCAGCGGGGTCGCAGACCCCAGCATGGCCTTGGCGCGCGTGACCGTCTCCAGAACGGGAGACAAGCGGTTCATGTCAATCTCCGCATGCAGCCGATCGACATCGGCTGCATCGATGAGCGGATCGAGCCGAGGACCATGCCCGGTCTCGAACGAGACGGTCTGACCGAGCGCGTCCGGGATCACGAGGATGTCGCTGAAGAGGATCGCGGCGTCGAAGCCAAAGCGGCGGATCGGCTGCAATGTGGCCTCCGAGGCGAGCTTTGGATTGTAGCAGAAATCGAGGAACGAGGGCGCCGTTGCGCGCATCTCCCGATATTCGGGAAGATAGCGCCCCGCCTGGCGCATGAGCCAGATCGGCGGTTTGTCGGCCACCGATCCATCGAGCGTGTCGAGGAACAGGGTGCTCGGGCCACGCGTTAGATTGCCGGATTGAACATGAGACATAAGAAAAGAGAATCCCTTAGACTCTTCTTCTGAGTCTTCTTCTAGGGGGAGGCGTAACCGTCCTCCCGTTTCGTTCACATTTCGTCAACGCTTGTGGCGAGACATAGGCCGCCGCTATGACGCGTCATCGGTCTGTGGAGAATTTAAGAATTCCTTAACGTCTTGCGCCACATGGGACGACCTCGGCATGTGGACAGCAAAAACCCAATCCCCACTGTTCCGTCAAGGTTGCGCCTGAGGCCGGGCTGTGTCCACAGGCTCGGCCGTGTGGACCAAACCGCCTGAGGCTCGGGAGAAGCCGGGAGAATTCCTTCCCCTCGCTGGCGCTGGACTCTACTATCCACAGACCGCCTGATGACGCCGGTATAAGTTCAGCGGGCAGGCCGCGGTACCGTCCCGCAGCGCCAATGTGAGATCGATCGCCGAGGTGGAGACAAAGGTGTGACACGCAGCTATTTCCATCTGCATCTGGTCTCGGATTCGACCGGCGAAACTTTGATCGCGGCGAGCCGCGCCGTCGCGGCGCAATATCAAGACGTGTCCTCGATCGAGCATATCTATCCGCTGCTGCGGACTCGCGCTCAACTCGAACGGGTCATCACCGATATCGAGGCGGCGCCCGGTATCGTCTTGTTCACGCTGGTCGACCCGGAATTGATCAGCCGCCTCGAGGAAGCCTGTCACGAATCGGGCTCACCTTGCCTGTCCGTGCTGCAACCGATCGTCGACGTCTTCCAATCCTATCTCGGCCGGGCCGCGACCTCGCCGCGGCCTGGCGCGCAGCACGTTCTCAACGCGGATTATTTCAAGCGGATCGACGCGCTCAATTTCACCATGATGCACGACGATGGACAGATCTCCGAAGGGCTTGAACAAGCCGACGTGCTGCTGCTTGGCGTCAGCCGAACCTCCAAGACACCCACCAGTATCTATCTGGCCAACCGCGGCATTAAGACCGCCAATATCCCGCTCGTGCCCAACGTGCCGTTGCCTCCCGTGGTGTTCGAGCTCAAAAATCCTCTCGTGGTCGGGCTGCTGGCGTCGCCCGAGCGCATCGTGCAGATTCGTCAGAACCGGCTTCTGTCGCTTCGGGCGGAAGCTGAAACGCCCTATGTGGATCGGATTTCGGTCGCGGAGGAAATCGCGCAATCGCGCCGGATCTTCGCTCAGAACGGCTGGCCGACCATCGACGTCACCCGGCGGTCGATTGAGGAAACTGCCGCCGCTATTATCGATCTGCACAAGGTCCACCGCATGAAATTCATCGCCCAGGCATGACCGAACCTTACTCGCTTTGGCGTGGTGCGCCGCTGGTCCTCGCCTCGGCTAGCCCGACGCGGCGCTTGCTTCTCGAAAGCGCCGGCATTCCGGTCGTGGTTCGTCCCGCCTTGATCGACGAGCGTGCCATCGAGCGTGAGATCGATGACAACTTGTCTGGCGGAGGTATCGACGCGCGGAAGACCGCGACGGCCCTGGCGCGGGCCAAGGCGTTGGCGGTCGTGGCTCCCGGTGCGCTCGTGCTCGGCGCGGATCAGACGCTGTCGCTCGATGGACATGGGTTGCACAAGCCGGCCACGACCGAGGCGGCGCGCCATCAAATCGCGGCGCTGGCTGGACGGACCCATGATTTAAATTCAGCTTTTGTGCTCGTGCGCGATGGATCCGTGGTGGCCGAAGCAGTTTGGAGCGCCCGCCTGACGATGCGGCCACTTTCACCCGCCTTTATCGCGCTTTATGTCGACGCCATGGGAGTGGCCGTCTCGGAGAGTGTCGGCGGCTACAAGCTCGAAGGGCTCGGCATCCATCTTTTCGAGCGGATCGAAGGCGATCAATCGACGATGCTCGGCCTGCCTTTGCTGCCCTTGCTCGCGGCATTGCGCCAGTGCGGTGTTCTCGACGGATAAGCGGTGTTTAGACCGGTGGTGACGCGTTGAGGGTCAGCACTTCGCCGGCGAGATAGAGCGATCCGGTGATCAACACGCGGGGTGACATCGGCCACACCCGCGCCGAGATAGCGTGAAGCGCCGCCAGGATCGTATCGAAGGCACTGGCGCGGAGGCCAGCCGCCACAGCGATATCGGCGAGTTCGGTGGCGGTCCGGCCGTCGTGATCGCCGCCCACCGGCACGGTCAAAACCTCCTGGGCCAAGCCGTTGAACGGTGTCAGAAAGGCTTGCGCGTCTTTGGTCGATAGCATGCCGCAGACGATGACGAGCGGACGGCCGGCTCTCTCTTCCAATTCGGCCATGGCTTCGGCGAGCACGCGCCCACCATCGGCATTATGGCCCCCGTCGAGCCAGACCTCGGCGACATCGCCGAGCGCCTCGACGACGGGTCCGCGCGACAGACGCTGCAGCCGCGCCGGCCAGTCTGCGGTGCTGAGGCCGGTTTCGATCGCCGCGATCGGAAAATAGGGATCGAGCACCCGCATCGTCGCGATGGCGGCGCCCGCATTGATCTGTTGATGGCGTCCGGGGAGGCGCGGCAGTGGCAGATCGAGGAGACCTCTCTCGTCTTCGAAGACGAACCGGCCCCGTTCCTCGCGCGTGGCGAAATCCTGGCCGCCGATCTGAGGCGTGACGCGTAAGCGGTCGGCTTCGCGTTGCAACACCGCGATCGCGTCGGCGCCTTGGGCTGCGATGACGGCGGGAGAGCCCGCTTTCAATATTCCGGCTTTTTCGAACGCGATCCGCTCGATCGTCGTGCCGAGAAATTCCGGATGGTCGATCGACACCGGCGTGATGACGGTCGCGACCGGGTGAGCAATCACGTTGGTGGCGTCGTAGCGACCGCCGAGACCGACCTCGAGCAGCAGGATATCGGCGGGATGGCGGGAGAAGACCTCGATGGCCGCAGCGGTCAGGATCTCGAAAAAACTGATCGACTGGCCAGCGTTGACGCGTTCGCACTGGGCCAGAACGCTCGCAAGTTCCTCATCGGTGATGAGGACGCCGCCACCGACTTCGCCAAGGCGGATACGCTCGTTGAACCGGACGAGATGAGGCGAGGTATAGACATGAACCACGCGGCCCGCCGCTTCGAGCATGGCGCGCATGAACGCGACGGTCGAGCCTTTGCCGTTGGTCCCGGCCACATGGATGACGGGCGGAAGGCGCCGTTCCGGGTGGCCCAGTTCCGCAAGCAGGCGTTCGATGCGGCCAAGCGACAGATCGATCTTCTTGGGGTGCAGAAGCGGCAACCTGGACAGGATCGTGTCCAGGGTCTCGTCCGGTGGCATCATCGCAGCGTCACGCAGCAGCCGCGACATCATCGGGAAGGTCCACTGCGACATGCGGCGGCGTGTTCATCAAGATACCGCAGAGGCGGCCGAGCGTCGCCCGCATATCGCGTCGCGGCACGACGAGATCCACCATGCCGTGATCGCGCAGATATTCCGACCGCTGAAACCCCTCGGGCAGCTTTTCGCGCACGGTCTGTTCGATGACACGCGGTCCTGCAAAGCCGATCAAGGCCCCCGGCTCCGCGATGTGGATGTCACCCAACATCGCATAGGAGGCCGTGACGCCGCCGGTCGTCGGATTGGTCAGCACGACAATATAAGGCAGCTTGGCGGCCTTCAGCCGCCGGACCGCCACCGTCGTGCGCGGCATCTGCATCAGCGAAAACATTCCCTCATGCATCCGCGCGCCGCCCGACGCCGCGAAGAGGATAAAGGAGGTGCGGTTCTTCACGGCATAGTCGATGCCGGTCACCACGGCTTCGCCCGCCGCCATCCCGAGTGTGCCGCCGATGAAGTCGAAGTCCTGCACCGCGACGGTCGCGGACTGACCCTCGATCGTGCCAGCCCCGAGTTTGATGGCATCGACGAGGCCAGTCTTGGTCCGCGCATCCTTCAGCTTGTCGACATAGCGCTTCTCGTCCCGAAATTTTAGCGGATCGAGCGGCACGTCGGGGACGCCGATATCGGTCCAAGTGCCACCGTCGAAGGTCGCTTTAAGCCGCACATCGGCGGTCATCCGCATATGGTAGCCGGAATTCGGCACCACGAAGAGGTTGGCTTCGAGATCCTTATGATGAACCAACTGGCCGCTGTCCGGGCACTTCACCCACAGATTCTCCGGCGTTTCCCGTTTGAGGAACGAGCGGATCTTCGGCGGCACCACGTTCAGCATCCAGTTCATTCATGTCTCCTTGAGTTTGGGCTCTGCGTCAGGCCGCTGTGCTGATGCGGCGGCCGGCTTGGACGCCAGAGGCCAAGCTCCGAACAAACGCAACCGCAGCCGGAACCGTCTCGGTCGTGGCCCGGTCCTCGGCATCGAGGGTCGAAACGATGACCGAGATCAAGGCGGAGCCGACCACGACCCCGTCGGCATGAGACGCCACGGCGGCCGCATCGGCGGGTGTTTTCACGCCAAACCCCACGGCGACCGGGAGGCTGGTGTGCGCCTTGATCCGCATCACGGCCGCGGCGACGCTTGTGTAATCCGGGACCGCCGACCCCGTCACGCCGTTCACGGAGACATAATAGACGAAGCCGGAGGTGTTCGCGATGACGGCCGGCATCCGCTCGTCATCCGTGGTCGGTGTGGCGAGGCGGATGAAATTGAGCCCGGCCGCGATGGCGGGCCGGCACAATTCGTCATCCTCCTCCGGTGGCAGATCGACAACGATCATACCATCGACGCCGGCCGCGACCGCATCGGCGAGAAAGCGCTCGACCCCATGCACATAGATCGGGTTGTAATAGCCCATCAGGACGATGGGGGTTTCGCTGTCGGTCTCGCGGAAGTCACGCACCATGGCGAGTGTCTTGCGGAGCGTCTGCCCGGCCTTGAGGGCGCGAAGCCCTGCGGCCTGAATGACGGGCCCATCCGCCATCGGATCCGTGAAAGGCATGCCGAGTTCGATCACATCGGCCCCAGCGGCCGGAAGCGCCTTCAGCAGCGCCGCCGATGTGGTGAGGTCGGGGTCACCGGCCGTTATGAAACAGACGAGAGCGGCGCGGTCCTGTTCGGCGCAGGCCGAGAAACGTGCGGTCAGACGGGTGCTCATCGGATCACATCCCGCCGAGGTGGTCGGCGACTGTGAAAATGTCCTTGTCGCCGCGGCCACTCATGTTCAGCACCATCAGGTGATCCTTCGGCCGTTTTGGCGCGAGATCGAGGATCGAGGCGATCGCATGAGCTGGCTCCAGCGCCGGAATGATGCCCTCGAGCTTGGAACAGAGTTGGAACGCGTCGAGCGCCTGCTTGTCGGTCGCCGAGAGATAAACGACGCGGCCGATATCCTTCAACCATGAATGCTCTGGGCCGACGCCGGGATAGTCGAGGCCAGCCGAAATGGAATGGCCCTCGAGGATCTGGCCATCGTCGTCCATCAGCAGGTAGGTGCGGTTGCCGTGCAGCACGCCGGGTTTCCCACCCGCCATTGAGGCCGCGTGGGCCGGCGTATCAAGCCCATGACCGGCGGCTTCGACACCGAAGATCTCGACGGCGGCATCGTCGAGGAAGGGGTGGAACAGGCCGATCGCGTTGGAGCCGCCGCCGATACAGGCGATCAACGAGTCCGGCAGTCGACCCTCCTGCTTTTGCATCTGCTCGCGCACCTCGGTGCCAATGACGGATTGGAAGTCGCGCACCATGGCCGGATAAGGCGCTGGGCCGGCGGCTGTTCCGATGCAATAGAAGGTGTCATCGACATTGGTGACCCAGTCGCGCAGGGCCTCGTTCATTGCGTCCTTGAGGGTTTTAGCACCCGATTGTACGGCCCGAACTTCGGCGCCCAGCATTTTCATGCGGAAAACGTTGGGCTTCTGCCGCTCGACGTCCACGGCGCCCATATAAACGATACATTCGAGCCCAAAGCGGGCGCAGACCGTCGCGGTCGCGACGCCATGCTGACCAGCGCCCGTCTCGGCGATAATCCGGGTTTTGCCCATGCGCCTGGCCAGCAAAATCTGCCCGATCACATTGTTGATCTTGTGAGCGCCGGTGTGGTTCAGGTCCTCGCGCTTGAAATAGATTTTGGCGCCGCCGCAATAGTCGGTGAGGCGCTCGGCGAAATACAGAGGCGACGGACGACCCACGTAATGCGTGTGGAGATCGGCGGTTTCGGCCTTGAAGCCGGGATCGTCCTTGAACCGAGCATAGGCGCCCTCGAGTTCGAGGATGAATGGCATCAGGGTCTCGGCCACGAAGCGGCCGCCGAACACTCCGAACCGGCCATGCTCATCCGGGCCGTTCCTGAAGGAGTTCGGCATCCCTTGCGCGTTCATTCGTTCCTCCAGAAGCGTCATCGTGGTTCTCGCGGTAAAGTTGCGTCCGCGCGAGTCACGGGAGACTCGGCCATCGACGTCGCGGCACGACGCACCGCGAGCACGAAGGCGCGAATCTTGTCGGGATCCTTGCGGCCGGGGCTGCTTTCAACCCCCGACGACACATCGACGCCCGGCGCCCGCGTCAGTCGCAGCGCAGTCTCGACGTTGCCGAGCGACAATCCCCCGGAAAGCATAAACGGAACCTTGAGGTCAAGACCACTCAGCAGCGACCAATCGAACGGGACCCCATTGCCGCCGGGCAGGTTGGCCTGCGGCGGCGGCTTGGCGTCAAACAAGATCATGTCGGCGACATCGCCATAGGCCTGGATCTGTGCGAGGTCGCTCCGGGTCGACAGGCCGATCGCTTTGATGACCGAACGTCCCGTTCGTGCCTTGATGGCGGCCACCCGTTCGGGCGTTTCGCGACCATGCAGTTGCAAAAGATCGGGCGCGACCTGCTTCATCAAAGCATCGAGCGCCGCGTCCTCAACGTCCACCGTCAAAGCCACGATTTCGGCGCGTCCACGCGCCTGCTGGGCCAATTGTCGCGCCACGTCATGCGTGACATGCCGCGGGCTTCTGGCAAAAAACACCAGACCGACGAGATCGACACCCACCTCGAGGGCGACCTCCATGGTCGGCGCCGTCGACAGGCCGCATATCTTGATCAGCGGCGACAGCATGACTCGCGACGACTCCGAAGGGTTGAGGGTGACCTCGCTCACGAGACTTGGCTCATGAGCATGGCCGCATTGATCTTATATGGGACGGCCATAGTGGCGTCCAAGGTGGTGGCCGACGCCGTTTTCGTGCCGCAAGGTCAAGGAGACGAGCCGACCTCCAAACTTCGCTAGACCATTACGGTTTAATCGCGTCTGTTACGGCAATCGTTTACCTTGCTGCCGCAATGATAGCGCCACGAGTTTGGCTCATGCGATCTATTCACTCCTTACAGCCTATCATCACCAGATCAGAACCATGCGGCCATCCCGAGCGGAGCGATCATGCAGCCGGCCTATCTGCCGTTTAACGAGACCCAGCGCCTCGAAGCCTTGCTGGAGCTCCATATTCTTGACACCCCGGCCGATCCGCAATTCGACAGTTTCCTGGCAGTGGTGGCCGAGAGCCTGAACGTGCCGATCGCGACCTTTACGTTGATCGACGAGGAACGCCAGTGGCATAAGGCCATGGTGGGTCTGCCGGCGCGGTTTCAGGAGAGCCCGCGGGCAAGCTCGCTCTGCGCCCATGTGATCCTGGCTCCGGACGAAACGCTGGTGGTGGAGGATGCGCGGAGCGATGCACGCATGAAGGCGAGTCCTCTGGTGAGTGGTCCGCCTTTCATCCGCTTCTATGCCGGCCACGCGATCCTCGACGAGAGCGGGTTCGCGGTCGGCGCGCTCGAGATCATCGATCATAGCCCGCGAACCTTGTCCGATGAGGATCGGACGATGTTGGCGCGCTTCTCCCGACATGCGTCGTCGCTGCTTCGCGTCCATAAGCTGAGCTATGCGCTCCGGATGCAGCGCGAGGTGGATGGACTGACAGGTCTCGGCAACCGCCTGGCCTTCAATCGTATTCTCGAGGATGCGGTCGCTCGGGCCAAGACCGACATTGCCGCCTCTTTGGTTGGCGGCAAGGTCGTGGAAGGCAAGCTCCCGGAAGGGCTGGCGCTGCTATCCGTCGATATCGACGGGTTCAAAAAAGTCAACGACGTGCACGGGCACGGCTTTGGCGATGCGATCTTGAAGGATGTGGCTCGTCGCCTCCGCAATGCGATCCGCGGCAGCGACCGGTTGCTCCGCCTCGGCAGTGCGGAGTTCGCCATTCTGATGGCTGGGCCGTTCCTGGTCGGCGAACCCGAGGCGACGGCGCAACGCATTCATGCCGCCTTCGTGACGCCGTTTGAGATGGACGATCTCACCCTGCAGCTCAATCTGTCGATCGGGGTGGCGCTTTACGGCGAACAGGCCGACACGCCGGTGATGTTGCTGCAGCAGGCGCATCGGGCCTTGGCCGATGCCAAGCAGGCAGGGCCGGGTCAGATCCGGACGACACGCGATGGGGCCGCCGGCAATCTCCGGTCGGATCGTCGGATGGAAGAGGATTTGCGGAACGCCATCGAGACCGAGGGTTTCTCGATCTACTGGCAGCCGATCGTCGACCTTCGTCGTGAGGAATTGCATAGCTACGAGGCGCTGGCGCGGTGGAACCGGCCCGATCACGGCCCGGTCGCCCCAAGCACCTTTATCCAGGTGGCCGAACGCGGCGACCTGATGATGGCGATCGATAAGGTCATTCTCCGGAAGGCCTGCCGCGCCGCCGCCTCTTGGACCGATACGACAGGCGTGTCGGTGAATATCTCGCCGGAGTGGTTCTTGGCCGGACATCTTCCCGACATCGTGGCCGACACGATGCGGGAGACAAGCCTCGATCCCAGCCGGTTGCGGATCGAGATCACGGAAGGGTCGTTGATCCGGGATTTTAGCCGCGCTCTCAAAGACATCGAGGCTTTGAAGGCGATCGGGGTGCAGGTGACGCTCGACGATTTCGGTTTTGGTTTGTCGTCGCTCTCCTATTTGACCGAGTTTCCGTTCGACATCATCAAGCTCGACGGCAGTTTCGCGCGCCATCTCCGTGACAATTCACGCGCCATCGCGGTCGCGCAGGCCGCCATCGAACTGGGGCATAAACTCGGCATCAAGGTTTGCGCCGAGGGCGTCGAGGAATTGTGGCATCTCGAGTTTCTGGAGCAGCAGGGCTGCGATCTCGCGCAGGGCTACCTGTTCGGGCGCCCCTCGCCGATCCCCCAGGTGCCGGGCCGATGGGGCAAAGCGAAAAGCGCAGGCAGCACGATCGCCGCGGCCTGAACGGAACGGGGGCGTCAGCGACGCTCGGCAAAAAAGTCGCGTAGCAGCGCCGCAGCCTCGCCTTCCCGCAGCCCGCCATAGACGTCGGGGGCGTGATGGCAGGTCGGTTGACCAAAAAAGCGCGGTCCGTTGTCGACCGCGCCGCCCTTTGGATCGGAAGCCGCGTAATAGAGGCGACGGATGCGCGCGAACGAGATCGCGCCGGCGCACATCGCGCAAGGTTCGAGCGTGACATAGAGATCGCAATCCGGCAGCCGCTGCGATTGCGCCGTAGCGCAAGCGGCGCGGATCGCCAACACCTCGGCATGGGCGGTGGGATCGTGATCGGTGAGGGTTCGGTTCCCGGCCACGGCGAGCACCTGGCCGTTGCGAACCACCACGGCTCCAACCGGCACCTCGCCCCGCGCGGCAGCCTCTCGCGCCGCCTGGAACGCCAGCGAAAGCGGGTCGAATGTGGCTTTCTGCGCCTCGTCGCACATTGATGTCCCCAAATGTTTCGGCCTCTGGTATCACGGCTTATGACCGACACGACCGATAATACCCGCCGCCCTGGCCGCCCGGCCCGACGCTTCAGCCAACTGCAGCCGTTGATCCGGCGCGTTTCACCAAAATCCGTTGTCCTGAAGGCGGCATCCTCCGACCTGGACGCGGCCGCATCCGCGCCTGCAGCCGACGTGACCCCTGCGCTGCAATCCGATGAAGCGCGGATCGCGAAAGTGATGGCTCGGGCTGGCCTCTGCTCGAGGCGGGATGCCGAAAGCTGGATCCTCGCCGGCCGCGTCGCGGTCAATGGTCGGGTCATCGAAAGCCCGGCGCTCAACATCGGCCCGTCCGACGTCATCACGGTTGACGGTTCGCCGATCGAGAAGGCGGAGCGGACCCGCCTCTTCATGTTCCACAAATCGCGCGGGCTCGTCACGACCGCGAAGGACCCCGAAGGCCGTCCGACCATCTACGACGCTTTGCCGGACGATCTTCCCCGCCTCGTGACGGTCGGCCGTCTTGATATCAATACCGAAGGCCTGATGCTGCTGACCAATGATGGCGGCCTCTCCCGCATGCTGGAGTTGCCCTCGACCGGCTGGGTGAGACGCTATCGCGTCCGCGCCAATGGCTCGATCGATCAAGGCACGCTCGACGAGCTCTCGCGCGGCGTCACGATCGAGGGGATCGACTATGCCGGCATCGAGGCCAAGCTCGATCGCCAGCAGGGCGCCAACGTGTGGCTCACCATGGGTCTGCGCGAAGGCAAAAATCGTGAGATCAAGCGCGTGCTCGAACATCTCGGGCTGGCGGTGAGCCGTCTTATTCGCGTGTCGTTCGGGCCCTTCCAGCTCGGGGATCTGACCGAGGGCGCCGTCGAGGAGGTCAAGACCCGTATCCTGCGCGACCAACTCGGGCCGGCGCTCGCCAAGGAGGCTGGCGTCGATTTCGAGGGCCCGGTGCCCAGCGCTACGATCGTGACGCGCGAGGTCCGCCAGACCAAGATGGCCGAGCGACGCGGCATGCGCGATAAACGTGACGCCTCCACCGAGGATCGTGCCCGCCCGCAGCGTGCGTCGGCCACCGAGCCCCGTCGCCATGTCTCGGCGCTCCGTCAGCAGCGTGACGAGGCCGAGACCGATGGTCCGCGCCGGCGCACCCAACGCACCGCCACGGCCGATCGCAAGGGTCGCGCCGTCGCTGTCGAGCGGATCACGACGGCGGCCCGAACGCCCTCGACCAATGCCGCACCGAACCGAAATGCGCGCCGCTTTGAACAGGCGCGATCGGGCGACGATGCGCGACCCGGCCCGGGCATGCGGGTTGGCGGCACCCGTCGCCGCGACGAGGATGTCGGCGAGGAGGCGGCACCGCGTCAGGACGGCCGCCGTCCGCGCACCGTGCGCCAGGCCGATAAAGACTTTCGTCCCGCCCGACGCGAGGCAGCGCCGTCACGGCCGCCACGCTTCGACAATCGCGACGATCGCGCCGCGCCGCGTCCCGCACGGGCCGCCCGCAGCGACACCGGCGATGCGCGCCCCACACGGTCGCGAGATCGGGACGCTCGGCCGCAAGGCGGACAGCGTGATGACCGCCCGCGGTCCGATGCTCCGCGCTTCCCTCGGGACAGCGGGCGAGCCGGCCCGAGCGCGCGGGCAGGGTCCGACGAACGAGCCCCGCGTGGACAGGACGGCAAGGCAGCACGACCGCGCTTCACCTCGGGCGACAAGCCCGAAGGTCGATCCGCCCAGCGCCTCGAACGTCAGGCCGATCGACCGAACCGTCCGCCGGCGCGCGGCAAGACAGGGCAGGATGGCGGTTTCGGCGGCCGGTCTCGCTCCAGCGCCCCAGGGCGTCCGGGCGGAGACGATCGTCCGAAAGGCGGCTCGCGCCCCCCGCGTTCCGGCACCCGGCCGGGAACGGGCGGCGGTAAACCGCGAACCGGCGGCGGTGGTGGCCGTGGGCGTCCGACACCCTGATGCGGATCATCGGGGGGCGCTTCAAGGGGCGCAGTCTACTCGGCCCGACCACGCGCGACATTCGTCCCACCTCCGACCGGCTTCGCGAGACGCTCTTCAACATCCTCGATCACGCCTATGACGGGTCGGTCGAGGACGCACGGGTCATCGATCTCTTCGCCGGGACGGGTGCGCTCGGCCTCGAAGCACTGTCGCGCGGGGCGGCATTCGGCATGTTCGTCGATGACGGAACCGAAGCGCGGGCGCTTCTGCGTGGCAACATCGAGGCGCTTGGCCTGGGAGGCCTGACGCGGATTTTTCGTCGCGACGCCACCAAACTGGGCGCCTCGCCCGGTTTGCCCTTCACGCTTGCGTTTCTCGATCCTCCTTACGCGAAAGGGCTTGGCGGCCTCGCCCTTACGGCGCTCGACGAGGGCGGGTGGCTGGCTCCCGGCGCGGTCTGCGTCCTTGAAGAGGCGGATGATGCGGTGCCCGATCTGCCCTTGCGGTTCACGCAACTTGAGCGGCGCACCCAAGGCGACAGCGAAATCCGCTTCCTCCGTTACGATTGAGCCGCTGCAGACAGCGGTTGAGCCGTTCGACGCCGTCTTGCCTCACCTCCGATGTCACGAGGCTGGATCCATTCGCCTCAGGGGTAGGACGGGCCGCGTCCGAACCGCGCCAAGACGGGCTTAGCGCGGCCGTGATTCTGTCCTATAGGGGCTGCTCCACATCGTGCCGATGGCATGAACGAGGACGCGCGCTTGTCGGTGGCGAGACGCGAAGCCAAGGAAACAAGACGATGAGCCAGACGCGGGTCCCGGGGCATGCCGCCGTGATCGAAACCCACCTCAGCGGGTACGATCTCATCAACCGCCCGCTCCTCAACAAGGGCACCGCGTTCACGGATGGAGAGCGCGATCAGTTCCGCCTGCATGGCATTTTGCCGCCCCATGTCGGCACCATCGAAAGCCAGGCGGCCCGCCGACTGAAAGTGTTGCGCGAGTTCAGCAACGACTTCGAGCGCTACGCCTTCCTGCGCGACCTGCTCGACACCAATGAGACCTTGTTCTACCGCCTGTTTGCCGACAACACCGAAGAGATGCTTCCGCTCGTCTACACGCCGACAGTTGGCGAGGGTTGCGAACGGTTCAGCGAAATCTGGCGCAAGCCGCGCGGCATCTTTCTCAGCTACCCCAACCGGGATCGTCTCCGCGACATCTTGGCCAATCCGCTTTTCGATGCCGTTCGCGTCATCGTGGTGAGCGACGGCGAACGCATTCTCGGGCTTGGCGATCAAGGCGCCGGTGGCATGGGTATCCCGATCGGCAAGCTGTCGCTTTACACGGGTTGCGCCGGCATCCATCCGGGCGAAACCCTGCCGATCCTGCTCGATGTCGGCACCGACAATGACGAACGTTTGGCCGACCCGATGTATGTTGGGTGGCGGCACAGGCGTATGCGAGGGCAGGATTACGACGATTTCGTCGAGGATTTCGTCAACGCGGTCCACGAGCGCTGGCCAAAGGTCCTGCTGCAATGGGAGGACTTCGCCGGCAGCAATTCGGGACGTTTTCTGGAACGGTATCGCGACCGGCTCTGCACGTTCAACGATGATATCCAGGGCACGGCCGCGGTTGCGGCCGGAACCCTGATGGCCGCCGTGAAGGTGACCGGCACGCCGCTTGTCGATCAGCGGATCGCCTTGCTCGGCGCGGGCTCGGCGGGTTGCGGCATCGCGACCTTCCTGCTCGAAGCCATGGTGGCGGACGGGCTCGACGAGGCGGAGGCGCGCAAGCGCTTCTATGCGGTCGACATCAACGGCCTGCTGGTCGAGGGCCAGAACGACATCCGGCCGAACCAGCGCAAATTCGTGCAATCGCGCGAGGCGGTGGCGGGGTGGACGTTGGAAGAGCCCGGACGCATCGGGTTGGCCGACGTGGTTGCCAACGCCCATCCGACGACGCTGATCGGCGTGTCGATGCAGGCTGGCGCGTTCACCGAGGCAATCGTGCGGAAGATGGCGGACAACACACCGCGCCCGATCATCTTCCCGCTCTCCAACCCGACCTCGCGAGCCGAAGCCCAACCGAAGGACGTGATGGAATGGACCGGCGGCCGCGCCCTGATGGGCACCGGCAGCCCGTTCAAGGCGGTCGAGCGGAACGGCGTGACGATCCCGATCAACCAGACCAACAATTCCTACATCTTCCCGGGTGTGGGACTGGGGGTTCTGGCGGTCGACGCGCGCCGCGTCACGGATGCGATGTTCATGGCGGCGGCCCGAGCCTTGGCAGATCTCTCGCCCGCCCTGAAGGATCCGAACGGTCGGCTTTTACCCCCCGTCGAAGAACTCCGTAGCGTGGCGCGGACGCTCGCGGGCGCGGTGGCGCGGCAGGCGATCGCCGATGGTGTGGCGGAGCCGCTCGACGAGGCCGAGATCGACGAGCGCATCGACGCGCATGTGTGGGAGCCGAGCTATCGGCCCTACCGCTATGCTCCGCTGGTCGTGAAGACCGTCGAGGGTTAAGTCCCGCATCGTCAGAGGCCAGCATGAAACCCACCATCCTGATGGTGCCGCAGTTGCCCGCCCGCTTCGTCGAGCGGTTGAAGGAGGATTATCAGGTGCTCGGGCCGCTCGGAACGGCGGGGCCAGGCGCGCTGCCTCTGGGTGCAGCCGAGGTACGCGCACTGCTGACCATGGGGACGCTGACGACCGATGCAGCCCTGATCGACGCCCTGCCGTCGCTCGAGCTGATTTGCTGCTACGGCACGGGTTTCGAGGGGGTCGATCGGGCCCACGCGGCGTCCCGCGGCATCGCGATCGCCAATGCGGGCTCCGCCAATGCCGGCGCGGTCGCCGAATATGCGATCGGGCTCATGCTGGCGACGACGCGGCAGATCGCGTCCGGCGATCGCTTCGTACGGGCCGGCTCTTGGAAGGGCAATTCGGTCGAGCGCATGCCGATGCGTGCCGGTTTGTCGGGCCGCCGGGTCGGCATTTATGGGCTTGGAGCCATCGGCACACGGATCGCCCGTCTCGCGGCCGGGTTCTCGGTGCAGATCGGCTATCACAACCGCTCCGCCCGGACCGACGTGCCTTATCTCTACCACGACAGCCTCATCGGACTGGCAGAATGGGCCGATATCCTCGTGGTCGCGGCTCGCGCCGGCGCCTCGAACTATCACGCGGTCGATGCGAGGGTCTTGGCGGCGCTCGGCTCCGAGGGCCATCTCGTCAACATCTCGCGCGGCATCGCGGTCGATCAGGATGCAGTGGCCGATGCGCTCGAACGCGGCGTCATCGGCGGGGCCGCTCTCGATGTGTTCGAGCGTGAGCCCGAGGTCCCGGCCAGGTTGAAGGCTCTTCCCAACATCGTGCTGACACCGCATATCGCCGCCAATGCGACGTCGGCCCAGGAGGCCCAACAGTCCACGATGCTGGCCAATCTCGCGGCATTCTTTGACGGGAAGCCGCTCGTCAGCGAGGTTCGCTGAGCCGACCCGAGTCGGCATCCGATGTTTATTGATCCTGCCCGCCATCACCTGAAACCGCAGCCCAGACTCTGAGAAGTCTAGCGGCGCGATATAATAATCGCGCGAGCGCGTTGCATTGGCGGCATTTGGCGCGGTAAACACGATTGCATCCGTCACGGAACCGCAATCTTCATGTCCGATCAGCTCCCCGTCCACCTGCGCCGTCTCGAAGCCGAAGCGATCCATATCATGCGAGAGGTCGTGGCCGAGTTCCGCAACCCGGTCATGCTCTATTCGGTCGGTAAGGATTCGAGCGTGATGCTGCATGTGGCTCTGAAGGCGTTCTTCCCAGCCAAGCCGCCGTTTCCGCTGCTGCATGTCGACACGACCTGGAAGTTTCGTGAAATGATCGCGTTCCGGGACGAGGCGGCGAAGCGCGCCGGGATGGATCTGATCGTGCACATCAATCAGGATGGCGTGCGGCGGGGTATTTCGCCGGTCGCGTCAGGCTCCTCCGTGCACACGCAGGTAATGAAGACCGAGGGGCTTCGGCAGGCGCTCGACAAGGGCCAGTATGACGCGGCCTTTGGCGGCGCGCGGCGCGACGAGGAGAAGAGCCGCGCCAAGGAGCGCGTCTTCTCGCATCGCTCCGCAAGCCATGCTTGGGACCCGCGCAATCAGCGGCCTGAATTATGGAGCCTGTTCAACACACGGATCAAACCCGGGGAGTCCATGCGGGTATTTCCGCTGTCGAATTGGACCGAACTCGATGTTTGGGATTACATCCGGGCGGAGCGGATCGAGGTCGTGCCGCTGTATTTCGCCAAGGAGCGTCCGGTCGTCACGCGTGACGGCACCCTCATCATGGTGGATGACGATCGCTTGCCGATGAACCCCGGCGAGACGCCACGGATGGAGCGGGTGCGGTTCCGCACTCTCGGTGATTATCCGCTGACGGGGGCAATTCCCTCGGATGCCGCGACGCTGGACGACATGATCGACGAGATGCGCTCGTCCACGACGTCGGAACGCCAGGGCCGTTTGATCGACAGCGACGAGTCCGGCTCCATGGAGAAGAAAAAGCGCGAGGGGTATTTCTGATGGCGACCCAACGCGAGGCCTTGTCCCGCCCCACTTTGCGCTTTCTGACCTGCGGCTCGGTCGATGACGGCAAGTCGACCCTGATCGGCCGTCTACTCTACGAGCAGAATTCCATCTTCGACGATCAATTATCGGCGCTCGAACGCGACAGCAAGAAACACGGCACGGTCGGTGACGACATTGATTTCGCGCTGCTGGTGGATGGGCTCGAGGCCGAGCGCGAACAGGGCATCACGATCGACGTCGCCTATCGCTATTTCGCGACGCCGCGTCGCGCCTTCATCGTGGCCGACACGCCGGGCCACGAGCAATTCACCCGCAACATGGCGACCGGTGCCTCCAATGCGGATCTCGCGATCCTGCTGGTCGATGCGCGCAAGGGCCTGCTGACGCAAACGCGGCGTCATGCGTTCATCGTCTCGCTGCTCGGCATCCGGCACGTCATCCTGGCGATCAACAAGATCGATCTGGTCGATTACGATCAATCGGTTTTCGAGCGGATTGAACAGGACTTTCGCACCTTCGCCGAGCAGCTGAATTTCAGCGCCATCACGGCCATTCCGCTATCGGCTCGCTATGGCGACAACGTCTCGGCCGCGTCCGATAAAATGCCGTGGTACGATGGTGGGAGCTTGCTGAGCCATCTCGAGGCCGCCGATGTCGATCAGGACCGGCGGGAGAAGCCGTTCCGCCTGCCGGTGCAGTGGATCAACCGTCCCAACCTCGATTTCCGGGGCTTTGCCGGCACCATCGCGAGCGGCCGGATCGTGCCCGGCGACGCCATCACGGTGGCGGGCTCGGGGCAGACCTCCGTCGTGACCCGCATCGTCACCCAGGACGGCGACCGCACCAGCGCCGAAGCCGGCGATGCCGTGACGCTGACGCTCGCCGATGAGATCGACATCGCGCGGGGGGACGTCCTGTCGTCGAAGGATCGTCCTCAGGTGGCTGACCAATTCGCCGCCCATGTGATTTGGATGAGCGCCGACAATCTGCTCCCAGGCCGGTCCTATCTCATGAAGATCGCGGCCCGGTCGGTTCCGGTGACCGTGACGGATCTTAAACATCGGGTCGACGTCAACAGCCTCGACCGGCTCGCCGCCAAGACCCTGAGCCTGAACGAGATTGGCCTCTGCAATATCGCGGCATCCGTCCCGATTGCCTTCGACAGCTATGCCGACAACAAGGACACCGGCGCCTTCATCCTCATCGACCGTGCCACCAATGCGACCGCCGGGGCCGGGATGATCGATTTCGCGCTGCGGCGGGCCACGAATATCCACCGGCAGGATCTCGCGATCAGCAAACAGTCCCGCGCGGACCTCAAGCATCAGAAACCCGCGATCCTGTGGTTTACTGGCCTGTCGGGTGCCGGCAAATCGACGGTCGCGAATCTCGTCGAAACCAAGCTTCATGCGCGCGGCGTCCATACCGTGATGCTAGATGGCGATAACGTGCGGCACGGCCTGAACAAGGATCTCGGCTTCACCGATGCCGACCGGGTCGAGAACGTGCGCCGCGTCGGCGAGGTCGCCAAATTAATGACCGAGGCCGGCCTCGTGGTGCTGTGCAGCTTTATCTCGCCTTTCGCGGCGGAGCGGCGGCTCGTGCGGGAACTGGCCGAGCCGGGCGAGTTCCTGGAAATCTTCGTCGATGCGCCGATCGAGGCGTGTATCGCCCGCGATCCAAAGGGACTCTACAAGCGCGCCCTGGCGGGGGAGATCAAGAACTTCACCGGAATCGACCAGCCCTACGAGGCGCCAGAGAACCCGGAAATGCGGCTGGACGCCGGCACCAAGTCGCCGGAGATCCTGGCCGACGAGGTGGTCGCCTCGCTACAGGGGCGGGGCGTCATCGCTCGCTTCTGACCGCGCCTCGCGATATGAGGGTGCGGGAACCGTGCGCCGCGGCGCTGGTTTCCGAGCTATCGCGGCGTGACACGTCGATGCTGTCAGCCGCAAACGATGGATGAACGAGCATGAAATCAGCACTTTTGGCCGCGGCTCTGATGACGACGCTGCTGAGCGCATCGCATGTTTCGGCCGAACCGGCCTCGCCCTTCGTGGGCCTGTTCGCTCAAGATGCATCGCTCGGCAACGCGTTTGAGATCGACGAATCCAAGATCATCCTCGAGACCAGCACCAATCCGGTGGTCCGGGCTTTTGCGGAAGAGATGATCCACGATCATACGATCGCGCAGGCCGAACTCGACCGGCTGGGCCGTCGGGCCGGCGTGCCGACCGACATCATTCCTGGCAAGGCGCAGAAGACGTTGGTCGACGATCTCGGCCTGATGGACAGCCCGAAGCTCGACAAGGTCTATTTGTCGGATCAGTCGAAGGCGCATGCGCGCGCGGTGGCGCTCATCAGCGATTACGCGATCAACGGCGAGGACCCAGCCTTCCGTGCTTATGCGCGCGCGACGCTGCCGATGGTGCTGATCCATCAGCGCATGCTGGTCGAGATCTCGGGTAAGAAGCCGCACCTCTGAGACAAACGACCAAGTCGGTCGATTTGTGATCCGGGCGGCGCTCCAGCCCGCTTGACGACCCGGCGGTGGGCGGGCAAGCACCGCCCATGCCGATCTTTCTCATCCCCTACCCCGTCATCGACCCGGTCCTGATCAATCTCGGGCCGTTTCCGATCCGCTGGTATGCGCTGGCCTATGTGGCCGGCCTCGTGGCGGGGTGGGCCTATGCCCGCTGGTTATGCGGGCGCGAGGCGTTGTGGCACGGTCTCTCGCATCCGACCCGCCTCAGCATCGACGATCTCGTGGTCTATATCGCGTTCGGTATCGTGGTCGGCGGCCGGCTGGGCTATGTGCTGTTCTACAACCTGCCCTACTACCTCGATAATCCAAGCGAGATCGTCGCGGTATGGAGAGGCGGCATGGCCTTTCATGGCGGCTTGGCTGGAGCCATTCTGGCGATTTGGATCTTTGCCCGGCGGCATGGCGTCAGCGCCCTGAGTGTGGCCGATGTCGTGGCGGCCGGGGTGCCGATCGGTCTGTTCTGTGGCCGCCTTGCCAACTTCATCAAGCCCGAGCTCTGGGGCCGCGAGACGGACGTGCCTTGGGCCATGGTGTTTCCAGGCGGAGGCCCCCTCCCGCGTCATCCAAGCCAACTCTATGAGGCGGGCCTCGAAGGCGTGGTGCTGTTGATCATTTTGGCCTTGGTGATCCGCGCTGGAGGATTGCGTCGCCCCGGCCTCGTAGCGGGCTGTTTCGCGGTCGGCTATGGCATCGCCCGCATCATCTGCGAGTTCTTCCGCCAACCCGATCCGCAACTCGGTTTTCTCTTTGGCGGGGCCACCATGGGGATGCTGCTGTCGCTGCCGCTGATCGTGATCGGGATCGTCGCGATCATCTACGCGCGCCGCTCCATGCCAGCGGCCCCGTCGCTTCGATGACAGACGCAAGCCCCCTCGCTCGGCTGATCCGCGATCTGATCACCGACGATGGGCCGATCGGGCTCGATCGCTACATGGCCTTGGCGCTCGGACACCCCGCCTACGGCTATTATCACACGCGCGATCCACTCGGCCGCTCGGGTGATTTCATCACGGCGCCCGAGATCAGCCAAATGTTCGGCGAGATGATCGGCTTGTGGCTTGCCGAGACCTGGCGGCTGTTGGGTGAGCCGGCCCACGTCATCCTGGTCGAACTTGGCCCGGGGCGCGGAACTTTGATGGTCGATGCCTTGCGGGCCGCGCGTGTGCGTCCGGACTTTCGCGCCGCCATCGATCTCCATCTCGTCGAGACCAGTCCGGTTCTGCGGGCTGGCCAAGCCGAAACATTGGCAGAGGTCGGCATCGCGGCGCGGTGGCACGACACACTCGCGACCGTGCCGGCGGGGCCGGTCCTGGCGATCGCCAACGAGTTTTTCGACGCTCTTCCGGTCCGGCACTACCAGAAGACCGAACGCGGCTGGCACGAGCGGCTGGTCGGCCTCGACGGCAACCAAGGCTTGAGGTTCGGCCTCGCACCCGAGCCGGAGCCGCGCATCGCCCTGACGGGGCCGAACGGGAGCGTACTCGAGGTCGCGGCCGATGGCTTGCGGGAGGCCCATAGGCTTGCCACACGGATCGCCACGAGCGGCGGCGCAGCGTTGATCCTGGATTACGGCCACACCGCCAGCGGTTTCGGCGAAACGCTGCAGGCGGTGAGCCGCCATGGTTTTGCCGATCCTCTGCAACGGCCCGGTGAGGTCGATCTGACGGCGCATGTCGATTTCGCGGCACTCGGTCGCGCCATGCGGGCGGCGGGGGCCGTGGTGTCGGGGCCGCGCCCGCAAGGGGAATTCCTGCTTGCGCTCGGCGTCGAGGCGCGCGCCCACCAACTCGCCACCGCAAAGCCATCAGCCGGTGAAGAGATTAAAGCGGCTTTCACCCGCTTGACGGCGATCGACAGCAAAGACGGCCCGGGCATGGGTCGTTTGTTCAAAGTGATCGCCGCCTCACAACCGGGCCTGCAAGCCTTGCCGGGCTTTGTCGATGAGGTTTTGGCTTTATAGCATCACCGTCAATCAAAACTGAAGCTTTGCTGCAACGATCTGCGGCACTACTACCGAATTGCCATATTGATTAATATTTTATGGATGACTCGGGGGTTGGACTCGACGTAGTTGAATTCGATCGTTCCGTTACTCGGCGTAGTATTTGTTCATGAAGCCAATCGTTGCAACATGTCTTGTAGGACTGCTCGCATCCTCTGCGATGGTCTCGTCGGTCCGGGCTGAAAATGGGGTCGGCGAGCCGGCTCTTCCCTGCAATTCCTGGTGCCGGGTCTGGCTTGGACTCGACAAGGAGCCGGCCGCGGCACCCGCGCCTGTCGAACCCCCGACGCCGATTATCTCGACCGAACTGCCGCCGCCGCCATCGATCACGGCTCCGCCCCAGCGCATCGCCAAGGCGCATGGCGCGCCGTTGAAGTCTCGGCTCCACGTCGGCGATGGGTCTCCGTTGCGCGATCGTCACGCCCCGATGAAGGCCGGGGCTGATGTCGAGACGACGGTGAAGTCGACCGACACGGTCGCGGCCGAGCCCCTCACGCCGATCCCGCCTGTGCGAAAGCACATCGCGCGGATTCTCGCTCGCCCGGTGAAGCCCGTCGTGCGACAGGCGTTAGGCCCGCCGATGCCGCCCGTCGACAAGCGTGCTGCGGCGGTCGAGGCGACGCGACCTTTTGGGCTGACGGGTGTGGTGGTCCATGCCGCTCCATCCAACCCGCCGTCCGCTCCCATCGTCGCGCTTAAGGCCGCCCCCGTGCCGGAGCGTGCCCTTGCGGTCGTGTCGCTCGAAAGCGTGCCTGCCGTGACATCGGCACCGTTGATTCCGGCGGCACCGGCGCAGGACCCTGCCCCCATCGCCGCCGCATCCATGGAGCAGACGAGAGCCTCGACCCATCGTCCGGTCAATCCCCTGCTTTCGCTGCTCGCAACCCCTGCCGCGAGCGCTGCCGTGCCGATCGAGACCCCGATCGATTCAAGCTCAGCGGTGTCGGACAAGGCCATGCTCGAGGCTCAAACGCCGTCACCGCCAGCCGCGCCACCGGTGGGCGATCCCGCGATCGAGCCTCAACAACCCGTCGTGACAGCCCTGGCGCAGCCCGATGCAATGGTCGGCGTTGTCGCTGCTCCGAGCCAGCCGATCGCAACCGGCGACACGGGAGGGTCGGCGTCGGGCCCCGTCATTGGGACGGCGATGCCGCTCCCCGATCGAGCCATGCTGCACGATCAGGCGCCCGTGCGGACGGTCTCGCTGGGTGAGCGGGTCGATCCGTTACCCACGGCATCGATCGCGCAGCCGGCCTTGCCGACGGTGGTGCCGCCCATCGATCCCTCGCGGCAGGGTCAGCCGCCAATGCTCCAGGGCGACACGGCGGTCGTTCCTCTCGACTGACAATGCCGGGCGCGTCACGCCACACCGACGGTCAACCCGTCGCAGTTTCGACGCGGTCCTGGCCGATCATGTTCCGATAGGCGCCCGAGAACCGCGTTCGCATGACGCGTTTTCTTGGCGCGCCATGGGCCTATAGTGGGGCTCGATCGTGTCGTGCCTCGCGTGAGAGGGCGGCGCCTGTGGCTTCAATCTAACCGGAGACGGTGCTTGCCGGATCAAAAGGACGCAACACCGGGCCGCATCGACCGTCTGATCGGTCGGGCTCTTTGGACGCTGCGGTTCGAACGGCTATGGCCCGCGATCGTTCTCGCGGCCGGTTTGGTGGCTCTGTTCGTCACGCTGTCGTGGCTCGGTGTTTGGGTTGTGGCGCCGAGAATCGTTCGGATTGCGGGTGTTTTGGCGATCCTCGGCGGTCTGGGTTGGGCGGCCGTTCTGGCTTATCGGGCAGCGTGGCCGACCCGGTCCGAGGCCCTGAACCGTCTCGACCGGGATTCGGGATCGAAGCATCGGCCAGTTTCGGCGGCGGCAGATCACTTGGCGAACCACGGCAGTGATCCGACCACGCGCGCGTTGTGGGAGGTCTATCGCAAGCGGCTCGAGGGCACGGTCGCGCGCATCCGGGTGGCGCGCCCCTCCCCGCGCATGGTCGATCGCGATCCGTTCGCGTTGCGGGCGCTGGCGCTTTTGGCGCTGGTCGCGGCCGCTTTCGTGGCGGGAGCCGATCGGGACAGCCTGTTGGGAACGGCGTTCGATTGGCGCGGCACCACCGGCGCGGCTGGTCCCGGCTTTCGCGTGGATGCCTGGATCGATCCGCCCCTCTATACAGGCCGGCCACCCGTGGTTCTGGTTGGTCCTGACCATCCCGTCACGCAAAACCAGACCGTGACGGCGCCGGCTCATTCGACTGTCGTGATCCGTTGGTCCGGCACGGGGCGCGTCGATGTGGCGTCCGACCCTGGGCTCAAGGCAGACGCTCCCGTTCAGACGGCGCAAGGCAGTGCTTCGCCGGCGGCGTCCGACCGCCTCGGTGCCTCGGCCTCTGCCGGGGGGACCGAAAAGGGTTCGGCCAAGCCGGAGGGTCCCGAGAAGAGGTTCACCCTCACCCGCAATGCGACGCTGACGCTTACCCATGACGGGACGAGCTTGGGATCGGTCGCCCTGCAGGCCATTCCCGACATGCCGCCCACCATTGCGCTGATCGGCAAGCCGGAGCCGGCCTCTCGCGGAGGCCTGACGCTGAACTACAAGATCGACGACGATTATGGCGTCACAGGCGCTGAAGCCTCTTTCACCGATCCCGCCGTGAACGGAACGCCGATCGCGGGTCGCTCGCTCGTTCCGCCTCCCCGCCTGACGTTGTCTTTGCCTGCGACGGCCGGCGGCCTTGGGACGGGCCAGACCAAGGGCGATCTTTCCGACCATCCTTGGGCCGGCGCCGAAGTCTCGATGGTGCTCAGCGTCAAGGACGAGGGCGGCAATGTCGGCATGAGCGCGCCGGTCCGCATAGTGCTACCCGTCCGCGTCTTCACCAAGCCGCTGGCACGTGCCCTTGTCGAGCAGCGGCAGGCTCTGGTGTTCGATCCGGATCATCGCGATGGCGTCGCGACCGCGCTCGACGCCCTGATGATCGCCCCGGACGACTTCGGCACGACGAAAGCAATCTATCTTGGGCTTTACACGGCGCGGCAGCGGCTCGACAGCGCTCGGACCGACCAGGACCTCATCGACCTCTCCGACTATCTCTGGCAGATGGCGCTGCGGATCGAGGATGGTGACCTGACACAGGCGCAGCAGGATTTGCGCGCGGCTGAACAGGCCTTGCGCGAGGCGATGGACAAGGGCGCCTCCCCCGACGAGATCAAGAAACTGACCGACAATCTGCGCCAGCAGATGGACAAGCTGCTGGCCGAAATGATGCAGCAGGAGAAGGGTGAGCAGCAGCAAGGCGAGGCCAATCCGAATGTCAAGATGGTCACGCCGAAGGATCTTGCGCAGATGATGAAGCGCATGGAGGATGCGGCGCGAACCGGCGACATGGCCGAAGCGCAGCGGCTACTCGACCAACTCCAAGGCATTCTGGACAATTTGAAAACCGCAAAGAAAAGGTCGGCCGGCGATCAAGCGGCGCGCGAGATGAACCGCCAAATGAGCGAACTCGACCGGATGACGCGGGACCAGCAGGCGGTGCGCGACAAGACGTTTCAGCAAGGCAAGACCCGTCGTTCGCCGCCGAGCGGATCGCCGCAATCCGGTGACCAGCAGATGGGACAAGGCGCCGACCCGGACGACGACAGCGGCGACATGGAGGACCAGTCCGCCGACAACGAGAAACCCTCCGACCAGCCTGGCGACCAGCAGGCGCAGGAGGATCTGAAGCAGCAGCAGCAAGCGCTTCGGCAGCGGCTCGACGACCTCCAGAAGAAAATGCATGATCTCGGCATGAAAGGTGAGCAAGGGCTCGACGATGCCGAGAGCGCCATGAAGGATGCGGAAGGCGCCTTGTCCAAGGGCAATGGCAGTAGCAACCGTCAGGCCGTCGAGGCGCAGGGACGTGCGCTTGAAGGGTTGCAGAAGGGCGCCAATGGTCTGGCGCAACAGATGGCGCAAGGGCAATCCGACCAGGATGGAGACGGCCAGGGCGGAACGACCGGCCAGGGCATGGCCAATGGCAGCGACACCGATCCGCTCGGCCGCCAGCGTGGCGGACGCGGCGTGGCGGAGACACGCGGCACCGAGATCGGCGAAGGCGTCGCGGCGCGCGCGCAACGAGTTCTGCAGGAGTTGCGGAAACGCCTCGGCGATCCGTCTCGCCCCCAGGAAGAGCAGGATTATCTCGAGCGGCTTCTGAAGCGGTACTGAGGCGCTGCGATTGTTGGGGATGTCAGCGCCGACGCCCTGCCTGCGGCGATGTCACTGACCGAAGCCGGTTGACCGAGAGCTTACGGTTGGGCAACGCTTCGGGCTTCGACTGTTTCGGCCCCGGGCTCGCCTCATGACTTATCTGCAAGGCAACATCGTCACGGCCGTCGCACTCGGCCTCGTGGTGGTCGTGTTGCTGGCGGGCCTCGTCAATATGATGCGGGGCGGCAGTACGAATACGTCGCAGCGCCTCATGCGGCTCCGGGTCGGGCTTCAATTCGTCGCCGTCGTGGTCATCATGGGCGTGCTTTATCTCCGAGGACATTGATCGATGGTGGTGCTGAACCGCATTTACACCCGCACGGGCGACGATGGGTCGACCGCGCTCGGCAACGGCGAGCGCCGGGCCAAGTTCGATCTGCGCGTCGAGAGCTATGGTACGGTGGACGAAACCAATTCGGCGCTTGGGCTGGCGCGCCTGTCGACCGCCGATCAGCCCCAACTCGACGCAATTCTGGCCCGCATCCAGAACGACCTCTTCGATCTCGGGGCGGATCTCGCGACACCGCCGAAAGAGGTCGAGACGTCGGGCTCCGCCTTACGGATCGTCCAGGCTCAGGTCGATCGGCTGGAGCAGGAGATCGACACGCTGAATGCCGATCTTTCGCCCTTGCGCTCCTTCGTGCTGCCGGGCGGCTCGCCTGCCGCGGCGGCGCTGCATCTCGCCCGCACGGTCTGCCGTAGGGCCGAGCGACTGATGGCGCATCTGGCCCGCATGCCGGATGAGCGGGTCAGCGATGCCGCACTGCGCTACGTGAATCGATTGTCCGATCTTCTGTTTGTCGCAGCGCGCGTCGCCAACCGAAATGGTGAAGGCGACGTGCTTTGGGTACCCGGGCAGAACCGCTGATTCCAGCGGGGTCCCACCGCGTTGACTTGGTGTAATCCCCCCAGTACGTGTTCGAAGACGTGGCTTTCGCGCTCAATTCCCGAGGCATTTATCGATGAAAATCCTGGTGCCCGTGAAGCGGGTGGTCGATTACAACGTCAAGATCCGCGTCAAGCCGGATGGGTCGGGCGTTGACCTCGCCAACGTCAAGATGTCGATGAACCCGTTCGACGAAATCGCGGTCGAAGAGGCGCTTCGCCAGAGGGAAGCCGGCAAGGCCACCGAGGTGATCGTGGTGTCGATCGGCCCGGCTCAGGCGACCGAGACTCTTCGCACCGGCCTGGCGATGGGGGCTGATCGCGGCATTCACGTGAAAGTCGATGGTCCGGTCGAACCCTTGGCGGTTGCCAAGCTTCTGCTCGGTGTCGCGAAAGAAGTCGAGCCTGGCTTGGTCATCATGGGCAAGCAGGCGATCGATGACGACTGCAACCAGACCGGTCAGATGCTCGCGGCCTTGGCCGGATGGGGTCAGGGCACGTTTGCCTCGAAGCTGGTGTTGAGCGACACGAGCGCCGACGTCACGCGCGAGGTCGATGGTGGATCGCAGACAGTTTCGCTCGCGCTTCCGGCCGTGATCACGACGGACCTCCGCCTGAACGAGCCGCGCTACGCGAGCCTTCCCAATATCATGAAGGCCAAGAAGAAGCCGATCGAAGAGAAAAGCCCGGCCGATTATGGGGTCGACGTGACGCCGCGCCTCACGGTGCTCAAGACGGTCGAGCCGGTCGGCCGCAAGGGTGGCGTGAAGGTGGGTTCGGTGGGCGAACTCGTGACGAAACTGACCGAGGCGGGAGTGATCTGATGACCACGCTTCTTTTGGCCGAGCAGAAAGCCGGCGTTCTCAACGACATGACGTCGCGTGCTCTGACGGCCGCCAACGCGCTCGGCGCTCCCGTGCATGTGTTGGTGTTCGGCGAGGGCGCTCCGATGGCGGCTGCGACGGTCGCCAAACTCACGGGTGTCGAAAAGGTCCTGGTCGCTGAGGATGCCGCAGTCGAGCATGGCTTGGCGGAGCCGGTAACGGCCTTGCTCAAGACGCTCGCGAGCCACTATTCCGCGGTTGTCGCGCCGTCGACCGCCAGCACCAAGAATATTCTCCCGCGCCTCGCGGCTGCGCTCGACGTGATGCAACTGTCAGACATTACGGCGGTGATCTCGCCGGATACGTTCGAGCGACCGATCTATGCCGGAAACGCAATCCAGACCGTGCAGACGTCCGAGGCCCACAAGATCATGACGGTGCGGACGGCTGCTTTCGCGGTCACGGGCGAGAGTGGCGTGGCGGCTCCGATCGAAATGGTCGGTGGTGCCGTCGACCCAGCGCTCTCGCATTTCACCGGTGAAGCTTTGGCGACCTCGACGCGGCCAGAATTGACCTCCGCCAAAATCGTGATTTCGGGCGGTCGCGCCATGCAGAACGCCGAAAATTTCAAGACCTATATCGAGCCGATTGCCGACCGTCTCAAGGCCGCTATGGGCGCCTCCCGCGCGGCCGTGGACGCGGGTCTCGCGCCGAACGACTGGCAGGTCGGACAGACCGGCAAGGTCGTGGCTCCGGACCTTTACATCGCGGTTGGCATCTCGGGCGCGATCCAGCATCTTGCCGGCATGAAAGACTCCAAGGTGATCGTGGCGATCAACAAGGACGAGGACGCGCCGATCTTCCAGATTGCCGATTATGGGCTAGTGGCCGACCTGTTCACGGCTTTGCCCGAACTCGAGCAGGAATTGGCAAAGACAGGCCATTAACTTATGTAAACAAGACAAGCGTCGTCGTTCGCGGATGGATCATAAGATGGATGAAATTCGCAAAGTCGGCGTGATCGGAGCGGGTCAGATGGGCAGCGGTATCGCCCATGTGGCGGCCGTCGCCGGCTTCGATGTCGTCCTGACCGATATCTCCGAGGAACGTCTCAAGGCGGGTCTCGCGACCATCAATGGCTATATGGCCCGGCAGGTCCAGCGCGAGCAGTTGGACGAGACCCAACGCACGGCGGCGCTTCGGCGGATCGTGTCGAGTGACCAATATTCCGGCCTCTATGATTGCGACCTCGTGATCGAGGCCGCTACTGAAAATGAAGCGACCAAACGCAAGATCTTCACGACGCTCTGCCCGTCGCTGAAGGCGGGAGCGCTGGTGGCGTCCAACACCTCCTCGATTTCGATCACGCGGCTCGCTTCGGTCACGGATCGGCCCGAAAAATTCATTGGGATTCATTTTATGAACCCCGTTCCGCGCATGCAGCTCGTCGAGCTCATCCGCGGCATTCAGACCGACGCCGCCACTTTCGAGTTAGCGCGCATCTTCATCGAAAAGCTGGGCAAGACCCCGACCGTCTCAGAAGACTTCCCGGCTTTTATCGTCAACCGCATCTTGCTGCCGATGATCAACGAAGCGGTTTATACGCTGCATGAGGGTATCGGATCGGTCGACGCCATCGATACCGCGATGCGGCTCGGTGCCAATCACCCGATGGGGCCCTTACAACTGGCCGACTTCATCGGTCTCGATACCTGTCTTGCGGTCATGCAGGTGCTGCACGAGGGGCTCGCGGATTCAAAGTACCGACCGTGCCCGTTGCTGGTCAAGTACGTCGAAGCCGGGTGGCTCGGGCGCAAGACAAACCGCGGCTTTTACGATTATCGCGGCGAAACGCCGGTCCCGACCCGCTAAAGCGGAGTTTTCGCGCGTCAGCATGCCGCTTTCGCTCGGAAAACACGAAGGCTTTCACAACGCCGTCATCAGGGATATGTTCGATACATCGATAGTGCTTCGGACTGTCCGGGGCTGGTACTGAAAAGGCTTTGCTTTGACGGTGCATGTCCATTCGAACGTCTCGCCCGAGGCCTGCCCGGCCTTAGTGCTCAATGCTGATTTTCGCCCGCTCAGCTACTACCCGCTTTCGCTCTGGTCGTGGCAGGACGCGATCAAGGCGGTGTTCCTGGATCGGGTCAATATCGTGTCGGAATATCCCAACACGGTTCGAAGCCCCAGCTTCGAGATGCGCCTGCCCTCTGTGGTGTCGCTCAAAACCTACATCAAGCCGTCGCGGAACCCGGCCTTCACCCGCTTCAATGTGTTTCTGCGGGACCGGTTCACCTGCCAATATTGCGGCGACCGGGACGATTTGACGTTCGACCACGTCATTCCGCGCTCTCGCGGTGGATCGACCACCTGGGAAAACGTGGTCGCGGCCTGCTCATGTTGCAATCTTCGGAAGAGCGACAAGATGCCGGCCGAAGCCGAGATGTTTCCGGCCACCTATCCGTTCCAGCCGTCCGTTCACGATCTGCATCAGAACGGCCGGTTGTTTCCGCCGAACTATCTGCATCAATCCTGGTTGGATTATCTCTACTGGGATTCGATCCTGGAGCCGTAGCGCCCGCTGCGATCGGCAAGAAAAAGGGGCTCGCTCCACTGGAGCGAGGCACTTTTTTTGATGAGGCCTTAGACCTCGAGCATCAGACGGGTGGGATCTTCCAGGGCTTCCTTGACGCGAACCAGGAAGGTCACGGCCTCGCGCCCGTCGACGATCCGGTGGTCATAGGATAGCGCCAGATACATCATCGGACGAATCTCCACCTTGCCGCTGATCGCCACCGGACGTTCTTGGATCTTGTGCATCCCGAGAATGCCGGACTGCGGCGCGTTCAGGATCGGCGTCGACATTAGCGAGCCGTAGATACCGCCATTGGTGATCGTGAACGTGCCACCTTGCATGTCGGCGATGCTGAGCTGTCCGTCACGCGCGCGCTTGCCATAGCCGGCGATCGTGGTCTCGATGGCCGCGAGGCTGAGCTGGTCCGCGTCGCGCACGACCGGCACGACGAGGCCCTTCTCGGTCCCGACCGCGATACCGATATGGTAATAGTTCTTGTAGACGAGATCGGTGCCGTCGATCTCGCCATTGACGGCTGGGATCTCCTTCAAGGCGCCTACACAAGCCTTCACGAACAGTCCCATGAAGCCAAGCTTGGCGCCGTGCTTCTTTTCGAACACGTCCTTGTAACGGGCGCGGAGCGCCATCACACCGCTCATATCGACCTCGTTGAAGGTCGTCAGCATGGCGGCGGTGTTCTGGGCGTCCTTCAAGCGGCGCGCGATCGTCTGGCGCAGCTTGGTCATGCGAACCCGCTCTTCGCGCTGAGCATCGCTCGCCGGCGAGGGAGCGCGAGGCGCTGGAACAGGCGCTTCCGCACGGGCCGGGGCGACAGCCTGCGCGACGGGTCGAATGGCCGCCAGCACGTCGCCCTTGAGGACCTGACCACGCTTGCCCGAGCCATCGATCCCGTTGAGGTCGATGCCATTCTCCGTACCAAGCTTGGCGGCGGACGGTGCCGGTGGCATCGTGGTCTTGGCAGCGCCGGGCTGGCTTGCGGCAGGAGCCGCTGGCGCGGCCTGCGGCTGTGCAGCGGCAGCCTTGGGGGCTTCCGCGGCGGGCTTGGCGGCGTCACCAGCCGCACCTGCCTGGATCTGACCCAGCAAGGCGCCTGGGCCGACCGTCTCGCCATCCTTCACGGTTATTTCCGACAAAACACCGGCGGCCGGAGCGTTAACTTCGAGCGTGACCTTATCGGTCTCGAGTTCCAGAAGCGGCTCGTCGGCCTTGACGGTCTCGCCGGGCTTCTTGAACCAGCGGCCAATCGTTGCCTCGGTGACGGATTCACCAAGAGTTGGAACACGAATCTCGGTTGCCATTACGATCGATCTCACTCTGCGCGGCTTCGAAAAACAACACGCTCCCGGCTTGTGGCCGGGAGCGTGAAACATGGATCTGAGGACTAGGCCGCGAAGGCGTCGTCCATAAAGGCTTTGAGCTGGGCCAGATGTTTCGACATGAGACCCGTTGCAGTGGCGGCCGACGACGGTCGGCCGATATAAGTGGCGCGTTTGGCGGGTCCATTGACCTGGGTCAACACCCATTCGAGATAGGGATCGATATGCGACCAGGCGCCCATGTTCTTGGGCTCCTCCTGACACCACGCAACCTGCGCGTTTTTGAAACGCGAGAGTTCGTTCACCAGAGTCTTCAACGGAACCGGATAAAGCTGTTCGACGCGCAGCAGATAGACATCGTTGATGCCACGCTTCTCACGCTCCTCATAGAGATCGTAATAGACTTTGCCGGAGCAGAGCACGACCCGACGGATCTTGTCGTCCGACACCAGCGTCGAGACATCGCCCTTCGCCGCATCATCGCGCAGCACGCGATGGAAGGAGGAGCCAGTCGCCAGATCCTCGATCGTCGACACGGCCCGCTTGTGGCGGAGCAGCGACTTCGGTGTCATCAGGATCAGCGGCTTGCGAATGTCCCGCTTCAACTGACGGCGTAGAATATGGAAATAGTTCGCCGGGGTCGTCACATTGGCGACCTGCATATTGTCTTCGGCGCACATCTGCAGGAAGCGCTCGAGCCGGGCTGAGGAATGTTCCGGCCCCTGCCCTTCATAGCCGTGTGGCAGCAGGCAGACGAGGCCCGACAGCCGGAGCCATTTGCGCTCGCCCGACGAAATAAACTGATCGAACACCACCTGGGCGCCATTGGCGAAATCGCCGAATTGGGCTTCCCACAGCGTCAGCGCGTTCGGTTCACTGAGCGAATAGCCATATTCGAACCCGAGCACCGCTTCCTCGGACAGCATCGAGTTGATGACTTCGTAGCGGGCTTGGCCGTCACGGAGGTTGTTGAGCGGAATGAACCGCGCTTCGGTCTCCTGATCGATCAAAACCGAATGACGCTGCGAGAAGGTGCCACGCTCCGAATCCTGACCCGACAGGCGAACCGGACGGCCTTCGTCGAGAAGGGTCGCGAACGCCAAGGATTCAGCTGTCGACCAATCGATCCCCTGCCCGGTCTCGATCATCTTGCTTCGGCTCTCGAGAATCCGGCTGATCGTCCGGTGGACGTTGAAGCCCTCCGGAAGCGTCGTCAGTGTTTTACCGATCTGACGAAGGGTCTCGACAGGGACCCCGGTCTGCCCGCGGCGGTCGTCCTCGACATCGGTCGCAACGCGAAGTCCCGACCAACGGCCATCCATCCAATCGGCTTTGTTGGGTCGATAGGTCTGGCCGGCCTGATATTCTTCCTCGAGCTTGTTGCGCCACGTCTTGCGCGCCTCTTCGACGTCGGCCTCGGCCAGCACGCCTTCATCGACCAGCTTCTTGGCGTAGATTTCGAGCGATGTCGGATGCGAGCGGATGACCTTATACATGACCGGCTGGGTAAAGCCGGGCTCGTCGCCCTCGTTGTGGCCGAAGCGGCGATAGCAGAACATGTCGATCACGACCGGCTTGTGGAACTTCTGCCGGAATTCGATCGCGATCTTGGCCGCATGTGTCACGGCTTCGGGATCATCGCCGTTGACGTGAAAAATCGGCGCCTCGATCATCTTGGCGGTGTCGGACGGATAGGGCGACGAGCGCGAGTAGCGCGGATAGGTCGTGAACCCGATCTGGTTGTTGACGATAAAATGGATCGAGCCACCGGTGCGGTGTCCCTTGAGGCCAGACAGACCAAAGCATTCGGCGATGACGCCCTGCCCCGCAAAGGCCGCGTCGCCGTGGATCAGCAACGGAAGCACCTTAATCCGGTCGACTGTATCGTCGAGCTGATCCTGCTTCGCCCGGACCTTGCCGAGCACGACGGGATCGACGATCTCGAGGTGAGACGGGTTGGCGGTCAGCGACAGATGCACTTTGTTCGAGTCGAACTCCCGGTCGGACGACGCGCCGAGATGGTATTTGACGTCCCCGGACCCCTCGACATCGATTGGCGAGGAGGAGCCGCCCTTGAACTCATGGAAGATGGCGCGGTGCGGCTTGGCCATCACCTGGCTGAGCACGTTGAGGCGGCCGCGATGGGCCATGCCGAGCACGATCTCCTGCACGCCAAGCGCGCCGCCGCGCTTGATGATCTGCTCCAGCGCCGGGATCATGGCTTCTGCGCCGTCGAGACCGAAGCGCTTGGTGCCGGTATATCGAACGTCGATAAACTTCTCGAACCCTTCGGCTTCAACGAGTTTATTGAAGATGGCGCGCTTACCCTCGCGGGTGAATGTGATTTCTTTGTCCGGCCCTTCGACGCGGGCCTGCATCCAGGCCTTCTCGTCCGGATCGGACATGTGCATGAATTCATAGCCGATGGTCGAGCAATAAGTGCGACGCAGGATCGGCACCATGTCGCGCAGGGTCGCAAATTCCAGCCCGAGCACGTTGTCGATGAAGATCGGGCGATCGTAATCGGCTTCGGTGAACCCGTAGGTCGACGGATGCAGCTCCTCGTGATCGCGCTGAGGCTCGAGCCCAAGCGGATCAAGATTGGCATGAAGATGCCCGCGCATGCGATAGGCACGGATCATCATGATGGCGCGGACGCTGTCGCGCGTGGCGCGCTGAACATCAGCCTCGGAGATCGCAGGCCCGGCTTCGGGCTGCTTTGCCTTGATCTTCTCGGCGATCTTCTTCTCGCTGACACCCCAATTACCATCGAGCGCTGAGACGATCTCGCCATTGGCCAGAACCGGCCAGCTGGCTTTTTTCCAAGACGCGCCTTCGGCCGACTGTTCTACCGTGGATCGATCGTCGCCCATCGATGCGAAAAAAGCACGCCATGTCGCATCGACGCTGTCGGGCGCAGCTTCGTAGCGGGCCTGTAAGGCCTCGATGTAAGCGGCATTTGCGCCATCCAGGAAACTCGGATCGGAAATCGGTGAACTATCGTCCTGACGTGCCATAAGGCCCTCGTCCTGCCGCCGGGCCAGAGGACAGGCTCGCGGTGTGATTGGAAATGAAGCCGCAACAAGCAGCGAATCGGCGCAATCAATTGCACCGACTTACACACACTAGATGGGCTTGCGCTTACCTATCCTTCAAGACGGTTAGCAAGGTTTTTCCAAGGCGAGCCGGTGAGGGCGATACTGTGATACCGGCCGCTTCCATGGCCGCGATCTTGTCGTCCGCGCCCCCTTTGCCGCCCGAGATGATCGCGCCTGCGTGACCCATGCGGCGCCCGGGAGGAGCGGTGCGGCCGGCGATGAAGCCAACCATCGGCTTCCGGCGACCGCGCTTGGCTTCGTCGAGAATGAACTGTGCCGCGTCTTCCTCGGCCGAGCCACCGATCTCGCCGATCATGACGATCGACTCGGTCTTGGGATCGGCCAGGAAACGCTCCAGAATATCGATGAATTCAGTGCCCTTCACGGGATCGCCGCCGATGCCGACAGCCGTGGTTTGGCCGAGGCCCTCCTGCGTGGTCTGGAACACCGCCTCATAGGTGAGCGTCCCCGAGCGTGACACGATGCCGACCGATCCGGGCTTGAAGATGTTGCCCGGCATGATCCCGATCTTGCATTCGCCCGCCGTCATCACGCCGGGGCAGTTCGGGCCGATCAGCATGGATTTCGAACCCGCGAGCGAGCGCTTCACCTTGATCATGTCGGCGACCGGAATTCCCTCCGTGATGCAGACGATGAGGCCGATTTCGGCGTCAATCGCCTCGCAGATCGCGTCGGCCGCGCCTGGCGGCGGCACGTAGATCACGGATGCATCGGCGCCGGTGGCCTGTTTGGCCTCGGCCACCGTGTCGAACACCGGCAAGCCCAAATGGGTCAAGCCACCCTTCCCGGGTGACGTGCCGCCCATCATGCGGGTGCCGTAAGCCAGGGCCTGTTCCGAATGGAAGGTGCCGTTTTTGCCGGTAAAGCCCTGGCAAATCACCTTGGTGCTTTTGTCGATCAGGATGGACATGGGTCGGATATCTCGCTCGGACGTCTTGGAACAGGCTCGGATCGAACCGTCGATAGATCGGGTGCTTAGAAGGTCAGGCGGCCTTTTGGACGGCGCCGACGATTTTCTGGGCGGCATCGTCGAGGTCGTCGGCCGGGATCACGTTAAGGCCCGACTCGCGCAGGATCTTCTTGCCGAGGTCGACATTGGTGCCTTCGAGCCGGACCACCAACGGCACCGCAAGCCCCACCTCCTTGACGGCGGCGATCACGCCTTCGGCGATCACGTCGCATCGCATGATGCCGCCGAAGATGTTGACCAGAATGCCTTTGACGTTCGGGTCGGCCGTGATGATCTTGAAGGCCGCCGTCACTTTCTCCTTCGAGGCGCCGCCGCCGACATCGAGGAAGTTGGCCGGCGCTTCGCCATAAAGCTTGATGATGTCCATGGTGGCCATCGCCAACCCTGCCCCGTTGACCATGCAGCCGATGGTGCCATCGAGCGTGATGTAATTGAGGTCGGATTTCGACGCCTCGATTTCCTTCGCGTCTTCCTCGGTTTCGTCGCGGAGCGCGAAGGCCTCAGGCTGGCGATACATGGCATTGCCGTCGAACGACATCTTGGCGTCGAGGCAGCGCAGTTCGCCGCTGGTGGTGACGATCAGCGGATTGATCTCCAGCATCTCCATGTCCTTCGCGACGAAGGCCGTATAGAGCTGCGACAAGAGCCGCGCCGCACTCTTCGCAAGGTCGCCCTTGAGGCCGAGCGACTGGGCCAACAGCCGGCCATGATGGGGCATGATGCCGGTCGCGGGATCGACCGAGAAGCTGTGAATACGCTCGGGAGTCGAATGGGCGACCTCTTCGATGTCCATGCCGCCTTCCGTCGAGGCCACAACCGACACCCGCGACGTGGTGCGATCGACCAGCATCGAGAGATAGAATTCCTTCTCGATGTCGGATCCATCTTCGATATAGAGCCGGTTGACCTGCTTGCCGGCCGGACCCGTCTGGATCGTCACCAGAGTCGCGCCGAGCATCTGTTCGGCGAAGGTTTTGACCTCGTCGATCGAGCGGGCGAGGCGAACCCCACCCTTGTCGCCGGCCGACGCTTCCTTGAACTTGCCCTTGCCGCGACCGCCGGCATGGATCTGCGATTTGACCACCCAGAGCGGGCCGCCGAGCTCACGGGCCGCGGCCTCCGCCTCGCCGGCATGCATGATCGGCACACCCTTCGAGACCGGAACGCCGAACTCCTTGAGCACGGCCTTGGCTTGATATTCGTGAATGTTCATCGCAGAAATCCTCGCCGTCGGAATGGCGTTGCGGCCGCAGGGGCAGCCTGATGCTGTGCGGCTGGGCTTAGTCGGCCAAGCTGGTGTCGATGGTCTTGCAGGCGTCGACGAGACCCTGCACGGAGGCGACCGATTTCGCGAACATCTCGCGCTCGGGCTTGGTCATCTCGATCTCGAGGATACGCTCGACGCCGGCCGCGCCGATCACGACCGGAACCCCGACATACATGCCCTTCACGTCGAACTCGCCGTCGAGATAAGCCGCGCAGGGCAGCACGCGCTTCTTGTCTTTGAGGTAGCTCTCGGCCATCGCGATCGCCGAAGAGGCGGGCGCATAGAAAGCGGAGCCGGTCTTCAACAGGTTGACGATCTCGCCGCCTCCCTTCCGGGTCCGCTCGAGGATTGCGTCGATCCGCTCTTTGGTGGTCCAACCCATGGTGACGAGATCGGGCAGGGGAATACCGGCGACCGTCGAATAACGCACCAGTGGAACCATGTCGTCGCCATGGCCGCCGAGCACGAAGGCGGTCACGTCTTCGACCGAAATCTTGAATTCATCCGCCAGGAAATAGCGGAACCGCGCCGAATCAAGCACGCCGGCCATCCCCACCACCATATGCGGAGGCAGGCCACAGGCTTTCTGCAGCGCCCAAACCATCGCGTCGAGCGGGTTGGTGATGCAGATCACGAAAGCGTCCGGCGCATGCGCCTTGATGCCTTCGCCGACCGACTTCATCACTTTCAAATTGATGGCGAGAAGATCGTCGCGGCTCATGCCCGGCTTGCGCGGCACGCCCGCCGTGACGATGACGACATCGGCGCCCTTCATGTCCGCATAATCATTGATGCCGCGCATGCCGGCATCGAAGCCCTCGATCGGAGCTGATTCGGCGAGATCCAGCGCTTTGCCCTGCGGCACACCTTCGACGATGTCGAACAGCAGAATGTCGCCGAGTTCCTTGAGACCTGCGAGATGCGCAAGCGTCCCGCCGATCTGTCCGGCTCCGATCAATGCAATCTTCTTACGCGCCATTCGACACCACCTTCCAGGCTAGATCGGTTGACCGTGACCGGGTGGCAGATGAGGGGCCAGGCCGATCATCTGCGCGACGCTGAGACGGGCCGATACGGCCACCAACGATGCGGCTGTTTCACTCCAAACGGCGGTGAGTTGCAAGTAAAGGATGGCTAATCGGAGCCGAAAAGCGGACCGCCGCTCGCCGGTATACCGGGCCCGCGGGGCAGCGTTGCGATTAGCCCCGGCCGACGAACGGCATGGCGGTCGCCATCACTGTCATGAATTGGACGTTGGTATCGAGCGGCAGGGTCGCCATGAAGGCGACGGCCCTCCCGACATCGTCTGGCGACATGGTCGGCTCCACCGCGATCGACCCATTGGCCTGCAGGACGCCGTCTTTCTGCTTCTGCGCCATTTCGGTATCGGCATTGCCGATGTCGATCTGACCGCATGCAATGTCGTATTTTCGGCCATCCAGCGAGGCCGTTCGGGTCAGTCCGGTCACCGCATGTTTTGTGGCCGTGTAAGGCGCGGAATTCGGGCGCGGCACATAGGCCGAAATCGACCCATTGTTGATGATGCGGCCGCCCCGAGGCGATTGCGCCTTCATGATTTTGAACGCCTGCTGGATGCAGAGGAAGACGCCGGTCAGATTGATGTCGACCACGGTCTTCCATTGATCGAAACTCAGGTCTTCGAGCGGGATCCCCGGTGCGCCGACCCCCGCATTGTTGAACAGCACATCGAGACGCCCGTACCGGTCGCGAATGGCGCCGAAGACACGCTCCACATCGGCGGGTTGGCTGACATCTCCCGGCAGGACCAGCGTGGACGTCCCGTCCGGGTCGAGCGTGGCAGCGGCAGCCGTCAGCGCCTCTTCACGCCGTCCGGTCAAGGCAACCTGAAAGCCAGCCCCGAGCAAGGCGGCGACAGCGGCTTTGCCCACCCCCGTACCAGCTCCGGTGACGAGGGCAACCTTCAGCGGCATTTGCATCGACATGGTGTGGTGACTCGCGTGGAAAGGGGCCTGATCCTCTGCTTGCCTCGAGGTTTGTCAAGCCAACGCGACGAGACAGGCCTTCCACGAGAAAAAGTCGCTCGGCGCGGCTTAATTCGGCTGTTCCGGACGCAAATTCATGACACTCAGGGTCTCTCTGCTCTAAATAGAGCGGAGCGGCAGCGTGACCCCGAGGTTCCGTCTCGGTCGTTTGTCGGAGGAGCCCTAATGGAGCCGGTACAGATCAGGATGGCACGGGCCGGGCTGAACATCAGCGTTGATGACCTCGCGTCGCGAGCCGGCGTGTCGCATGTCGATGTGTTGAACCTCGAGACCGGCGAAACCGCCGAGACGAGCGCGTTTGAGAAGATCAAAACCGTATTTGATACGGCGGGGATCGAATGGATCGGGCAGGATGGCGTTCGGTGCCGGAGCATCGCCGACGCATCAGCCACCATCCCGCTGGAGAAGCTCAACTCCTACAACGACGAGTGACCCCGCCTGCGCCGGACCGGCCTTTCGCCCCGTCTCTGGCGCGACGCATGACGATGGATCCTATGACCCTGGAACGAGAGCCCGCCATGTCCTTGACGTTCGCCGAGACCACCGTCGGAATGCCGTGCCCGCCCCTGCAGTCAGGCCCTCGGACTGGCTTGCTGGCCAGTGTCGTGCTGGTTGCTTTAGCGATCGTCCCCGCGTCGGCCTGGGCGGCGGACGCGTCCTATCCGTTCGTCGGGACTTGGATCCGAGCGGATCGTGTCTGCTCCGCGACCGCGATCGATGTCAGAATCTACACCGCGAAGGAGGTGACGTCCTCTCGCAGCCATTGCACCATTCGGCGCGTTGCATCGTCGGCGAATACATTCGAGCTGCTGGAAGAATGCCGTCGCGGCGAGCGGCATGGCAGTGTGACGGAAACCATCCGGATGACATCGCCGGACAGCATGATGCTGCGCCGGCAATATTCGCGCCTGAAAATCCCGCGAAGCGTCCGCTATGCCCGGTGCAACGCTGCATCCATACCGGCACATCCCGCCCATTGAGGGCGGGGTTCTTCCGTTAGTCTTCGAGACCAAGACGCCGCGATAAGGTCGCCAGTTCCTCGGGCGATCCATAGCGGATGCGGATTTCGCCGGCGGCACCCTTCGGGCTATGCGAGACCGGGAGGCCGAGAGCGGAGCTAAAGGCGCGAGCGAGACGCTGGCTTTCGGCCGTCTTGGTCAAAGTCCGTCGTGGCGCGCTCATTTCGGGAGCATCTGCAGTAGCGGGTGCTTGTGCTTCCTGCTGAGCCAATTGCTCGATGTCCCGAACCGTCAATCCTTCAGCCACGATGCGGCGCGCCATGGACTCCGGATCATTGAAAGCCAACAAAGTCCGGGCATGGCCTGCAGACAACACGCCATCGACCACCATGTCGGTGACGGCGACAGGCAGTTTCAGCAACCGCATCGTATTGGCGACGTGGCTCCTGCTCTTGCCGATGATCTTGGCAAGATCGGTCTGCGAATAGCCGAATTCCTCGCCGAGTCTCTCGTAGCCCCGCCCCTCTTCAATGGCATTCAGGTCGGCGCGTTGGACGTTTTCGATGATCGCGAACGCGAGCGCTTCCCGATCATCCGCCTCGACCACGACAACCGGGACCTCGTCGAGTTCAGCCGCTTGAGCGGCCCGCCACCGTCGTTCGCCCGCGATGATCTCGTAGGAGCCGGCGACGTTGCGAATGGCCCGGACGACGATCGGCTGGATGATACCATTGGCCTTGATCGATTCCGTGAGATCCGCCAAGTCGGTCTGGCTGAACTGCCGACGCGGATTACGCGGATTGGGACGGAGGAACTCAACCGCCACCGTCAATTGCTCACGCCCGGTTGCGGTCTGCTCGGCATTGGACGACGCGGTCGTGTCGGCCAGCAGCGCAGCCAATCCACGGCCTAATCTGGGGCGAGGGTGCTCGTCGCCGCCCATGCGGTCCTTGGTCCGTTGCGTCATGCGGCCTGCTGTTCTTTCTCACGCTGGATGATTTCGGAGGCCAGTTTGAGATAGGCTTGGCTCCCGGTGCATTTGAGGTCGTAGAGCAGCACGGGCTTCCCGTGCGAGGGCGCTTCCGACACCCGCACATTGCGCGGAATGACCGTGTCATAGACCTTGTTGCCCATGAACTCGCGCACGTCGGCGACGACCTGATTGGCCAGATTGTTGCGAGGATCGAACATGGTGAGCAAGACGCCATGGATCGTCAAAGCGCTGTTCAGCGTCCGGCGAACTTGTTCGACCGTCGAGAGTAGCTGTGAGAGGCCTTCGAGGGCGAAGAACTCGCATTGCATCGGAACGAGAACGCTATCGGCAGCCGCAAGCGCGTTGATGGTTAACAGGCTCAACGAGGGCGGACAATCCACCAGCACGTAGTTGAAAATCGGACCATTCGGGCCTCCGGCCCCTGTGAGCGCGCGGATGGCGGTGCGGAGCTTGAACGGGCGGTCACGATGATCGGCGATCTCGACGTCGATCCCGAGGAGATCCATGGTGGCGGGCGCAACGAACAGATTCGGAACCGCCGTCTGACGCGCCGCATCGGCTAAGGTCGCCTCGCCGGACAGCACATGATAGGTGGATGTCGTTCGCATCTTGCGATCGATCCCGAGGCCGGTCGAGGCATTGCCCTGCGGATCGAGGTCGACCAGAAGCACCTTTTCGCCGATGGCCGCGAGCGCCGTTCCGAGGTTGATCGCGGTCGTGGTTTTACCGACGCCCCCTTTCTGGTTCGCCAGAACAAGGACTCGAGCCGCCCTTTGGTGCGAAATCAGCGTGTCGATCGCCATTGCGACCGCTCCTTTCCAATGTTCGACGCAAGCGCTTCGCCGCCGAGCGGCGAATCAGTCCCGTGTTCGAACCCGAACGATACGCGCATGTGGATGCGTTTTGCTCGGGATTGTTTCGTAGGCGAAGTCGCCAGCCTGCCCTGCAGCCCCGTCCGTCTCACCTGGGACGGCTTCATCGCCTTTGAGGAACAGCCCCACAGCGCCACCCTTGAGCAGAGTGTCGCTCATGGCGACGAGGTCGGGCAAGGGCGCAAGGGCTCTCGATGTCACGACATCAACAGATCTATCGAGTGTGGGCAGGACATTTTCGATCCGGCCCATGTGGACGCGGGCCGCTGATCCTGTCGCGCGCACTGCTTCGCGCAGGAATGCGCATTTCCGCTCGTTACTTTCGACCAGATCGACCCGCGCGCCATCGAGGTCGCGAATCATAATTCCGATGACGATGCCCGGGAATCCCGCGCCTGAGCCAAGATCCACCCAGCGGCGAGCCATGGGTTCCAGCGCGACAAGTTGCGCCGAATCAGCGATGTGTCGGGTCCACATCGTATCGAGCGTCGAGGGACCGATTAAATTCTTTATCGTCTGCCAGCGATGGAGCAGACCGACGAAGATCGCAAAGCGTTCCTCTGTTTCACGTGAAACAGGCACCATCGCGAGCGAATGCGCCCGGTCTGCTGAGTCGTCGATCGCCGCCCTTGCGCTTTTCTTCGATGCGGGAGGCTTCATGCGGCCTCTTTCGTGCGACGGGCGATCTGTCGGCTATGGGCCAGCAGGATCGTCAAGGCTGTGGGCGTGATGCCTTCCAGCCGTTCCGCCTGCCCCAAGGTCATCGGACGTGCCGCGATCAGCTTATCGCGTAACTCTCGCGAGAGACCCGGCAGAGCCGCATAATCGAGATCGGCAGGAAGTCGAAAATTCTCCTCGCGTCGTGTGTCCGCCACGGTCTCGGCTTGTCGATCGAGGTAGACGGCATATTTCGCATCCGACTCGACCTGTGCGGCCACTGAGGGGGCGATGTCGGCCAGGGCCGGCCAGAGGCGAACCACCTGCTCCCAATCCGTGGTGGGATAGGACAAGAGCGAGAAAGCGCTCCGGCGAACCCCGTCTAGGCTGACGGCCATGCCGGCGCGGTTTGCCTCTTGCGGGGTCGCGTGCAACGCCTGAACGCGCACCCGCGCATGATCGAGGGACTGCAGCTTGGCCGCGAAGGCGGTCTGGCGGTTCGATCCGACGCAGCCAAGCGCGACACCTTTCGGCGTTAATCGCTGATCGGCATTATCGGCGCGAAGCGACAACCGGTACTCCGCCCGCGAGGTAAACATGCGATAGGGCTCCGTCACCCCGCGTGTGACGAGATCATCGATCATCACGCCGATGTAGGATTCCGCACGGTCGAACAGGATCGGGTCGAGCGAGCCGACCTTTGCGGCGGCGTTCAAGCCGGCCGCGAGCCCCTGAGCGGCGGCCTCCTCGTAGCCTGTCGTCCCATTGATCTGACCCGCGAGATACAGCCCGTTAATCCGCTTCGTTTCGAGCGTGGGCAGGAGTTCCCGGGGGTCGATGAAATCATATTCGATTGCATAACCGGGTTGAAGCACGGCGACGCGTTCCAGGCCGGGGATCGTCGCCAGAAATGCCGTTTGGACGTCGGCCGGGAGCGAGGTCGAAATTCCATTCGGGTAGACGGTCGCATCGTCGAGCCCCTCTGGCTCGAGGAAAATCTGGTGGCTCTCGCGATCGGCGAAGCGCACCACTTTGTCTTCGATCGAAGGGCAGTAGCGCGGACCACGCCCCGTAATAGCACCTGAAAAGAGCGGCGCGCGGTGCATGTTGGCTGCGATCACCGCGTGAGTTGCGGCGGTCGTTCGCGTTATAAAACAATCGACTTGCGCTTGCTCGATGTGGGTTGTCAGGCTCGAGAATGGCTCGGGCGTCTCATCGCCGGGCTGCCGTTCGAGCGACGCGAAGTCGATGGTGCGTCCGTCGAGCCGGGGCGGGGTTCCGGTCTTCAAACGGCCAAGAGCAAAGCCGTGACGGTCGAGTGTCGCTGACAGGCCGAGCGAGGGAGCCTCGCCGACGCGGCCGGCCGGTATCTGCTGTTCACCGATGTGGATCAGGCCACGAAGGAAGGTGCCGGTCGTCAAGATGGCGGCGCGGCAGCTCAAGGCTCGCCCATCCGCCAGGGTAACGCCGCAAACCTGACCGTCGACGATATCGAGATCATGCGCTTCGCCTTCGACGATCTCCAACATCGGCTGATCGAGCAGGGCGGCCTGCATGGCGGCACGATAGAGCTTTCGATCGGCCTGCGCGCGAGGCCCGCGAACCGCTGGACCTTTGCGGCGGTTGAGAAGCCGGAACTGAATACCGGCGCGATCGGCGACGCGGCCCATGACGCCATCCATCGCATCGATTTCGCGAACCAAATGTCCCTTTCCGAGACCACCGATCGCGGGGTTGCAGGACATGGCGCCGATCGTCGCGAGTTTATGGGTCACGAGAGCGGTTCGTGCGCCCATCCGGGCCGAAGCCGCAGCGGCTTCACAGCCGGCGTGTCCGCCGCCGATAACGATGACATCGAAAGTCGTAATGGTCGTGGTCCGGTTTTTGGGAGTGGCGCGCAGACGCGGCGATGTTGCAGGATCCCCTATCACGTCGGGACCGCATTCGGTAGGTCCACGCTCGCAACTCTGTTTCACGTGAAACAGCAATCCTATTTGCCGACGCAAAATCTCGCGAAAATTTCGCCCAGAACAGCCTCTGGCTCGATCCGCCCCATGAGGCTATCGAGATGCTGGGCAACCTGCCGAAGCTGTTCCGCACGGATTTCCATACCGCTCTCAGGGTTGTGCAGCAGACGCGTCAGTGCCGCTTGCGCGCGGTCAAGCGCTTGACGATGCCGGAGACGCGTCACCAATCCCGCCCCGAGGCTCGATCCGTCCGCAGCAATCACGCTCCTGATCGCAGTCGTCAGAGCGTCGATGCCCTCTCCGGTCGGGGCCGCAACAGAATGGTCGAAGCCGGAGACAGGCTGTTCGGCGAGGTCGAGTTTCGTCGCGACGGTCCAGAGGGTTCTGGTCACGAGCGTGCCATCCGGTTTGACGGGATCGCGGCTGTCGCTCAACCAGAGCACCAGATCGGCACTTGCGGCCCGCGCCCGTGCCCGTGCCATCCCCTCCTGCTCGATCGGATCATCGCTGTCCCGAAGTCCTGCCGTATCGATGCAGACCACAAGATAGCCGTCGAGATCGAGTTCGACCTCAACTGGATCACGCGTCGTGCCGGCGTGAGGTGAAACGATCGCGGCATCGCGGCGTGCAAGCGCATTCAGGAGCGTGGATTTGCCGGCATTGGGCGGTCCAGCCAGCGTCACCACAAAACCATCGCGGATGCGAGCCGCGGTGGACGACTGCGCCAACTGGGCGGCGATCGACTGGGACACCCCCTCGGCAATCCGGGTCACCTCGGCCGCAAAGTCACCCGCGACATCGGCTTCGTCAGAAAAATCGATCGCGCTTTCAGCGGCCGCCATCGCTTGCAGAAGCCGAGCCTTTTCACGCGTTGCCCAAACCCCGAGCGCGCCATCGAGCTGACGGAGCGCCTGACGGCGTTGAGCCTCGGTTTGTGCGTCGATCAGATCTGCGAGGCCTTCGACCTCGGCCAAATCCATTTTGCGGTTCAAGAAAGCGCGACGGGTAAATTCACCCGGCTCGGCTGGACGGCAATCCGGGAGATCAGCCAGGGCGCTCAGCACGGCGTCGACGACCGCCCGGCCACCATGAACCTGGAATTCGGCACAATCCTCGCCCGTGAAGCTGTTTGGGCCTGGAAACCACAGGATGAGAGCGCGATCGAGCGGCTCACCCGAGCGAGGGTCGCGGAGCGTCGCCACGGTCGCCCGACGAGGCGCGGGCACCTTTCCGGTGAGCCGCGAGAGGCTGGACGAAGCTTGCGGCCCCGACACACGGATGACCGCGACGGCGGTTCGCCCACCACCGGATGCGAGCGCGAAGATCGTGTCGGTTCGCATCATGACGCTCCGTTCTGATCGTATCCGGGATCGAGGCCGTGGCACGCGCAACCCGACAACAAAAAGCCACGGCAGCTTGGATGCTGCCGTGGCCAGTAGGATATCAACAACTCGTCATCGAAGCTGACGTGAAACGCTCGATCAGGTGTTCATGGATTCGAAGAAGGTCGCATTGCCCTTCGGCGTCTCGCGAAGCTTGCCGAGCAGGAATTCGATCGCATCGACCGTTCCCATCGGGTTGAGGATCCGGCGCAGCACATACATCTTCTTGAGGATGTCGGGCGGGCACAGAAGCTCTTCCTTGCGGGTCCCCGAGCGGGTGATATCGATCGAGGGGAAGATCCGCTTGTCCGCGACCTTCCGGTCGAGAATGATTTCCGAGTTACCGGTGCCTTTGAACTCTTCGAAGATCACCTCATCCATGCGCGAGCCGGTATCGATCAGGGCCGTCGCGATGATGGTCAGCGAACCGCCCTCTTCGATATTACGGGCCGCGCCGAAGAATCGCTTCGGCCGCTGTAACGCATTGGCATCCACACCGCCGGTCAGCACCTTGCCCGAGGACGGCACGACAGTGTTGTAGGCGCGCCCGAGACGCGTGATCGAGTCGAGCAGAATGACGACGTCGCGGCCATGTTCGACAAGGCGCTTGGCCTTCTCGATCACCATTTCGGCGACTTGCACGTGACGAACCGCCGGCTCGTCGAAGGTCGATGCGACGACCTCCCCCTTCACCGAACGCTGCATATCGGTCACTTCTTCGGGCCTCTCATCGATCAGCAGCACGATCAGATAGCATTCGGGATGATTGGTCGTGACCGACTGCGCGATGTTCTGCAGCAGCACGGTCTTGCCTGTCCGCGGCGGTGCGACGATCAAGGCGCGCTGGCCCTTACCGATCGGCGACACGACGTCGATCACGCGGGACGAGAAGTCCTTGCGGGTCGGATCTTCCATCTCGAGCTTCAACCGCGAATCCGGATAAAGCGGGGTCAGATTGTCGAAGTGGACCTTATGCCGGATCTTCTCCGGATCGTCGAAATTGATCGTGCCGACCTTCAGCAACGCGAAATATCGCTCGCCTTCCTTCGGGCTGCGGATCAGGCCTTCGACGGTATCGCCCGTTCGGAGACCGAAGCGCCGGATCTGCGACGGCGAGACGTAGATGTCGTCCGGTCCGGCTAAGTAATTGGCGTCGGACGACCGGAGGAAGCCGAAGCCATCCTGCAGGACCTCGACGACACCCTCACCGATGATTTCGATCTCTCGACTGGCGAGTTGCTTGAGAATCGCAAACATCAATTCCTGCTTTCGCATGATCGATGCGTTTTCGACCTCGTGCTCCTCGGCGAAAGCCAGGAGCTCGGTCGGCGACTTGAGCTTGAGATCCTTGAGTTTGATTTCCCGCATGGGAAGAAAGTCCTTGGCGCAGCGCCGTTGCGGCGGAGCTTATACGGAGAGGAAAAGCCGAAGCGGGAGACCCTGGGGAAGGGCGGCTCGGCGGGGGAGATCATCGGGTCTCGGCTGCGGTACCGAGGCGAAACTGATGAGAGGCGGGAGCATCAGAATAAAAGCGAAGCGACGGGCTGGCAAGATCACCGGGCTCGTCGCCCCCAAGTTGCTGGCGGAGGCGCGCCCTATTCGGCGGACGCCTTGTCGCCGGCCGCAGCCTTGCGAACCGCTTCGTCGGCATCGATTTCGGCGCGTGTCCGACGTCGGCGACGGGCCCTGACCGGAAACTTCTCGCCGTCCGTCGGTGCATCGGGAAGATAACCGTCCGAGGCGTCATCGTTTGATGATGCGCTTCGTCGCGATTGTTGATCGGACGATGGCTCCACATCGGATGGCGTCGGCATCACCGATCGGACCGGTGCCGTAATGAAGGCTGGCAGTCCCACGGTTTCCACGATCGGCTGGGGCGTCGCTTGCTGCGGCCGGGTTTCGATTGCGGCCGGGCGGGTCTCGATTACCTGATCGCGCACGGGTTGTTCGCGCTGCGGCTCGATCGCCGGACGCTGTCCGTCGCGCTGATCCTGATATTCTGACGTCTGCGTCTCACGCGCATTCTGCTCGCGATACGGCTGTTGTTGCTGCTGCTGATCGCGCGGCTGGAACTCGCCACGCGGTTGAAACTCGCGCGGCTGTTGAAACTCACGCGGTTGCCCATCGCGCTGCTGCCGCGGCCCGCGATTGTTCCGGTCATTCCGGTCGTTCCGGTTATTGCGGTCGTAATTATTGCCGTTGTTATTGTTGCCCCGGTCGGGCCGATCGCCTTGATAAGGTCGGTCGAATTGCTGACGCTCCGGGCGCTCGCCGCCCCGCTCCTGATTGTAGCGCTCGGGCGCGCGCTCTTGGCGCTCGCCATTGTTGCGCTCGCCGGTGTTGCGCTCAGCGTTGTTCCGGTCGCCATTATAGGACGGTCGTTCGTTGCCGCCGCCATTATACGGCTGGCGTTCGCCTCCGTTCAGCCCCTGTCGATCGTTGTAGGGCTGCGGCGAGGCGACGGGTTGCGGCGGTACCCGTTCTGGCGGAGAGGCGAACCGGTCGGGCAGAGCACTGAAGTCATCGTCGTCGTCCTCGTCGACTTCGACCTCCCCAACAGCGCGCACATAGCCAACCTGAGACTGAGCCTGAGCCAATTGGGCGGTCGCGATCAGGCGGAAATAGTGTTCCGCGTGTTGAAGATAGCTCTCCGCCGCGACAGGGTCGCCGGACGATTGTGCATCCCGAGCCAACTGCAGATATTTTTCTGCAACATGATGGGCGGTTCCCCGGATTTTAACGTCCGGACCATTGGACTCGTAAGAGCGCGTGAGCGGATTAGGACCCTTCCGGTTGTTCGGATTGCGGCCCCGCATGCGCTTGTTCTGACCTGGTCTCATCGATCGTCCTTGGATCCCTGACGTTTGCCGGTTGTCGCCCCGAAAGGTCGCCCGGCGTCTCTGACTTCACCGCAAGGTTCGTGAAGTGAAATTGCAGCATGTCCGACGTGTCTGCCGCCAACACGATTGAACCCGGGACTTACGCTTCATCGAAGGGTCGTCCGCGTCCAAACATCACCAGCGACCGTTCCTTGATGTCAGTCCAATCATCAAGAAGAAGCGGCAGCCATATTCGCCAAATGTCGCTCACAACTCTTAAATGTTGCCTCACTAGGAGGTCCAACCATCGTAAAGAGAGAGGAAGCGGTGTATGTCGCTCAGCGTCGAGGATCCGCAGACCCTCTATAACCCCGATTTCAAGCTGCAAATTAATGACTTCGATTCGAAACGCAACCCCCATCCAGCAAATTTGATGGTTTGATGCACGAGTTTAGGGCGATGAGCGTCAGCCGGGTTCGGCAGCGGACCGGCCCGCCAGCAACCAATAAAGCGCTCCACCTACCGTCCCGCTGAGAAACGCGGCCAGAAGAAAACGGCTCTCGAGGAGAAGCGCAGCCTCGCTGGACGCAACTGGATCGACCTGCAGGATGACGCGAAGGAGCGCCGGTCCCGCGGCCGCGATCCCTCCCGCAACAGCGGCGTAGAGCGTCAATGATCGGCTTCCTGTCACCTCGCCCACCACAGCCGCAACGACGATGGGGCCGAAGCCCATCACAGCCGCGCCGGCCCAGGCAAAGCCGATCATGGCCGTGAACACCTCGCCCGCATTCCCATTCGACATGGCCGTGACGATGCTCAGGAGGCTCACAATGGCGATGCTGGAGGCAGGTGGAAGCGTGAGGGTCTCGTAGAGCAGTGCCCCGCCCAGCGCCGCCAACACGCCAGTGCCTGCCACGATTACCCCGACGCAGACCATCAGGGTTCGGCGCATCACGACGGTGCTGCAGGTCGATGCGCCGGGCTAATCCGCATCCACCGCAGGATCCGCTGTCCCGTCGAGCATGAGCCTCGCCCGCGCCCGGAGCTTCTCGGTCTCGCTCTTGAGCTGTCCGCAGGCCGCCAGGATATCGCGTCCGCGCGGCGTGCGAACCGGGCTCGCATAGCCCGCATTGAAAACGATGTCCGAGAAGGTCTCGATGGTCGACCAGTCCGAACATTCGTAGCGGGTGCCGGGCCAGGGGTTGAAGGGGATCAAATTGATCTTGGCCGGAATGCCCTTCAGCAGCCGAACCAACTCCCGCGCGTCCCGGGGCGAATCGTTGACGCCTTTCAACATGACGTATTCGAACGTTATCCGTCGGGCATTCGAGGCGCCGGGATAGGTCCGGCATGCTTCGAGCAGCATCTCGATTGGATATTTCTTGTTCAGCGGGACGAGTTCGTTGCGAAGGTCATCGCGAACCGCATGTAGCGAGATCGCCAGCATCGTGCCGACATCGTTGCCCAACGTCTCGATCTGCGGCACCACGCCGGACGTCGACACCGTGATACGCCGCCGCGACAACGACAGCCCATCACCATCGCTCATTGTGGCGACCGCGTCGCGAACCGCGTCGAGATTATACAGCGGTTCGCCCATTCCCATGAAGACGATATTCGACACCGCACGCGTCCCCGGCGGCGGCACAAGCCCGTCTGTCGGCGGCGTAAGGCCGGGGAAATCGCCGAGTCGATCGCGCGCGACGACGAGTTGCGCCACGATCTCACGAGATGTGAGATTGCGGACCAATTTCTGCGTGCCGGTGTGGCAGAAGGTGCATGTCAGCGTGCAGCCAACCTGGCTCGACACACACAAGGTTCCGCGATCGCTTTCCGGGATATACACGACCTCGACCTCGGCCGCCTTCTGCTGCCGTTGCAGGTCCGGCCCTGAGCCAAGATCATCGAGCCTGATCAGCCATTTGCGCGTTCCGTCGATGGACACCTGCTCGCTGACGATCGAGGGTCTCGCGAGCGAATAGGTTTCGGCGAGGCGGGTCCGGAGCGGCTTGGCGACATTGAGCATTCCATCGAAGCTGGTGAGCCCATGTCCATAGATCCACTGCCAGAGTTGCGCCCCGCGCATCCGAAGTTCACGCTCCGGCACGTCGATGGCGCGCAACGCCTCCGCCAACTCGGCGCGTGTCATGCCGAGGAGCGATATTTTTCGGGTTGGTTGCGCCTGCGAGATCAACCGAGGCGCAACCAGGGTGATGGCGGTCTGATCCATCAGCAATTGATCGGTCACCGGGGTTCCTCGTTTCCTTAAGCGCTCAGAGCGGCGAGCAGGGCCTTTGCCGAAGAGGCGTCGGCTCGCGAATTATTTTCTTCCACAGACAGGTGCTTCACCACGCCATCCTCGACCAGCATCGAATAGCGGTTCGAGCGAATCCCCATCCCACGTGCGCTTCCATCGAAATCCATGCCGATCGCCTTAGCGAATGTCGCGGCCCCATCGGCAAGAAATTCCAGCACGCCGGCGCCGCCGCTTGCCTTCGCCCAAGCATCCATGACGAACACGTCATTGACGGCCGTCACCGCAATCGCATCGACACCCTTTGCCTTCAGCGCCTCGGCATTGTCGAGATAGCCAGGAAGGTGGTTCTTGTGACAGGTCGGCGTGAACGCACCCGGCACAGCGAAGAGCACCACCGTCCGTCCCTTGAAGATGTCATCCGTGGTGCGAACCGATACCCCATCCGCGGTCATGACCGTGAACTCGGCCTGCGGCAGGCGATCACCGATTTGAATAGGCATAGGCGGCTCCATTAGGGTCTTGGTCCGGCGGTTCCGACATCCGACGCAACACGGCCCCGCACAGAGGTTTCGATCGCACCCGTCTTGTCGGTCAGCGTCAGTCGGAGGTCGATGGCGCGAATGTCGCTGCCGGTAGGTTGTTGAACGACGGTCAGCGGGAACGATACGGCGTTGCCGCCGGCATCGGATGCCGCACCGGATTGCACATACCACCCCTCTGGCGCTTCAACAAATAGGGACGCTCCGGTCGATGCGCGAGCCACGACGCTCAGCGACTTCAGATCGGCCGGATCGATCGTCACCCTGTCGATGGCCAAGCGATCCGGCGACTGAAGCGGCGTTTCACGTGGAACTTTCGCGAGCGCCTGCTGGACCTGCGCGATGTCGTCCGTCGAGCCGCTGTCCGTCAGGGTGAGATCGAGCATTGCGTGGACCGGCAGACATTGCGTGGCGCAAATGGCGTAGTCGACTGCCAGCTTCAGGGTCGCGGGCATTGCGGGCTCAATGCGTGTGAGGCGCACCGGAAACGTTACCTCGTCCTTGTAGCCGAACACCTCTGAACCAGCCTCGTCGAGTTTCAGGGGGGCAGGATACTCGACCTCGATATGGGCCACATTGGTCGATCCGGCCGTCGAAAATGTGGGAGGCGCTCCGGAATCGCCCGGTGTCCGCCAATAGGTAATGTAGCCGGGGTCGAGCCGGATCTCGAGCCCGAGCATCGACCCGGGCTGACCGGTGACCCGCCCCGCATCGATCAGCCGAACGGCCGAATGATCGCCCTGCACCCAGTCTGCCGACCCATCGGGGGCGGCCGCCCACGATGAAGTGGCCGCACTAGCGAGAAGCAGCGGGACCGCCAATATGAGAGGGGACAAGCGCTTTTTCGCTCGTCCCGAAACCGAGGCTTGTCGCCCTGGGCGTGGCGCGATTAGTCTGAGCATGATGACAAAATCTTCCAAAAACATCGACGACACTCACTTTCTCAGTGGGCATCTGCTGGTCGCTATGCCCGGCATGGCGGACGAGCGGTTCGATCGGGCCGTGATCTATCTCTGTGCACATTCGGCCGATGGCGCCATGGGCATCATCGTTAACCAACCCACCAATGCGGTGCGGTTCGCCGATCTCCTGGTTCAACTCGATGTGGTGGCCGAAGACGACGCGACCGACCTGAGCGATAAAGCCGCCGACGTTCCGGTGATCCAAGGGGGACCGGTCGAAACTGGACGGGGGTTCGTGCTGCATTCGGCAGATTACTTTGTCGATAGTTCGACGCTGCCGATCGACTCGGGCATTTCGTTGACCGCGACGGTCGATATCCTGCGCGCCATTGCGGAGGGCAGGGGGCCGGACCGTGCCGTTCTGGCGCTGGGTTACGCCGGCTGGGCTGCGGGACAACTCGAGACCGAGATGCAGGCCAATGGGTGGCTGCATTGCGCGGCCGACGATGCCATCGTGTTCGATCAGGCGCTCGACACGAAATACGACCGCGCGCTTCGCAAAATCGGCATCGATCCTGTGATGCTGTCATCCGAGGCCGGTCACGCCTGAGGCGAGGCGAGACGACCAGTTCACCCCGCGACGCGCCAATCCCCCAAAGCGGCTTGCACCAGCGTCAGTGCCGCGACGGCGGCGGTGTCGGCCCGTAGGATGCGTGGCCCGAGCCAAAGCCGCATCACATTCGGCAGGGCCAGCAGAGCCTGTCGCTCGTCTTCCGCAAAGCCGCCTTCCGGGCCGAGGAGAACCCCGACCGGCGCCGTCGGCGAGACCCCAGCAGGAGGGATGCCCAAGGCATTGCGGTGGTCCGCATCTTCATCGCAGAAGACAATCAGGTGATCGCTCGGCCAATCGGCGAGCCAAGCCTCAAACTTTCGCTCTTCCGTGATCATCGGGACGGCGAGGATGCCGCATTGCTCGGCCGCCTCGATCGCATTGGCGCGCATCCGGTCGAGATTGATGCGGCTGACTTGCGTGTGCCGCGTCATCACAGGATGCAGCACGCCGGCTCCCATCTCGACGGCCTTCTGAACCACGTAGTCGAGCCTGGCGTGTTTCAAGGGCGCGAAGCAATAATGGATGCGGCTCGGCACCGTCTGCTCGCGTGTTTGTTCGACCACATGGAGGATCGCTGCCTTGCGTCCGGTCGCCGCCAGGGTCGCGCGCCATTCGCCATGTTGCCCGTTGAAGATGAGCAGCGGATCGCCTTCGCTGAACCGAAGAACGTTCAGCAGATAGTTGGCCTGCTGACGGTCGAGCGGCAGAGCGACATCGCAAGCGAGGGGGGCGTCGACGAACAGCCGCTGCGAAGTAAAGTCGATACGAGCCACGAATCAGTCCTTGCCATCAAGACGCCTTTATTCGGCACTTTTTATCCGCTAGACAATCGAGATACAAAGACGTGCGTCGAGCGGCGTTCGCGGAGCAAGAGACCGACACGATGACAGACGGCATGTTTCAAGAGCTAACGGTCAAGACGGGCGTTTCTCGGAGCCTGCTGCGTGTTGCGGTCCTGGCGATCGCCGGCACTGCCTGTGCAAGCGCCGCCATGGCGGATTGCAATGACGACTTCGCCAAGCTGATGAGCAAGCGCATGAGCGAGATCGGCGCGCTAAACAAGATTTCCAAATCCAACGGCGGTAAGCTCGATCCGATCGCCGCATGCCCACGCTTGAAGAGCCTCTCGGCTGCCGAGGGCGAAGTCGTCAATTACATGACGAAGAACAAGGAATGGTGCGGCCTTCCGGACGATCTGATCGAGAAGATGACGGCGAGCCGCGCCAAAACTGCGAGCATTGCGGTCAAAGCCTGTAGCTTTGCGGTCAAGATGAAGCAGGCTCAACAGCAACAGGCCCAGCAGGCGCAGCAGGGGCAACAGGAACAAGCCGTCAAGTTGCCGACCGGCCCCCTGTAAAGGCTTGTCGCGCACGAGGCGAGCCACGATAGCGGGTTCCGACGATGGCTGAGCCGAATGCCTACGCGTTGCCCGATACGACGGGCCATTGGGTCATTCGCTACTCGCCCGAAGCATGGCGTCCCTATCTTCAGCTCGCGCGGATCGATCGACCGATCGGTTGGCAATTGTTGCTCCTGCCGTGCCTATGGGGCGCGGCTTTGGCAGGGGTCGCGGCCCATCGGGCGCCGGATCTTTTGCAGATCCTCCTATTTGCGGTCGGCTCGATCGCCATGCGAGGCGCGGGATCGACCTTCAACGACATCGTCGATCGAGATATTGATCTCCAGGTAGAGCGCACCCGAAACCGGCCGATTCCGAGCGGCCGCGTCACCCGCAAGCAGGCTGCGGTCTTTCTGGTCGTCCAGATCCTGATTGGGCTGGCGGTGCTGCTCTGCTTCAATCATTTCACAATCGCGCTCGCCTGTGCGTCGTTGGTGATCGTCGCGCTTTATCCCTTCGCCAAGCGGGTTTCATCTTGGCCCCAAGCCGTCTTGGGGCTGGCTTTTGCCTGGGGTGCGCTGGTCGCCTGGGCCGCCGTTTTCGGCTCGCTGGCTTGGGCGCCCATTTTGCTCTACGCCGCTGCGATCTTCTGGACCATCGGCTATGATACGATCTACGCGTTGCAGGATCGGACCGATGATGCGGTGGTCGGCATCGGTTCGACGGCTCTGTTCTTCGGCGACAAGGTGCGGTTCGGCGTCGGAGCGCTCTATGCCGTCGCGCTCGCGCTCGCGGTCGGGGCCGTCACCCTCGCGGGGGGCGGGGTCTGGGCTTGGCTCGGTGTCGCGGCCTTCGGCTGTCACCTCGCTTGGCAGGTTTTCCGGATCGCGCCAGAGAGCACGACCCGGTCGCTCGATCTTTTCCGCGCCAATCGTTATGCGGGGTTGATGCTTTTCGTTGGCCTCGCGGTCCAAGCCCTGTCGGATCGGCTCTAGCCTCAAGCACCCGTGACAATCCATGTCACCCGCGACCGGGAACCTTGAGCGCAACGGTTTGGTTCGCCTTCGCATCCAGTGGTTCTTGAGGGCCGTCGCCCGGCTCGTGGCGAAAGACCCTCGTCGTCTCGCGAGTAAGCCCGTCGATGAGAAGCAGTTCCGTGCCGAAGAGCCACGCCAAACCGGCGGTGGCCTCAAAACCGAAACAGACAGGCGCGGAGCTCAAGGGTGTCAACCCATGGGTCATCGCCAGCATTGTGTCGATCGCGACCTTCATGGAGGTGCTCGACACGACAATCGCCAATGTGGCGCTCCGCTATATTGCGGGCGGCTTGGCTGTCGGGCCGGATGAGGCCGCCTGGGTCGTCACGACTTATCTGGTCGCCAATGCGATCGTGCTGTGTGCCAGCGGCTGGATCTCGAAGGCCTTCGGTCGTAAGCGTTTTTTCCTCGTCTGCCTCGCCCTCTTCTCGATCAGTTCGGTGTTATGTGGGCTCGCCTGGAGCCTGCCGTCCCTGCTCTTGTTCCGCATCATGCAGGGTCTTGCGGGTGGCGGCATGACACCGGTGGCGCAGTCCATCCTGGCGGCGGCGTTCCCGCCCGAAAAGCGCGGCCAAGGCTTTGCCCTCTACGGCATCGCGGTGGTGGTCGCTCCGGTTGTCGGTCCGACGCTCGGGGGCTGGCTGAGTGACAATTATTCCTGGCACTGGTGCTTTCTGATCAATGCTCCGGTCGGCATCGCCTGCATCCTCCTGGTGCATTTCTACATCCCGGATTCCGCCAAGGAGATCGCCGATCGTGCCAAGCTCTGGGCCAAGGGGCTCCGCTTCGACTACATCGGCTTCATCCTGATCGCGACGTTCCTCGGCGCCTTGGAAGTCGTGCTCGACCGCGGGCAGGAGGATGACTGGTTCGGCTCCGGCTTCATCATCACGTTCGCGGTCATCACGGCACTGTCGTTGATCCTGTTCATCCCGTGGGAGCTGACCCGCAAGGATCCGGTAATCGACCTCAAGATGCTGGCGGGGCGGCAGTTCGGGGCGTGCTTCCTCGTGATGCTCGCGACGGGCGCGATTCTGATCGCCACCACACAATTTCTTCCGCAGCTGCTGCAAGACTATTACGGCTACACCGCAACCCTGGCAGGGCTGGCGCTGTCGCCCGGTGGCCTTGTCACCATGTTCATGATGTTCGTCGTCGGGCGCATCTCCGGGCTGGTGCAGCCGAAATATCTTATCGCGGTCGGGGCGCTCATCGTGGCGCTGGCGATGTATTATTTGACCAATATCTACGCCGACAACAGCTTCGAGTTCTTCGTGTGGTCACGCGTCTATATCGGCATGGGCTTGCCGCTGATCTTCATTCCGATCACGACGGCGTCTTACGATGGCATCCCGCCCGAGAAGACCGATCAAGCCTCCGCGCTCATCAACATGGCGCGAAACCTCGGCGGCTCGATGGGGGTCTCGCTCGCGCAGACCGTGTTGGCCCGCCGGGAGCAGTTCCACCAGAGCCGCCTCGTCGAGACGGTTGGCTCATGGAACCCGTTCTATGGCGAGACCCTCAATCGAGCGACGCAATATTATGCAAACCAAGGGGGTGGCGGGGGCACACCCTCACAGAAGGCCGTGGGCTGGATCGGGCAGCAGGTTCAGACGCAGGCGGCATTTCTGGCCTATATCGATGTATTTTACGCGTTGGCGATCGTGTCGGCCGTCGCGGTGCCACTCGCCCTGACGCTACGATCCGTCAAAGCCGGTAAAGCGCCAGCCGGCGCGCATTGACGGGGAAGCTTCAGCCCCTGTCAGGAGAGGCGCATTCCGGCGCGCGCCTGCGCGAGACCGCGCGACAATCGATCGGCGAATTTCGCCTTCTGGTCCGGACCGAGAAACGATGCGACTTCGAGCCGTTGCCCGCGCGAGACGACATCGATCCGCATGGTGCCATAATCTTCATGCTCGTCGCGCTGCAGCCGCACCCAAGAGGGGTTGAACCGCCATTCGGCTCGAAGACCCTTGGGGCTCACCTTGGCGACCGAGAGTTCGAGAACCGTCAGGGTCACGTCTTCATAGGCGCGAGCCTGCCGAAAACTGGCCTTGAACGCGATATAGACCGCGAGCACATCGAGCCCCATGAAGCCGGCGACCGGCCAGGCTCCCATCATCACGAAGGGGAGGCTCGCCACCACGCCGCCCGCGCCAACGGCTCCGAGCAGGACGTGAAACTGCTTCCGGCTGAGGGAGCGGTGCGGGCGCAACCGTTCGGACAGGATCGGCATGTCGGCTGGATCGATCGGTTGATCGGGGACGTGAGACACGATCGACCTCGCGGCTTGTTCTCGAACTGCCGTGGAGTATAAGACCGCGATGGCTCGAGGAAAGATGCGGCTCTCGCCCAAGCTCGGCAAAGGGCGTCAATCGGCGACCATGTCGCAGGCAGAGATGACGCGGATCGACGCCATCTTCACGCGGTTTCGCGAGCGCGATCCCGCCCCCGTGACCGAACTGATCTATATGACGCCGTTCAGCCTCCTGGTTGCGGTCGTGCTTTCGGCCCAGGCCACGGACGTGAGCGTCAACAAGGCGACGCCGGCTTTGTTCGCTCGCGCTGCCGATCCGGCCGCCATGGTGGCGCTGGGCGAAGCGCAGGTGCGCGATGCGATCAAGACGATCGGGCTTTACAACATGAAGGCCAAGAACGTCGTGGCCTTGAGCGAAAGACTGCTCCTTGATCATGCGGGCGAGGTGCCGCGCGACCGCGCCGCGCTTGAAGCGCTGCCAGGGGTCGGAACGAAAACGGCCGCCGTGGTGATGAACGCCTTATGGGGGGAGCCGACGATCGCGGTCGACACCCATGTGTTCCGCGTCTCGAATCGCTTGCCGCTTGCGGTCGGCAAGACGGCAGATGCTGTCGAGGCCGGATTGATGCAGGTCATCCCGGACGCCTTCAAGCCGCATGCCCACCACTGGCTGATCCTGCACGGCCGCTATACCTGCACGGCGCGACGGCCCGCCTGTCCGACCTGTCTCGTGCGCGACCTCTGTCTGTGGCCGGACAAGACAGTGGCGCCGCCGCAACGCGGGGTTGAAGCCTAGAAAGGCTCGGCCTATAGGGTCACAGTCTTTCGCGTGAGATCGGGCGATGATGCCGATGACCCGGCCCACTTCTCATCCTTAACGCTGACTTAACGGCTTCGGGCGACAAGCAGACACCCAAGACGTGGCTCGTGTCGTTGCGGGCCGATCCACTCGAACGCCATGCCCTCTCCTACGGCTGGCCGGTCTTCAGGGCGACATGACGGACCTCTATCATTATCCCCTTTGCCCGCATTCGCGTTACGTCCGACTTGTTCTCGGGGAGCTCGGTATCGAGCCGCAATTGATCGAGGAGCGGGCATTCGACCGGCGTGAGGAGTTCCTTCTGATGAACCCGGCCGGAACCACCCCGGTGTTGGTGGAAGACGCCTTGCCGCCGGTGCCGGGCTGGGCGCCGATCGGCGAATATCTCGATGAAACGCGCGGGTTGGCGCTGGGCCCTCAACGTCTGCTGCCCGACGATCCCGCTGGACGTGTGGAAGTGCGTCGATTGCTGGATTGGTTCAACATCAAATTCTTCAACGAAGTGTCGAGCCATCTCGTGACCGAGAAGGTCTATAAGCGCTTCATGAGCTACGATCAGGGTGGCGGGGCGCCCGACATGGACATCGTGCGGGTGGCACGCGCCAACATCCGCTACCACATGCGCTATATCGGGTATCTGATCCGCACCCGAAACTGGCTCGCGGGGGAGACCATGACCTATGCGGATCTGGCGGCGGCGGCGCATCTGTCGACGATGGACTTCCTGGGCGACGTGCCATGGGCCGAAGACGAGACCGCGAAGGCCTGGTATGTTCGGGTGAAGTCGCGTCCGGCCTTTCGCGCGCTGCTGGCCGATCGGGTGCCGGGCATCACACCGAGTCCGATCTACGCCGACCTGGATTTTTGACCCAGGTCCCGACGCTCAGACAACGTTTGGACGCCAAAGCGACCGAGCTCGGCTTCGATTCCTGCCGCATCGTGGGGCCCGACGCGATCCCCGACGCCCCCGAGCGCCTGGCGAGGTGGTTGGCCGAGGGTCACCACGGCGACATGGGCTGGATGGCCGAGACAGCGGCTCGCCGCAGCAATCCCCGTGTTCTATGGCCGGCGGTGCGGAGCATCGTCATGCTCGGCACCAATTACGGACCGGCTGTCGACCCGCTCGCGACGCTCAGTCGGCGCAACAAAGGTGCGATCTCGGTCTATGCGCGCCATCGCGATTACCATGATGTGATCAAGGGCAAGCTCAAACATCTCGCAACATGGCTGGCGCGGGCGTCGGACGAGGAGGCGGCCGTCAAGGTCTTCGTCGATACGGCCCCGGTGATGGAAAAGCCTCTGGCGGCCGCCGCGGGCGTCGGCTGGCAAGGCAAGCATACCAATCTGGTGTCGCGCGATTTCGGCTCCTGGCTGTTTCTCGGCTCAATCTTCACGACGCTGGATCTCGCCGTCGACACCGCGATGGCGGACCATTGCGGATCGTGCCGCGCCTGCCTCGACATCTGCCCGACCAAGGCCTTTCCGGCCCCATACCGCCTCGACGCCCGCCGCTGCATCTCCTATCTGACAATCGAACATCAGGGTCACATCGACCGGCATTTTCGTCCCGCAATCGGCAACCGCATCTATGGTTGCGATGATTGTCTCGCCGTGTGCCCTTGGAATAAATTCGCGGAGGTGTCGCGCGAGGCCAAATTGACGGCGCGCGCGGATCTCGCCGAGCCCTCCCTGGCGGATCTCGTCGACCTCGACGATGCGGCGTTCCGGGTCTTCTTCTCCGGCAGTCCCATCAAGCGGATCGGACACGCGCGCTTTCTCCGAAATGTCCTGATCGCGATCGGGAATTCGGGCGATCGCTCGCTTGCGCCGCATGCCGTCGCGCGGTTGCGCCACGCCTCGCCGCTGGTGCGCGCCATGGCGGTGTGGGCGCTGCACCGTCTCATCGGCGGCGCCGCTCTGCGACAACAGGCCGGCGAGACCGTCCGGCAAGACCCCGATATCGATGTTCGCGCCGAATGGGAGGCCGCATGAGCCTGTTTGTGTTTGGGATCGGTTATACGGCCGGGCACTACCTCGGCGACGCGCGCAGCCTTGAGATTGATGGCCCCGCGATCGGGACGGTGCGAACGGCCGACAAAGTCGAGGCACTCGGGCGCAAGGGACAAGCGGCGCTTGTGTTCGACGATGGTCATGCCGATCCGGCGATCGAGACCGCTTTGGCGCAGGCCGATCGCCTGCTGGTCAGCGTCCAGCCCGGCCTGAGCGGCGATTCTGTCCTGTCGCGCTTTACGGATGCCATCGCGGCCTCCCGGCTCGCCAGCATCGTCTATCTGTCGACCATCGGGGTCTATGGCGATCACGGGGGCGCGTGGATCGATGAAACCACCCCGGCGGAGCCGCTCAGCGAGCGCGGTCGAGCCCGCGTGGCGGTCGAGAACGCTTGGTTGTCACTTGGTCAACGTACCGGAAAGTCCGTCCAAATTCTGCGGTTGGCCGGCATCTACGGGCCGGGGCGCAACGCGCTTGACGATCTTCGCCAGGGCGACGCCAGGCGCATCGATAAACCAGGTCAGGTGTTCAACCGCATCCATGTCGGTGATATCGGCCGCGCGATCGGGCAAGCCTTCGTGTTCAGGGGGGGATGCCGTGTGTGGAACGTCACCGACGACGAGCCCGCCCCCGCCCCGGAGGTGGTGGCCTATGCGGCGCGGCTGATGGGTCTCGAGCCGCCACCCCTGATCCCCTTCGGTGACGCCCCGCTCTCGCCGATGGCACGGAGCTTCTACGCGGCAAACCGACGTGTCTCGAACCGCGCGCTCACGCAAGACCTTGGGGTGACGCTTGCCTATCCGACGTACCGGGAAGGGCTGAGCGCCCTTTGGGCCGCCGGCGAAGGACGCGGGCCGGTCTGATGGCCGTGGCGACTCGCTCTCGCTGACGTTGACGATCCGGCCGGCTGTCATCATTCTTTCGTGCCGATGATGCTCCTGTTGCAACGAGGTCATTTATGGCAAAGCTCGAGTTGCGTCGTCGACGTCGCCGATCTCTGTGTTGGGGTCATGAAAACGCATGGAGTGTGGCGTCCGCAGTGGTGCGGCTTGCAGGGCCGGGTTCCCGAATTGTCTTAAGAAACTTCTGGTAGAGGGCTGTTTCGGCGAATGAGCCGGGCCGCCCGGCCAGCGTGTTCGCCTGTGGCGAATGTGATCCAAATCGCACTAGCATCGAGGATGGCGCGCGTATGACGACCGACCAACACACCGCCCCGGCTCTGCACAGCGCGTCTGCCACGGAATTACACGCACCGAGCTCGGGTGACGTGCAAGCGCTGCGCGACGCGATCGTGGCCAAACTCTATTATGCAGTCGGCAAGACCGTTTCGGGCGCCAGCGAGCGCGACTGGTTCGTGGCCTCTGCCCTGGCGGTGCGCGACCGTATGGTCGATGGGTGGCAGGAGTCCTACAACCGCACCAACACGGACCAGACCAAGCGCGTCTACTACATGTCGCTGGAGTTTCTGATCGGCCGGCTGCTGTTCGATGGCATGACCAATCTCGGTATGATCGAGACGATGCGCGAAGCCTTGGCGGGCCTCGATGTCGATCTCGACCGGTTGCGTGCGATCGAGCCAGACGCGGCGCTGGGCAATGGTGGCCTCGGCCGGCTAGCCGCCTGCTTCATGGAGAGCATGGCGACGCTGGCGATCCCGGCCTATGGCTACGGCATCCGCTACGATCATGGCTTGTTCCGGCAGGTCGTGAAAGACGGCTGGCAGCAGGAATATCCCGAGAACTGGTTGTCGAACGGCAATCCGTGGGAGTTTGAACGGCCTGAAATCGCTTATGATATCGGCTTTGGCGGGACGGTGGAGACCCTTCATTCGCCGGACGGTACGCCGCGCCATATCTGGCATCCGGGCGAGACGATCGAAGCCGTCGCCTATGACACGCCGGTGGTGGGCTGGCGGGGCAAGCACGTCAACACACTGCGGCTCTGGTCGGCACGCGCCATCGACGCGCTGCGGCTCGATGCCTTCAACGCGGGCGACTATTTCGGCGCTCTCGCCGACCGTGTGCGAGCCGAGTCGATCTCCAAGGTGCTCTATCCGAGCGATGCCACCCCGGCCGGACAGGAATTGCGCCTCAGGCAGGAATTCTTCTTCGTCTCGGCCTCTCTGCAGGACCTGCTCCGGCGACACCTGAAGCAATATGGCACGCTAGAGTCGCTTGCCGACAAGGCCGCGATCCAGTTGAACGATACGCATCCGGCGATCGCGGTGGTCGAGTTGATGCGGATCCTCGTCGATGATCACGCGATGCCGTGGAGCCAAGCCTGGACCATCACACAGGCGACGCTGAGCTATACGAACCACACGCTGCTGCCGGAGGCGCTCGAAACCTGGCCGGTTCCGCTGATGGACCGCCTTCTACCGCGCCACATGCAGCTCATCTATCTCATCAACGCCGTCCATCTCGACGGTTTGCGGACCCAGGGCACGAGCGATTCGGACACGTTGTCGTCCGTCTCGTTGATCGACGAGCATCACGGCCGCCGCATCAAAATGGGAACGCTGGCGTTCCTCGGCGCCCACAAGGTCAATGGCGTGTCGGCGCTCCACACCGATCTGATGCGCAAGACGGTGTTCAAAAATCTCAACGGCCTCTACCCGGACCGGATCACCAATAAAACGAACGGAATCACGTTTCGGCGTTGGCTCTACGAGGCCAATCCTGCCCTGACCAAGCTGCTGGTCGAGGTGGCGGGCGAGAAGGTGCTCGATGATCCGCGCTATCTCGAAAAAATCGAGCCGCTCGCGACCGACGCCGGCTTTCAGGACCGGCTTCGGGCCATCAAACGCGACAATAAGATTGCGCTGGCGACCGTCATGGCGGCGCGCGTCAATGTCGCGGTCGACCCGGATGCCATGTTCGACATCCAGATCAAGCGGATCCACGAGTATAAGCGGCAGCACCTGAACCTGCTCGAGACCATCGCGCTCTACAACGCCATCCGGGCCGAGCCGTGGCGGGATTGGGTGCCGCGCGTTAAGATCTTCGCCGGCAAGGCGGCCGCGAGCTATCACACGGCCAAGCTCATCATCAAACTGGCCAACGACGTGGCGCGCGTCATCAACAGCGACCCGGCCGTGCGCGGCCTGCTCAAGGTCGTGTTCCTGCCGAACTACAATGTGAGCTTGGCCGAATCCATCATTCCGGCGGCTGATCTCTCCGAACAGATTTCGACCGCCGGGATGGAAGCCTCTGGCACCGGCAATATGAAGCTCGCGCTGAATGGAGCCTTGACGATCGGCACGCTCGACGGCGCCAACGTCGAAATCCTCGAACATGTCGGGGCCGAGAATATCTTCATCTTCGGCATGACGGCGGCCGAGGTCGAGCAGCGGCGCGCCAGCGGCCTGTCGGCGCGCGATGTCATTGCGGCATCGCCAAAATTAGGTGAGGTGCTCGACGCCGTCGAGTCGGGTGTTTTCTCGCCCGATGACCCCTCGCGCTATCGAGGGCTCGTCGATATTCTGCGGGATCACGATCACTTCTTCGTTACGGCGGATTTCGACGCTTATTACGAATCGCAGCGTCAGGTGGATGCGCGTTGGCTCGACCGGTCGGCCTGGTGGCAGTCGAGCATCCTGAATACCGCCCGCCTCGGATGGTTCTCGTCGGACCGCACGATTGCCGAATATGCGAGCGAGATCTGGAACGTACCGGTTCGAACCGCATTGAACACGACACGGTAAGTAGATTGGGGAACCCTATGGTGGACGGCTGGCGCGCAGATGACGGTGATGTCGCGGCCTTCGTCGCGGCACGCCATGGGGATCCATTCGGCGTTCTCGGTCTTCATGCGACGCCAGATGGCCCGGTGATCCGCGCCTTCGTGCCAGGGGCGGATCGGCTAACCGCCCTCGACCAGGCAGGCAAGCCGATCGTCGAACTCACGCAACGGGATCCGGCCGGCTTCTTCGAGGGCTTGGTCAAGGCACCGAAAAGCGCCCCGTTCCGCTATACCCTGCAGGCTGAGAACGCCGGCGGATCCTGGACGTTCGAGGATCCGTATCGGTTCGGTCCGGTCCTCGGTCCGCTCGACGACCACTTATTCGCCGAGGGGACGCATCGCGAGGTCTATGAGCGGCTTGGCGCTCACGTGATGGAACACGAAGGCGTCACGGGCGTGAATTTCGCAGTCTGGGCTCCGAATGCCGAGCGGGTTTCGGCGGTCGGCAGCTTCAATGACTGGGACGGCCGACGCCACCAGATGCGAAAACGCATCGGCAGCGGATTGTGGGAAATCTTTGCCCCGGGCGTGGAGCCGGGTGCTGTGTACAAATATGAGGTCGTCGGGCGAGGCGGCGTCCTTCTGCCACTCAAGGCAGACCCGGTCGGCTTCATGAGTGAACTCCGCCCGAAGAATGGCTCGGTCGTCGCGCCGGCCAAGCCATTTCCCTGGACCGACGACGCCTATCTCGAACATCGTCAGACCATCGATCGACGTCGGGCTCCGATGACCATTTACGAGGTCCATCTCGGGTCGTGGAAGCGCGGCGACGACAACCGGTTTTTGACCTACGACGAACTCGCCGACGACCTGATCCCCTATGCGCGGGAGATGGGCTTCACCCATCTCGAATTTATGCCGGTGTCCGAATATCCCTACGATCCGTCCTGGGGGTACCAGCCGATCGGCCTATTCGCGCCCACCCGTCGCTTTGGTGATCCGGACGGGTTCGCCCGCCTTGTCGATCGCGCTCACGCCGCAGGGATCGGTATCATTCTCGACTGGGTTCCGGCGCATTTCCCGGTCGACATGCATGGTCTCGCGCTGTTCGACGGAACGGCGCTCTACGAACATGCCGATCCTCGGCAGGGGTTCCACCCCGACTGGAATACCGCGATCTATAATTTTGGTCGTCGCGAGGTCGTCAGCATGCTGGCCGCCAATGCGGTCTTCTGGCTCGAGCGATTCCACGTGGATGCCCTCCGGGTCGACGCGGTGGCGTCCATGCTCTACCTCGATTATTCCCGGAAAGAGGGCGAGTGGGTGCCCAATTGGGACGGCAGCAACGACAACCGGGAGGCTGTCGCGTTCCTCAAGGGCGTCAACGAGCTCGTCTACGAACTTCACCCGGGCGCGATGACGATCGCGGAGGAATCCACCGCCTGGCCTGGCGTCTCTGCCCCGACCTATGCGGGTGGACTCGGCTTCGGGTTCAAGTGGAACATGGGGTGGATGCACGACACGCTCGAATATATTTCGACGGATCCGGTGCATCGGCAGTGGCACCACGATCAGCTGACCTTCGGGCTGCTCTACGGCTTTTCGGAGAATTTCATTCTGCCGCTCAGCCATGACGAAGTGGTGCACGGCAAAAAGTCGATTCTGTCGAAAATGCCCGGCGACGAATGGCAACGCTTCGCGAATGCGCGAGCCTATTACGGCTTCATGTGGGCGCATCCGGGCAAGAAGCTCCTGTTCATGGGCCAGGAATTCGGCCAGACGCAGGAGTGGAAGGAATCGCAGAGCCTCGATTGGCATCTGCTGCAATATCCCTTCCACGCCGGCCTGAAGGCGCTCGTACGAGACCTGAACCGCGTCTATGGCGACACGCCGTCACTCTATGCGCGTGACTGCGAGCCCGAAGGCTTTCGTTGGATCGTGGCGGACGACCGGCAGCAATCGGTTCTGGCTTGGCTGCGGACCGGCAATCCGGGCGACGCGCCGGTCGCGGCTGTGTCGAATTTCACTCCGGTGCCACGCAGCGCCTATCGCATTGGTCTTCCGATGGCCGGCCATTGGCGCGAGATCATGAACACCGACGCATCGGTCTATGGTGGATCAGGGACGGGCAATCTGGGCGGCGTCGTCGCGACCGAGGTCCCGGCCCATGGTCTTCCGGCCTCGGCGGAGATTTACCTTCCGCCTCTCGCAACCGTCTACTTTGAATTTTCACAAGCGTGACGCACAATCAGACACGGTTTGGAGCCGATCAATCCGTAAAAAAACCGCGTGGGAGATGATTTCATGAACTCGAAGGCGCCCATCCAAGGACCTCTCTCGCGCCACGCCATGGCTTATGTCCTGGCTGGAGGGCGTGGGAGCCGGTTGATGGAATTGACCGACTTCCGCGCCAAGCCAGCCGTCTATTTCGGCGGCAAATCCCGCATTATCGACTTTGCGCTGTCGAACGCGCTCAATTCCGGCATCCGGCGCATCGCGGTCGCCACGCAATATAAAGCCCATAGCCTCATTCGCCATCTCCAGCGTGGCTGGAACTTCTTTCGGCCAGAGCGGAACGAGAGCTTCGATATTCTGCCGGCAAGCCAGCGCGTGTCTGAGGATATGTGGTATCTTGGTACCGCTGACGCGGTGTATCAGAACATCGACATCATCGAAAGCTACGATCCGAAATTCATCGTGCTGCTGGCGGGTGATCACATCTACAAGATGGATTACGAGAAGATGCTGCAGCAGCACGTCGACTCCGGCGCCGACGTGACGGTGGGTTGCCTCGAGGTGCCCCGCATGGAAGCCGTCGGCTTCGGCGTGATGCATATCGATGAGAACGACCGGATCCTGTCATTCCTCGAAAAGCCGAAGGATCCGCCGGCCATGCCCGGCAATCCCGATGTGGCGCTCGCCAGCATGGGCATCTATGTTTTCGACACCAAGCTGCTGTTCGACGAATTGCGTCGCGATGCCGCCGACCCGTCCTCGGCGCACGATTTCGGCAAGGATATCGTGCCGTATCTCGTCAAGCATGGCAAAGCCATCGCGCATCATTTCACCGAAAGTTGCGTGCGGTCGAGCAACGAAGCCGTGGCCTACTGGCGCGATGTGGGGACGGTCGATGCGTATTGGGAAGCCAATATCGATCTCACCGATGTCGTCCCAGACCTCGACCTGTTCGATAAGGATTGGCCGATCTGGACCTATGGCGAGATCACGCCGCCGGCCAAATTCGTCCACGACCTCGACGGGCGCCGCGGCCATGCGATCACGTCGCTGGTGTCGGGCGGGTGTGTGGTCTCCGGTGCTTTCCTGCGGCGATCCTTGCTGTTCACCGGCGTTCGCCTGAACTCCTACGCGAATGTCGAAAACGCGGTCATCATGCCCTACGTGCAGGTGGGTCGGTCGGCCCGGCTGAAGAATGTTGTGATCGACCGCGGCGTGCATATCCCAGAGGGTCTGGTGATCGGCGAAGATCCGGGACTCGACGCCTCGCGATTCCGTCGCACCGACAAGGGCATCTGTCTCGTCACCAAGTCCATGATCGACAACCTGAGCCGGTGAGGGCGATTTGCCGAATCTTCAGGTTCTCTCGGTTTCATCCGAGCTCTTTCCGCTGATCAAGACGGGCGGCTTGGCCGATGTGACCGGCGCTCTGCCGGCCGCACTCGCCAAGGAGAATGTCGCGATCCGGTCCTTATTGCCGGCCTATCCGGCGGTGTTGCGGGGGCTGAAGGATGCGACCGCCGTGCATGCCTACAAGACGTTGTTCGGTGGCCCCGCGCGCATCTTGGCCGGCACGTCTGGTGGGATCGAGATTTTCGCTCTCGACGCCCCCCATCTTTTCAATCGCGAGGGGAATCCGTATGTGGCGTCGAACGGGTCGGATTGGCCCGACAACGTCCTTCGGTTCGCAGCCCTCGGCCGCGTCGGGGCCGATATCGCGCTCGGTGCCATCGGCGGCTACCGACCCGATGTCGTCCATGCCCATGACTGGCAGGCCGGGCTGACGGCCGCTTATCTCCGTTACAGCGGGCAGCGCGCGCCCGGCACGGTCTTCACCATCCACAATATGGCGTTCCCGGGTCTCTTCCCGTCCTCGTCCATGCCGGAGATCGGCCTTCCGTGGGAGGCCTTCACGGTGAATGGCCTCGAATATTACGACAAAGTCAGTTTCTTGAAATCCGGCATCGTTTTTTCGGACAGGATCACGACCGTGTCGCCGACCTACGCGACCGAAATCTTGACCCGAGACAACGGCATGGGTTTCGACGTTCTGTTGCGAAGCCGGTCGCAGGCTCTGTCCGGCATTCTCAACGGCATCGACGACGTGGTTTGGAATCCCGAAACCGACAAGATGCTGGCCAAGCCCTATTCGGCCAAATCGCTGAAGGGTCGCGCCGAGAATAAACGCGCGTTGCAAAAGACCTATGGTTTGCCGGTCAAACCCGAGACCTTGTTGTTTGGTGTCGTCAGCCGGCTCTCGAGCCAGAAGGGGTTGGATCTTCTGCTCGAGGCAATCCCGACCCTCATCGATCTAGATGCCCAATTGGTGCTTCTCGGCTCTGGCGATCGGTGGATGGAGGAGGCGTTCAATGCCGCCGCCGCCCGTTATCCGGACCGGATCGCCTGCCGCATCGGATATGACGAGCCGATCGCGCATCTGATCCAGGCCGGCAGCGACGCACTTCTGGTGCCCTCACGGTTCGAGCCTTGCGGCCTGACGCAGCTCTGTGCCTTGCGGTATGGCGCGGTGCCAGTCGTGGCGCGTGTCGGCGGCCTCGCCGATACGATCGTCGACGCTAACGAAATGGCGGTGGCCAGCGGGGCCGCAACAGGTTTGCAGTTCAGCCCGGTCACGGCCGATGCGCTGCGGGCCGCGCTGCATCGGACCGCGGCCCTTTATCGCGACACCCCCGGGTGGACCAGGATGGTTCTCGCCGGCATGGCGACCGACGTGTCCTGGCGCAGGCCCGCCCGGCGAACCGCCGACCTCTACCGAGCCATTGCGGCCGACACCGAAAAAAACGAAGACGACACGCCATCTGGAGCGGCAGCATGATCCGGACGATCCCAACAACACCGTTCACCGACCAGAAGCCCGGAACCTCTGGGCTTCGCAAAAAAGTCCCGGTGTTTCAGCAGCCGCACTACATCGAGAATTTTGTCCAATCCGTCTTCGACAGTCTCAGCGGCTATACCGGCAAGTCGCTCGTGGTCGGTGGCGACGGCCGTTACTACAACCGCGAAGCTATCCAGACCGTCATCAAAATGGCGGCCGCCAATGGCTTTGGTCAGGTCATCGTCGGGCAGGGCGGTATCCTCTCGACGCCGGCGGCCTCGAACCTCATTCGACAGACCTCGGCGTTTGGCGGGCTGATCCTGTCGGCCAGCCATAATCCTGGTGGCCCGGATGGCGATTTCGGCATTAAATACAATGCCAGCAACGGCGGCCCCGCCCCCGAGAAGATCACCGACGAGGTCTTCGCCCGCACCAAAACGATCACCGAATATCGTATTGCCGACGTGCCGGACATCGATCTCGATCAGATCGGCACCTACGAGATCGCCGGGATGCGGGTCGATATCGTCGATCCGGTGAGCGACTACCTGGCCCTGATGGAAACGCTGTTCGATTTCGACGCGATCCGCGCCATGTTCGTCGGCGGGTTTAAAATGACGTTCGACGCGATGTCGGCCGTAACCGGGCCCTATGCGACCAAGATTTTGGAAGACGTGCTCGGTTCCGGAGCCGGGACGGTCATCAACGGCATACCGCTGCCGGATTTTGGCGGGCATCACCCCGACCCCAATCTGGTCCATGCCAAGCAAATCTACGATCTCGCAATGGCCCCGACGGGTGCGCCTGACCTTTGCGCCGCCTCCGATGGCGATGGGGATCGCAATCTCATTATCGGGCGCGGGATTTTCGTGACGCCGTCCGACAGTCTCGCGGCCCTCGCGGCCAATGCGCATCTGGCGCCGGGTTATCAAGGCGGCTTGGCCGGGATTGCCCGCTCGATGCCGACCAGCGGCGCGGCGGATCGCGTCGCGCAGAAGAAGGGTCTCGCCTGTTACGAGACGCCGACCGGCTGGAAATTCTTCGGCAACCTGCTCGACGCGGGGATGGCGACCATCTGCGGCGAGGAGAGCGCCGGCACGGGGTCGAGCCATGTGCGCGAGAAGGACGGCCTCTGGGCCGTGCTGCTCTGGCTCAATATCCTGGCGGTTCGCAAGACCAGCGTTCAGGCCATCATGCAGGATCATTGGGCAACCTACGGGCGCAATTATTACGCCCGTCATGATTATGAGGAAGTGCCGGCCGAAGGCGCAAATGTGCTGGTCACTGAACTGCGCGCCAAGTTGCCGACCTTGAAGGGGCAGACGCTCGACGGCTTGACGATCGCCAACGCAGACGATTTCGCCTACCACGATCCGGTCGACGGGTCGGATTCGGCGCATCAGGGGATCCGCCTTCTATTCGCGGACGGCTCGCGGATCGTCTATCGCCTCTCGGGAACCGGAACGGCGGGAGCGACCTTGCGGGTCTATATCGAGACCTTCGAGCCCGGCCCAGAGCGTCTCGATCGCGAGACGGGCGATGCGCTGAAAACCCTGATCGGCCTCTCACGATCGATCGCCGGGATCGAACAGCATACGGGCCGGACCGAACCGTCGGTCATCACATGAGTCTTGGGGTTCGCCGGGTATCGGCGGGTTCTCCCGAGCCGCTCGGGGTGACACTGCAGGGCGATGGCTTGAACGTCGCCGTGTTTTCGGCGAATGCCGACGCGATCGACGTCTGTCTCTTCGATGAGACGGGCGATCAGGAACTCGAACGCATCCGCTTGTTCGAGCGGACCGGGAACGTCTTCCACGCGCATATTTCCGGGGTTGTCGAGGGCGCCCGTTACGGATTGCGGGCGCATGGGCCGTATGATCCCGGCCGGGGGCATCGGTTCAATTCCGCCAAACTGCTGATCGACCCGCATGCGCTGGCGCTCGACCGGCCGTTCGTGCTCCATCCCTCCATGTATGGGTTCGTGGCCGGGAGCGATGCCCGTGACGAGACCGACAGCGCGTTCGCGATGCCGAAGGGCGTTGTTGTGGCGCCCACCGGCGTCGAGCCGTGGCGTGATGGCGCCGGATGGCCCCGCACGGTCATCAGCGAATTGCATGTGCGGGGCTACACCAAGCTGCATCCCGGCGTGCCAGAGGCATTACGAGGCACATTCGCGGGGCTGGCGTCTCCGGCAGGCGTCGATCATCTCGTCAAACTCGGCATCACCACGGTTGAATTGATGCCGGCTGCTGCCTGGATCGACGAGCGGCATCTGCCGCCGCTCGGATTGACTGATTACTGGGGCTATAATCCCGTCGCCTTCTCGGTTCCCGATCTGCGTCTCGCGCCCGGCGGCTGGGCCGAGGTCCGCGCCGCGACTGCTGCCTTGAATGCCGCCGGCATCGAGGTCGTCCTCGACGTCGTCTATAACCATACCGGCGAGAGCGACGAACTCGGCCCGACCTTGTCGCTCCGTGGTCTCGACAACGCGTCCTATTATCGGCTTCGCCCCGATAATCCTGCGCTCTACATCAACGATTCCGCCTGCGGCAACATCCTGGCGGCGGATCGCGCCCCGGTGGTGCGCCTCGTGCTCGACTCGCTCCGCAACTGGGCGCGGCTGGGCGGCATCAACGGCTTCCGTTTCGACCTCGCAACGACGCTCGGTCGCCGGGCCGAGGGGTTCGAGCAGCAAGGGTCGCTGCTGACCGCCATCGAGCAGGATCCGCTGCTTCGCAATCTCAAGCTCGTGGCCGAACCCTGGGACATGGGGCCGGGCGGTTATCGGGTGGGTGGATTCTCGGCCCCCTGGGCCGAATGGAACGATCGCTACCGGGATGCGGCTCGTCGCTTCTGGCGTGGCGACGCGGCCCCGGCCGAACTCGCGCCCCGCGTGACCGGCTCGGCCGATCTGTTCTGGGCCAAGCGGCGCCCCTCGCGCAGCATCAACTTCATCACGGCCCATGATGGTTTCACGCTTCGCGATCTCGTCTCGTATACGGGCAAGCGAAACGATCGAAACGGCGAGCAGAACCGCGACGGCGGCAACCAGAACTGGTCCTGGAACTGCAGCATCGAAGGCGAAACGGACGATCACGGCGTCAATGCCGGTCGCCTGCGGGATCAGCGCAACCTGCTCGCGACCCTGTTGTTGTCGCGCGGGACGCCCATGCTCGGCCCCAGCGTCGAACGCGGGCTGACGCAAGGGGGCAACAACAATGCCTACGCGCAGGACAATGAGACGGCCTGGACAGACTGGTCGCGTCCCGACGAGCTCTCCAGCTTCATCCGGCAACTGATCGCCATCCGCCTCGCCAATCCGGCCATCACGGCGGACCATTTTCTGACCGGTGACTTTGCCGAGGGTCAGCGCTACCCCGACATCGAATGGCGACGGCCCGACGGGCAGGCTCCCCAGGCTTGGGATTGGGAGCATCCCGCGACACGGACCTTGATCGAGGTTCTCAACGCCGAAGGCTCCGAGGACGAAACGCCGAACCGCGTCACCATCATCCATCACAGCGGCTTCGAGCCACTTCAGGTTATCTTGCCCGAGGTGCGAACCGGTCATAGTTGGCGGCTTGTCCTCGATACGGCCGAGCCCGACGCCGCCACAACGCGCCGACACGCGGGCGAGAGCGGCCTTGATGTCGCGGCGCGAAGCGTCGTGGCCCTGGTCGAAGAACCGGGGAGCGTCACCGGAACCACCTCGCGTCCTCTCGCGCCTGAGCTTGTCGACCGACTCGCGAGTGCGGCCGGGATCGCGCCCGACTGGTCCGAGATGAATGGTGTTCGTCATGTCGTCACCGGCCAGACCAAGCTGGCCTTGTTGACCAGCATGGGCCTTGCGGTCGGCTCCAGCGGCGAGGTGCGCGACAGCCTCGATCTTCTCTCGCAACGCCGCGAGCGGCGTCTTCTGCCGGCCAGCCTCGTGGCCTGGGAAGGCCAGCGACCGATCGTGCGGGTCGCGGCCAGCCGACGCCTCGGCGGGCGATTGCGTCTTGCCATCGCGCGGGAAGATGGATCGAGCGATTCGATTTGGCTCAACCTCGACGATGCCCAGCGGAGCGCGGCCGTAGGATCGGACGGGCGCCCCGCACCCGCCTATCACCTGCCCATCCCGAGCCAACCAATCGGGCGACATCGCCTCTGGGTCGATAGCGATCCGACGATCATCTGTGCGCTGACGGTTGCGCCTTCCCGGTGCTACCTGCCTCCGGAACTGCTCGGCGGCCATAAAGCCTTCGGGATCGCGGCGCATCTCTATACGCTGCGGAGCGCTGCGGATCAGGGCATTGGCGACTTTTCGACGCTCGCCCGTTTCGCCGATGCGGCGGGGCGGCACGGGGCCGAACTCGTCGGCCTCAATCCGCTTCATGCGCTCTTCGCCGAGCATCGCGATCGCGCTAGCCCGTATCACCCGTCCGATCGGCGCTACCTCGATCCGATCTACATCGATGTGACCTCGCCGGACGTGGTCTGCGGTTCGCCGCTGGTCAAAAAGGCGTTGGACGATCAGGCTGGTGCCATCGCGGCGCTGCGGGCGCTCAAGAATGTCGCCTATCCGGGCGTCTGGTCCTTGAAAAAGACGGTGCTTCGGGTCGCCTTCGACGTGTTCGATGCGCGTCGCAAACAATCGCGCGACGACGCCGACATTCGGGATTTCGAGAGCTTCGCCCGAGATGGGGGAACGTCGCTCGCCCATTTCGCCGCCTTCATGGCGATTGAGGCAGAGCGTCAAGGTCAGCCATGGTGGGAGTGGCCGGAAGGGTTGCGACGACCGGAAGCGGCTGGGATCGCGGAATTTGCGGGCACCAACACCGGCGACTTCTTCTTTCAGATCTATCTGCAATGGCTGGCGGATCGGCAGTTCGGTGCGGCCGCAGCTGCGGGCCGTGCTGCGGGCTTGAACTTCGGCTTCTATCGCGATCTCGCGGTCGGCACGGCGAATGACGGGGCCGAATCCTGGGCCAACCAGGGCGTCTATGCGACCGGCGTCTCGGTCGGAGCGCCGCCGGATGCTTTTTCGGCCAATGGTCAGACCTGGGCACTCCCGCCGCCCAACCCGGCGGTGCCAGGCCGGGCTTGGCTCGACACGTTCGCGACCCTCCTGGCCGCCAATATGCGGCATGCGGGAGCGCTGCGGATCGACCACGCCATGGGTCTGTCACGGCTGTTCTGGATCCCCGACAATGCTCCGGGATCGGCCGGAGCTTATGTGCACTATCCGATGGAAGAAATGATCGGCGAGTTGTCGCTCGAGAGCCACCGGGCCAAATGTCTCGTGATCGGCGAGGATCTCGGGACTGTTGCACCAGGCTTCCGCGACCGAATGGCGGCAGCCGATATCCTGAGCTATCGCGTCGTGTTTTTCGAGCGCGAGAAGGAGGGGCTCGGTTTCGATCCGGCCAGCGCCTATCCCGAAAAGGCGGTCGCCTGCGTCTCGACTCATGATCTGCCGACGCTCTCGGGCTGGTGGCATGGGCTCGAGATCGAGGAACGTCGCGCCATCGGCTCGTTCACGCCGGAGGAGGCCGACAAGGCCGAGGCGGACCGCGCGATCGAACGCGTGAAGCTGGCCGAGGTCCTCGGCGCACCGGGTCTCGCCGACAATCCCGATGCTGGTTCCGAACTCGTCGGCGCCATTCACCGCTTCGTCGGCTCGACCCCCTCGATGCTGGTGATGGCGCAAGCCGATGATCTCGTGGGCGAACGCGTCGCCGTTAACCTTCCGGGCACCGATAACGAGCGCCCGAATTGGCGACGGCGCCTCGATGTCGATGTGAGCGACTTGTTCGAGCTTCCGCTGGCGAAGGCCAGTCTGCCGCTCCGCCGGTAAGGCAGAATGCGCGGGCAATTGTCCGCGCGCGGCCCGGCGATGAGGCGCGCCGGGTCCTCGGATCATGATTTTGGCATTGTCCGAGCTTGACGCCACCACCCTCGCCATGTTCCCTCGGATCATGGCTCTTTCAACGGTCGAGATGCGCGGACGGAACTGGAACCTGCCGAACATTCTGACCTACGGCCGCCTCGTCGCGGTTCCCGTGGTGGTCGGCGGCTTCATGTCATCCGACGCGCTTTGGATGCGCTGGGCCGTTCTCGGTGTGTTTGTCGTCGCGGCCGTCACGGATTTTTTCGACGGTTATCTGGCGCGTGCCTGGTCCCAACAATCCTCCCTGGGCCGCATGCTCGATCCAATCGCCGATAAGCTCCTGGTCGCCGCGACCCTTATGGTTCTGGTCGGCAATCATTCGATCGAGGGCTGGTCGCTCTGGGCCGCCATCGTGATCCTCAGCCGTGAGATTCTCGTTTCGGGATTACGGGAGTTTCTCAGTGAGCTCCAGGTGTCGGTCCCGGTCAGTCGGGTCGCAAAATACAAGACGACCCTGCAACTGGTGGCGATCGGGTTTCTGATCGCCGGGCCGGCCGGCGAAGTGGTGCTGCCGGGGACCATCATGATCGGGCTCGGCCTCTTGTGGATCGCGGCGCTCCTGACGATCTACACGGGGTGGGATTACATGAAGGCCGGCCTTCGCTACATCATGGAGTAAGGGCGTGAGAGCCATCTATTTCGCCTGGGTCCGCGAGCGCATCGGCAAAGCAGAAGAAGAGCTCGATCTTCCGGCCGATGTCCTCACTGTGGCCGATCTCATGGCGTGGCTCAGCCGCAAAGACGAAGGCTATGCCCATGCGTTCGACACTTCGTCGACGATCCGCGCGGCTCTCGATCATGTCCATGCCAAGCCCAACGCGCCGCTTGCGGGGGTGCGCGAGATTGCATTCTTCCCGCCGATGACGGGCGGCTGATCATGGCGTCGATCGCGGTTCAGCGCGAGGCGTTCGATGCTGCCGCAGCGACGGCTGCGCTGACGGATGGGCGCACGGATGTCGGCGCCGTCGTGACCTTCACGGGTCTTTGCCGCGACGAGGCCGGAACGCTCGATGCGCTCGAGATCGAACATTATCCCGGCATGGCCGAAGCCGAGATCGCACGCGTGGCCGCAGATGCCGAGGCGCGTTGGCCGCTTCTCGGCGTTCAAATCATCCATCGCTACGGGACCATTCTTCCGGGTGAGCAGATCGTTCTGGTCGTGACGGCCTCGGCGCATCGCGACGCGGCCTTTGCTGCGGCAGATTTCTTGATGGATTACATGAAGACGCGCGCGCCATTCTGGAAGCGAGAGCACCGACGCGATGGCCCGACCGGAGATTGGGTCGAGGCAAAAGACAAGGATGCTGCCGCGGCGGCGCGCTGGCTTTGACGATCACCTCAATCAAAAACCCCGGCACGATGGCCGGGGTTTCGCTTCACGTCAGCTGACTCGCGCTATCGACGGTCAGTCCTGATCGTCAAAATCGGGCGGCGGCGGGCAATGCCAATGGCGGTGATGGCGCCAATCGTCGTGGTCCCAGTGATCGCCATGATCCCAGTCGCGATGATAGCCGTCGTCCCACCGGTGGCGCCAATGATCGCCATCGTCGACGCGTCGCTCATAGCGGGGGCCGCCATCGCCATAGCCATTGAAGCCGTAGCCATAATCCTGCGCCATGGCGGGGATCGACGCCGTCAGCATCGCGGCCGCCAAGGCGGTCAAGCCAAGTGCCTTCATGTGTCGCATCGGTGCTCCTTTTTGTGGCTGTTTGCGCGCCTTACTGCACTCAACACTCGCGCTTACGCTTGGGTTCCAAACCCCTTGGTGGCGCGTGTTCCGTCGGTAACACTGTCTTAAGGATTGCCGACCGAGGGGCCTAACAGCCTTGATCTGGCCCCTTTTGGGTTGTGGAGGTACGGCCGTCAAACCGTCGATTAGGAGAGTATGATGGTGAAGTTCAACCGCGCCGGTGGCACAGCCGCCGTCGCAGCCGTGGCGCTCGCGGCTCTTGTGGGCAGCGATCTCGCGGCCTCGGCTCAAAGCGTCTATCGTCCGCTCACGGTGGGTGGCACACGTCAGCCGCGCCAAGCCTATGTTCCGGTCGCGCCGCAAGCGCCCGTCTATAACCCCTATGCCGGACCCGCGGTGTTGATCACCGCTCCGGTCGCGTTTGCCGGTCGGATCGTCAGCCTGCCGTTCGAGGCCATCAATGCCATCTTCCCGGCTCAGGGCAATTCGCCCCTGACGTTGGTGGGTGGACCCGTGATGGCCGCAGGGCGCTTCGTGCAGCTGCCGTTCCGCGTCGCTCAGGCTCCCTTCGGCGGCCCGAACCCCTTCGCGTACTGACCAGCAGAGAACCCATCGGTCGGTTGAAAACGGCCGATGGGCTACTCAGGTAAGGGACGCGGGCGCTCCCGTCGCGCGCCCCTCACCAGAGAAACCCGCCCATGTCGCAGACCCCCTCCGCCACTGCCTCTGGCCAGTTCACCATCGGGGGTGACATCACGGTCAACCGCCTGGGCTTCGGCGCCATGCGGATTACCGGCAAAGGCATTTGGGGCGACCCGGATGATGGCGACATGGCACGTGCCACCCTGCGCCGCGTCCCGGAACTCGGGATCGACTTCATCGATACGGCCGACAGCTATGGGCCGGATGTCAGCGAAGATCTCATTCGCGAGGTGCTGCATCCTTACAAGGACATGCTGATCGCCACCAAAGGTGGCCTCACCCGACATGGGCCGAACGTATGGGCGCCGCTTGGCCGCCCCGAATATCTCCGGCAATGCGTGTTGATGAGCTTGCGGCGGCTCGGCGTCGAGCAGATCGGCCTGTGGCAGTTACATCGCATCGATCCCAAAGTCCCCCGCGACGAGCAATTCGGGGCCATCGCGGCCATGCAGGCGGAAGGGCTGATCCGGCACGTCGGGCTCAGCGAGGTTGGGGTTGCGGACATCAAGGCCGCGCAGAAACACCTCAAGGTCGCGACGGTGCAGAACGAATATAATCTCGTGACCCGCAAAAGTGAGGCGGTGCTGGATTTCTGCACGTCCGAGGGCATTGGCTTCATTCCTTGGTATCCACTCGCGGCGGGGAAGTTGGCGCGGCCCGGGTCTGTCTTGACCGAGATCGCGACGCGCCTCGGGGCGACACCGAGCCAAGTGGCCCTGGCTTGGGTGCTCAAGCGATCACCGGTGATGCTGCCCATCCCCGGCACGGGCAGCCCCGCACATCTCGAGGAGAATGTCGCAGCGGCGTCGATCAGCTTGTCGGAGGCCGATGTGCAAGCCCTCGACCAGCAGGGCAAAACGGCCGGCTGAGGCGTCGACGTGGCCAGCGACGGTCATGACACGCGCTCGACCGTGAGATGACCGACCACCATGGGTCTCAAGCGCTTGCGGGGAGCCAGTATCCTCTTGCGATTGGCATCCCAAACCGCCCAGGTCCAGAAGCCTGTCGCGCATGTTCTCGGCGTCGATGGATCGAGTGCCAGCAAGGCGTGCCGGGGCAAATCACGGTAATCGGCTTCCCAGAATGGTGTCATGTCTGGCGCGAGGCGGAAGCCGTGATAGCGCAAAGCCAAGCCGATCTCGTGAACATCCGGTATGGCCGTCGCGTCCATGCCGAACAGTGATCGTCGGGCCTCACGGTCGCTGATGCCGGCCAGGATCGCCACGCATGCGACGCCGCTCTCGCGGCGGTATCTCGGCACCGTACTGGTCAAGGCCCATGGCGCGGGTAGGTTGAGCGAGGGGTCGAGCAAGGCGTTGGGCTCCTGTTTGGTTGAAGATCGGGCAAGCGTCGGCTTTGCCCGGCCGGTGAGCGGCAGAGCGGCGAGGGCGGACATCAGGCAAGCCGGGGGCGTTCCCCGGTGAGGGGCGGCTTGCGTCGGACGGGGTTGAGGGCGTTACAGCGTCGAGGAGACGTCGAGCTTGCCGCCGCAATCGCGGATGGCTTGGTAGACGAGGCGGCGCATGTCCTTGATGAAGTCGGCTGAGGTCTCCGTCACCACGGTCGAGGCGATCGGCGCGCCGCGTTCGTAGATGGCGGAGATGCGCTGGGCTCGGTCGAATGTGGAGCCCTTACCGGAAACCTCGAAGGCGTTGCGCCAGTCGCGGAGCGGTTCCTGGATCAGCCGCCGCGCCGCGAGTTCGGTTACGTCGCGAGCGACTTGCCGCCTGATCTGCGACAGCACCGCCTCAGCCTCGTCCTCGTCCGGGTGCCGTGGCTCCCAGGCGGCGGGATGATCGAGATAGCGCGACACCTCTTCGGTCAGCCGGCCGAGGAGATCGGCGGCCGGACGCAGCGTGTCATATTCGTTGCCGATCTCTCCCGCGATCCGCCGGTTGAGCGCTCTGATGCGGGCCCAATGTTCTTTGGGGACGCTCTCGTGCGATCCGAGCCCGAGCCTGGCGGCCCAGGGCCGACGGAACGCACGGGCCGCGCCTTGCACCGCGAGGATCAAGCCGTCGGGATGATAGACCGGATGCACCGCGATCGCGGGTTCCGGCTCGATGGCGGTCTCGAAGAACGCGAGCATGCGGCCGAGTTCGCTTTTGACACCCTGAGGTAGCTTGTCGCTCGGCTGGTCGAGTGCACCGAGCATGAAACACTGTCGGTCGATGCTGCGCTCGATGGAGCGAACGATCGGGGCGCCGAGCACGTCGCGCAGGGCCGTCAGCCCGTTGGCGACCGACGCCATGACATGCGCCCGCTTGCTCGCGAAGGTCGGCAAGTTGACGCCTTTGACGTGATCGAAATGCGTGAACGCGATGCCGAGCTTTTGCTGATGCCCGCTGGCGGCCGCGGATCGCACCACCGCCAAAGCGGAGGCCTGCATCGGCTGCTGGGCATTGTCGACCAGGAGGATGGCGTCGACATCGGCGAAGCGGCGGGTGATCTGCGTCGTGATGCTGGCCGAGACGTCGGGCGTATGGCCGAGGCCCTGCCCGTCGAGCAGCACCAGCCGGGGCCGGCTCTGCGTGAAGGTTGGGAACAAAGGCCCCCGCACCCGGATGCCCTCGACCATCGGGGTCAATAATCGCCCGAATTGCGGCGCATAATTACTGGAAAACCAGCGGATCTGACGGATGAAGGCGTCTCGGTCCGCCTCGTCCAGCACCCATGTGGCCGGCCATCCCGACTGATGATGGTGCAGCGTCCCGGCTCGGATGCCGTCGAAGCGGCGGCGGATCTCGTCCATGATGTCGTGAATCAGCGCGTCGAAGTCGTCGTCGTCCTGAAGTCGTTCCTCGAAGACGCCTTGGGCCTCGTCCCGCTCCGACCCTGCGAGGCGCAGCACGTCCGTGTCGCGTTCCAACGACAGGGCTTCAGCTACGCGTCCACTCAAGGCGCGGATGCGATCGACGAAGGATTGCAGCATCCGGGTGTTGGCGTCGCGTTCGTCATCGCCGATCGCGCGCTCGTCCTCGATCGGCGGCGCGGCGACACTCGGCTCGAAGTCCCAGTCATTCTCGTCGACCACATGCGACTCGGCGGCCCAGGAGCCGAGCGTGTAGGTCAGGCGGAAACGCTGGTCGCGATGGTTGAGCAAGCGTTCGGCGATCCGTTCGGCGTCGGCGCGCTCCCAGACGGCCGAACAGGCGTCCGCCACGCATTCCTCGAGATTGGCCCGCACCCAGAATTCCGAGAAAAACGTCACGACCGCCGAGAAGCCGCCGTCCGCCAGCACGACCTCGATATCCGATACCGTCGTCTTCGCCGTCGAGGTGGATGGAAACCGGTCCCGCTCGGGGTCTGAGCCGATCAGATGCCGCAGCAGGCTCGTCTTCCCGGCTCCGGTCGTGCCAACCAGCATGACGCGGGAATAGCCATCATCGGCGGTCGGCAGCGGAATGCGGTCCTCACGGATCGCCCAGGGATCGGGCCAGCCCGCCTGGATTTCGTCGTAGAACGCCGCCACAACCGGCGCCGAGAACAGGCGCGCGGCCTCGGATTGTTTGGTGGCATTCCACCAAGCCGGGTCGGCCAGGATCGCGTTCATTTCGGATGCCAGCCGCTCCGCTTCGGCATCATCCGTCGTTCCGAGGCCACGCCGCATCTTGAGGCCGGGCTTGCCATTGGTATCGTTGCGGAGAGGATGGCGGAAGCTGATGCTCCAGCCGGGACGCCCTTGCGCCTTCGTCTTCGATGCCGTGTAGCGACGCTCTGCCATCATGTTGTTCCGCGTTGTTCCAACGTGGGAGTAACCGATAGCTAACCCTACGTCAATAGCTGCGGAACAACGCGGTACAACGAGCCGTCGTCGTGGTATGGTTCTTTGGTCCGGCTTCCGACATTCGCTTGATCAACAATGATCCGTCGACGCAACCTGCTCTTTGGACGTGCGTTAGGCTTGACCAACAAAGGAAGTTGAATGTCAGAGACGATCCTCATCACCGGTGGCGCGGGTTTCATCGGGCGTTTTGTGGCCAAGCAACTCCTGGCACGCGGGGATCATGTCCGTATTCTCGATAATCTGATCGAGCAGGTCCATGGCGACGCGTCCGCGACATCGATCGACCCGGCGGTGGAGTTCGTCGCGGGCGATGTGCGTGATTCCGGCAAGCTCGCCCGCGTTTTGCAGGGCGTCGACAAAGTCGTGCATCTGGCAGCTGAAGTCGGTGTCGGCCAGAGCATGTATGCGATCGATCGTTATGTCTCGGTCAACGATCTTGGCACCGCGACCTTGTTTCAAGCTTTGCTCGACAATCCGGTCAAACGGGTCGTGGTCGCCTCATCGATGAGCGTCTATGGCGAAGGACTTTATCGGGACAGCGACGGCAAGCTGCACGAAGATGTCATGCGCCAACCTCGGGTCGACACGCAGGCGAGTTGGGATCCGCTCGGTCCCGACGGCAAGCCGATGGAGCCGGTTCCGACGCCCGAATGGAAGCGTCCCGCACTGGCCTCGGTTTATGCGATCACGAAATTCGTGCAGGAGCGGCTCACCCTGACGCTCGCGCCAGCCTATGGCATGGAAGGCGTCGCGCTTCGGCTTTGGAATGCCTACGGGCCGGGCCAAGCTCTCTCCAATCCGTATACCGGGGTTCTGGCGATCTTCGCGTCGCGCCTCCACAACGGCAAGGCGCCCGTCATCTTCGAGGATGGCCAACAGCGCCGCGATTTCATCCATGTCGAAGATGTGGCACGCGCCTTCCTGCTGGCGCTCGACCATCCCAAGGCGGCGGGTGGCGTCTTCAATATCGGCAGCGGCGAGGATCGGTCCGTCAACGATGTCGCGACTCTCCTGGCCGAAGCGATGGGACGGCCGGATCTGAAACCGGAGCTGGCCGGCAAAACGCGAGCCGGTGATATCCGGCACTGCATCCCGGATATCGACAAGGCGATCGAGGACCTCGGCTTCGAGCCGCTGTGTGACTTCCGCGAAGGCTTGGCCGAGCTCGCCGAATGGGTCGCCGGACAGACCGCGCAGGATCGGGTCCATGAGGCGCGTCAGGAACTCGAAGCACGGGGATTGGTGGCGTGATCGCGTCGGCGGACCCGAATTCGGATCGGCCGCAACGGGTCTTGGTCACGGGCGGCGCGGGCTTCATCGGTAGCAATCTCGCCCATCGCCTGCTGCGCGAGGGGCATCATGTCGTGGTGTTCGACTCGCTCGCCCGCGCCGGCACCGAGAGGAACCTCGAGTGGTTGATGGGGCAATACGGCGACCGGATCACCCCGATCCAGGCCGATATCCGCAATGATGCGCTGCTGAGCGAGGCCGCCGCCTCCGCCGATGTCGTGTTTCATCTCGCAGCCCAGGTCGCGGTCACGACCAGTCTGGTCGATCCGCTCGACGATTTTGGCATCAACATTCAGGCGACCGTGTTGCTTCTCGAAGCGCTGCGCCGCCGGCCCGTGCCGCCGCCGATGATCTTCGCCTCGACCAACAAGGTTTATGGTGACCTCGGCGATGTGACGCTCGATCTGACCAACGACGCTTATGTGCCATCCGATGGCGACATTCGGGATTTTGGGATCGGCGAGGCGAGACCGCTCGACTTTCACACGCCTTACGGCTGCTCGAAGGGGGCCGCCGATCAATATGTGCTCGACTACGCCCGTTCGTTCGGCATCCCGACGGCCGTAATGCGGATGAGCTGCATTTATGGGCCGCGCCAGATGGGGACCGAGGATCAGGGCTGGGTCGCGCATTTTGCCATTCGGGCACTTGAGGACCGGCCGATCTCGATCTTCGGCGACGGATGTCAGGTGCGCGATATCCTCGACGTCTCCGATGCCGTCGCGGCCTATATCGGAGCGTGGCGCAACATCGACCGGATCAAGGGGCGAGCCTTTAACCTTGGCGGAGGGCCATCCAACGCCGTCAGCCTGCGACAACTCCTGCGTCATCTCGAGGGGCTTGTCGGGCGGCCGATCCGGATCGACACTTCGGATTGGCGCGCCGGCGACCAGAAATATTACGTGTCGGACCGGCGGGCCATTTCGGAGGCGCTCGATTTGCGTCGACCAATCGACTGGCAGACGGGTGTCGCGGGTCTGGTGGGTTGGTTGGCTGATCAGCGCGGGTTTCGCATGCCGGCTGGCACGATGCGGGAGACGCAGGAACCATGAGGGTCGCACTCGTCAATCCATGTTGGGATTTCGGCCAGAGCATTTATTTCGGTTGCCGATCGCCGCATCTGCCCCTCGAACTCGGCTATGCGAAGGCTTTGCTCGAGGCGAACGGGCACGCTGTTCTGATGCTCGACGGTCACCTCTGCGAAACGCCGAACCTCGACCTCGCCGAAGCCGTCGCGGCTTTCGCGCCTGACATGACGGTCGTGACCACGGCTCCGACCTATTTGTTCTGGCGATGCGCCCAGCCCGAATTGCGCGTGCCGCGTGCGCTTCTGGCCGCCATCGGCTCCCGCGGTGGCAGGACCGTTGCGGTTGGGCCGCATGGCTCTGTGACGCCGGAGACGACGTTGCGAAAACTCGGCGTCGATGTTGTGGTGCGCGGCGAATGCGAGGAGATCGTGCTGCGTCTTGCCGAGGCAACCGATCTGCAGACCGTCCCATCGATCGCCTTCGCGCACGGCGCGGAGATCCGTGTCACCGGCGGCCCGCATGCGTCCGAATTCACCAATCTTCCGGCGTTGCGCTGGCCCGATGATTGGGTGGCGCGGCATCGTCACCATCATCACCGGTTCGACCGCACCCCGGATCGCCCCGGTGCTGAGATCGAGGCATCGCGCGGTTGCCCTTATCATTGCTCGTTTTGCGCCAAGATCGATTTCCGCGACAAGTATCGCAAACGCGACTTGCAGCCACTGCTGGCCGAGATCGACGGATTGATCGAGCAGGGCGTTGCCTATGTGTATTTCATCGACGAGATTTTTCTGCCCAACAAGCCCCTGCTTGACGCGCTGGTAGTTCGTCCGATCGAGTTCGGCATCCAGACCCGGATCGACCTGTGGAAGCCCGAGATGCTCGATCTGCTCGGCGCGGCAGGTTGCGTATCGATCGAGGCGGGGGTCGAGAGCCTGACGGTCGAGGGCCGGGCGACGCTCGATAAACAGTGCCGCATGACGACCGACGATCTCGCTGATCGTCTGATCCATGCCCGCCGGTCGGTGCCCTTCGTGCAGGCCAATCTCATCGAGACCGCGATGGACGATCCCGCCTTGGTAACGGCGTGGCGCGAGCAGTTGCGCCAGCACGGCGTCTGGGCCAACGATCCCGTGCCGCTCTATCCCTACCCGAGCTCCCCGGATTATCGGAAGCTGTGGGGGATGCCGGATGCGCGAGCCTGGGAACGGGCGCATGAACATTATCTGGCGCAATTCGAGGCGTTCAGCGACATCCAGGAGGAACGACCCGTGCCGCTACCGGATCTCGAAATCTTCTGCTGCTCGGCCTGCTGATGCCGACCGACCGAAGTTCCATCGTGATGACGACCGATGCGGTTGGCGGCATCTGGTCCTATTCGCTCGATCTCGGGCGTGATCTCGTCCGGCACGACATGAGGGTCGTTCTGGCGGTGCTCGGGCCGGAGCTCGACGCGGATAAGCGGGCCTCGGCGGCCGATGCCGGAATCGACGTGATCGAAACGGGGCTGGCACCCGAATGGCTCGCGACACAGGCGAGCGAGGTCGAACAGGCCGGTGCGGCGCTGGCGGATCTCGCGGTCCGCGAAGGAGCCGATCTGGTCCACCTCAATCATCCGGCGCTTGCGGCGTCAACGCCATTCGAGGTACCGGTCCTTGCGGTTTGTCATTCTTGCGTCGCGACCTGGTGGGCAGCTGTCCGCGGCACGCCGTTGCCGGATGATTTCATGTGGCGCACCGACCTCGTTCGGCGTGGATACCGATCCGCATCGACCTTGGTTGCGCCGACGCGCGCTTTTGCCGAGATGACGCAACGGGTCTACGGTTTGGCAGCGCTTCCCGAGGTCGTCTACAACGGACGCGTCGCGCCAGAGGCGCTGGTCGCGACGCCTCCGCTCGATGCTGTGTTCACGGCCGGTCGCTTGTGGGACGATGGCAAGAACCTCGGCTTGCTCGACCGCGCCGCGGGCCTGCATCATGTGCCGTTTCGAGCGGCCGGGCCGACCGATGGACCGAACGGCGCACACGCGTCATTCGAGCGGATCGAGATGCTCGGACCCTTGCCGGAAGCCGCCATGCGCGCCGAATTTGCCGCGCGCCCTTTGTATGCGTCGCCGGCTTTATATGAGCCCTTCGGCCTTGCGGTGCTGGAAGCGGCGCAATCGGGTTGCGCCCTGGTGCTGAGCGACATCGAGAGTTTCACCGAGCTTTGGCACGATGCCGCTCTCTTCGTGCCGACCGATGATCCCGAAGCCCTGGCGGCCGCCATCGGCCGGCTCTTGTCGGATCCGGCGCTCCGGGCCGACTATGCCGAGGCGGCGCGCAACCGATCGCGGGTGTTTGGTCTGGAGCCCTTCTCCCGGGAGATGATGCGTCTCTACCGGTGCTTGATCGACGCGCCGAGGGCCATGGCGTCGTGAGGATCGCCTATTTCACGCATTCGCTCGCCGCGTGCTGGAACCATGGCAACGCGCATTTCCTCCGCGGTGTATTGAGCGAGCTGATCCGGCGGGGTCACGATGTTGTGGCCTACGAGCCCGTCGACGCCTGGAGCCTCGATAACCTCTTGCGGGATGCCGGTGAGGCCGGGCTCGACGCCTATCGTAGCGCTTATCCGACCCTCACCTCCACCAGCTATGGGACAGAGGCCGATCTTGAGGCCCTGTGCGATGGCGCCGACGTCGTGTTGGTGCACGAATGGAACGATCCGGCCGTTGTCGCCGCAATCGGGAGGCTGCGCCGAGCAGGCGCACCCTTCACGCTGCTGTTTCACGACACGCATCATCGCGCCGTCAGCGATCCTGAGGCGATCCGCGCCTTCGATCTCGACGCCTATGACGGGGTCCTGGCGTTCGGCGAAACACTGGCGGCCGTTTATCGACACTGGGGTTGGGGCGACCGTGTCGTCGTTTGGCACGAGGCCGCCGACACGGCGGTGTTCCGACCTCCGGCCCAGGAGGGCGAGCGTCGTGGCCTCGTCTGGATCGGCAATTGGGGCGACGGCGAACGCAGCGCTGAACTCGAGACGTATCTGTTCGGTCCAGCGCAGGCGCTCGATCTTGGCCTCGATATCTTCGGTGTGCGCTATTCCGCCGAGGCACTCGCGACGCTACGGCGCTACGGAGCGGCCTATCGCGGTTGGCTCCCGAATGCCGCCGCGCCCGGCGTCTTCGCTCAGCATCTAGCGACCGTCCATGTGCCGCGACGGTTCTATACCGACAGACTGCCGGGTATCCCGACCATCCGCGTGTTCGAAGCCCTCGCTTGCGGCATTCCACTCGTTTCGGCGCCATGGTCGGACAGCGAGGGGCTTTTCGATGTCGGGCAAGATTTCCTCATGGCCCGCGACGGTGCCGAGATGGCGAGACATCTCGAAGCCGTTTGCGATGATGCGGCGCTGCGTCGGTCGCTCGTCGAGCATGGGCTTGCGACAATCAAAACGCGGCACTCCTGCGCCCACCGCGTCGATGAATTGCTGGCGGTCGTGGCCCGCTGGCGGACCGGTGCCGAGGCGCTTTCGGGCCCTCTCGATCGATCGCCCGGGCCATCGTCGGCGCAACCGAACCCATGATGCCAACGCAACCGGCGGGCGGGGTCGCCTCCCAAAAGCCGAGAAGGTCGTATCGATGAAGATCGCGTTTTATGGGTCAAGCCTGCTGTCGTCTTATTGGAACGGGGCCGCCACCTATTATCGCGGCATCATCAGCGATTTGGCGCGGCGCGGCTACGCGGTCACGTTCTACGAACCGGATGCGTTCGAGCGGCAGCAGCATCGCGACATCGAGCCGCCGACCTGGGCCGATGTGGTGGTCTATCCCGCAACGATCGAGGCGGCCCGCATGGTGATGGCTGAGGCTGCAGAGGCCGATGTCGTGGTCAAGGCGAGCGGCGTCGGGGTCTTCGACGATGCGTTGCTCGAGGGTGTCATGCGTCACGCCCGTCCGGATGCCATCCGGATCTTCTGGGACGTCGATGCTCCCGCAACCCTCGCCGAGTTGCGGCAGCACCCCGATCATCCGATGCATCGAATTCTGCCGGATCTCGACCTCGTGTTCACCTATGGCGGCGGCCCGCCGGTGATCGAAGCCTATGAGGCGATGGGCGCAGTACGCTGCATTCCAATCTACAACGCGCTCGATGCCAGCACCCACCATCCGGTTCCGGGCGAGGAGCGGTTCAGTGCGGACCTCTCCTTCCTGGGTAATCGCCTTCCGGATCGCGAGGCGCGGGTCGAGGAGTTCTTTTTGAAGGCTGCCGCCGCGCTGCCGGAGCGTGCCTTTCTGATCGGCGGCAACGGCTGGCACGACAAAGCGATGCCGACCAACGTCCGCCATGTCGGGCACGTCTATACGCGCGAGCATAATGCCTTCAACACGTCACCGCTTGCGGTCCTCAACATCGCCCGCGACTCCATGGCATCGGTCGGCTATTCGCCGGCCACGCGGGTCTTCGAGGCGGCAGGCGCCGGCGCCTGCCTAATCACCGATGCCTGGGTCGGTATCGATATGTTTCTCAAGGAGAATGCGGAGATTCTGGTCGCGCGGGACGGTCGCGACGTCGCCGAGCACGTGGCTGGTCTGACGCCGGAGCGGGCGCGCGCCATCGGCGAAGCCTCCCGGCTCCGGATTCTCAAGGACCACACCTACGAGCGGCGCGGTGCGCTGGTCGACACCATCCTGAAAGCCGAAGCCGTGCGAAAAGCCGAGCGGGCCAGCGCTTTTGCGATGCCCCGATGAGGCTCGTGGTTTTCGGTCTCAGCCTCTCGTCCTCGTGGGGCAACGGCCACGCCACCACATATCGGTCATTGCTGAAGGCCTTTGCGGCGCGCGGGCACGATATCGTGTTCTTCGAACGAAACGTGCCCTGGTATTCGGGACAAGCACGCGATCTGGCTGATCCCTCGTTCTGCCGTCTCGTCTTCTATGAGAATTTGAAGGACCTCGACCGCCACAGGGCCGATATCGCCGCGGCCGACGCCGTGATGGTCGGGTCCTATGTGCCGGACGGCATCGCGCTCGGGGCCTGGGTGCGCGAGGTGGCGCAAGGCACGACCGCCTTCTACGACATCGACACGCCTGTGACGCTGGCGGCGCTCGAGAATGGCGCCTGCGCCTACCTCGATGCAGCGTCCATTCCGGCCTACGACCATTACCTGTCCTTCACAGGAGGACCGATCCTCGACCACCTCCGCGACCATTACGGGTCGCCGGACCCGCGCGCGCTCTATTGCTGCGTCGACCCCACTCATTATTGGCCGCGCGCCGAGGCCAAGCGCTGGGATCTGTCCTACCTCGGCACCTATAGCGACGACCGGCAGCCGGTGCTTGAGCGCCTGTTGCTGGACCCCGCTCGTCGCGCGCCCTATCTCCGTTTCGTGGTGGCAGGCCCGCAATATCCGGCGGCGATCGATTGGCCTGCCAATGTCGAAAGGTTCGAGCATGTGGGGCCGCAGGATCATGCCGAATTTTACGGAGCGAGCCGTTTTACGTTGAATGTCACCCGCGATCAGATGGTGAAGTGGGGCTATAGCCCGAGCGTCCGCCTGTTCGAGGCGGCCGCCTGTGCGACACCCATCATTTCGGACATCTGGCCCGGCATCGAAACTGTTCTCACCCCCGGCGAGAGCATCATCCTTGCCGCGAGCGGCGATGACGTCCTCCCGGTTCTCGTGATGGACGATGACGCTGCGAGACAAGCGATCGGTACCAGCGCGCGCGGGGAGATTTTGGCTCGTCATACGGCCGCGGCCCGAGCGGCGGAGCTCGACGCGATTCTGCAGCACGGCGGCACTTCACCTTCGAAGCGCGTAGCATCAACATAGGTTACAAGATGCGACCGATGTTGTGTCCAAACAACGTCGACCATGTCGAGAGAAAAGACGGTGGTCCCCACTGCCAGAATAAAAACCGCGCGTGAGCAGCATCTTCCACATAGCAGCGGAGTTGAGCATCATCGATACGCGTGACCGAAAGAGGATGGGTGGATGAAGAACGGCAAAGACCGGCTTGTTTTCATCACGGGGGGAGCAGGATTTATCGGCTCGCATTTGTGTGAAGCCTATCTCGATGACGGCGCAAGCGTTCTCTGCCTGGACAATATGCAAACCGGCTCGCACGATAATCTCGAATCATTCGCCCAACATCCGCGATTTCACATGGTCGAAGCTGACGTTACGGCACCGCTCCCTGAAGCGATGCTGCCGAGAAGCGCGACAATCGACCTCATCATCAACGCGGCTTGCGCGGCCTCTCCACCCCAATATCAGGCGCAGCCGCAGCATACGATGTTGACCAATGTGGTTGGCACCAACAGCCTTTTGGCGCTTGCCGAGACACATGCGGCGCGCTTTCTGCAATGCTCGACCAGCGAAATCTATGGCGACCCGCTTGTCCATCCGCAGATCGAGAGCTATTGGGGAAACGTCAATCCGACGGGACCGCGTGCCTGTTACGATGAAGGGAAGCGAGCCGCCGAGACGTTATGTTTCGATTACAAGCGGCATAATGGCGTCGATGTCCGGGTGGCCCGGATCTTCAACACCTATGGCCCGCGTATGCAGATTTCAGATGGGCGGGTCGTCTCCAACGTGATCTGCCAAGGTCTGACCGGACGTGAGATCACGCTCTATGGCGATGGGCAGCAGACGCGGTCGTTCTGTTTCGTAACCGATCTCGTCGATGGCTTGAGGCGTCTCGCCGATCACCCGGGAGCCATCGAGGGGGCCGTCAATCTTGGCAATCCCAATGAACTGACGGTGGCGGACCTTGTCGCCACGGTAATGCGGATGACCCAGGCACGGTCGACCATCGTCCAAAGGCCGCTACCGGTCGATGATCCGCAGCGCCGGAAGCCGGATATCTCGCTCGCGACAGCGCTGCTCGGCTGGACGCCTGCCGTTGATTTGAACCAGGGGCTCGAGCGCACGATTGCTTTTTTCGTCGATCGACTGAAGCCGGAGGTCATTGTCGGCGAGCGCGCGGCCCCTGAGCCGATCGCCGTTCAATAGCGGCGGGACTACGGCGCTGCGTTCCTGAGAGCAGCACCGATCGCCGCGCTTTTGCTTCTTGGGGCGCGGTGTCGCGACCGAGAACCTGCCCCAACCGAGCCGTTAGGGACGGCGCAGCAGAAAGGCCGCAGCGTCCCAGGACGTCAGATCCCGCGTTCCGTCGCGTCGCACCTCAAGACCGTTGCGCCCAGCCAAGGCTGCGACATCGCGGCGATCAGCCTCGAGATCCCCGCGATAGGAGTAGTTGAGGATTAGGGCCGCGCCGCCGGGCCGCAGCGTGCGGGCAATACCCTCGATATGTGCAGTTGCAAATCGATCGCTCGCCTGGACCAGATAGGGAAAGACGTCGGCGGCCAACACCAGGTCGAGGCTCTGGTCCGGTACGAGATCGAGGTCCCGCCCGGACGATCGCGTGATGGTGACATTCGGTAGCGCGGCGCATCGGCGTTTCGCCTCCGCCACCATCTTGGCCGAGAGATCGAGCCCGGTGATGTGTCCGAGATGGGGCGCGAGAGCCACCAGGAATCGGCCGATGCCGCAGCCGAGATCGAGCGCGTCGCGGGTGCGGCCCAGCAACCCCCAGTCGCCCATGAGGGTCACGATCTCGTCGGTAGCGACGGCCAGCAGCGCAGGACTGCCGAGGCTATAGAGCGCGACGCTCGCCTCGGGCGATGCCTCGACGAGGTGGTCGAACGTAGTGGCCCAGTAGGTCAGGACGGCGTCGGGCGTCTCGGCCTGATGCTGGTGCGCGATATCGTCGACCGTGCCGCGCACCTTGGCCCATGCCTCGGGATGGTCGCGCCAGAGGGTGGCCACGAGCGCGATCCGAGGATCGACCATGCGGGCTCGGTCGATCGCCTGTCTGGCGGCGATCTCGGTCGGTGCCTCGATCAACAGGCGCATGAGCGCGATGGTCGGTGGTGCGCCGGCTTCGGCCGCGTCATTCAGAAGAGCGATGAGGCCAGCCTGTGCGACGTCCGTCATGCGCGGTCCTTCATCGTGAGCCGCTGATTCCAACGATCGACGGCACCCCAGCCGTATTTGTAAAGCTCCTGGCCCCGCAGAAAATGGAATTCGCTCGCGCCGCGATGGGTCGCGGCCTCGATTGCGGCACCGAGCAAGATCGTGCCAGGACTCTCGAACGCGAAGGCGGGATCGAACCCGCCGATATAGGCGAAGGACCGCAACCCCTGATCGAAGCCGTAATAAGCGCCAGCCACGCGATCGTCGATGCTCAACCGGGACAGCCGAAGGAGGCCCGCTTCAAGCAGGCGCGGGACGGCGCGCTGGTGAAATCGGCGCACATCCGCGTCGGCGAGAACGCCTGGCTGATTGCGGCTGATCCAGCGTTGCTGGTGCAGAGCGAAAAGGTCGTCCAGCAGGGGCCGCCAATGGGCCGGCTCGGCCCTCTCGATGCGCCAGGCCCGGCGGCCAACCCGATTTTGAGCCATACGCCACTTTCGCATCGTTCTGGCTGGGATGGCGGCTGGCAAATCCGCGACTGTTCGGGGCAGCATCAGAACCGGGCAGGCGCTGTGCGGCTCGATCGTCGCGGTCCAACTCGCCCCCCAGAGGAGCGTCAAAACCGCTGCATCCGGTGGCGCTTCTTCGGCCGACCAAAGGTCCCATAGCGGCTGATGGTCATGCAGGAGGGCGAGCAGGGCCGCGCCGGCCGCCTCTCGATGTTCGGGGTCGATCAGCACATCGGAGTAATCGCTGACCGAGATGCCGAGCGGCAGGAGGCGACGACCCCAGGGCCCATCCTCGCGATAAAGCGGCGCGAGCGCCACGAGGCGATCGTCGTGCCGAACCGCGACCGTGAACAGGTCGCCCGGCCTGAAGACCTCCCACCAGGGCAGCAGCCAGGCGGGGGAACTGAACGGCGTCGTGCCGCCCCCGCGCCGCCAGAGCGCCTCCCACTCCGGGGCGATGGCCTCGAGCATCGCTCCGTCCGTGATCAGTGTCGCTTTCATGGGCGGCGCCCCGCCCGATCCGGATCGGCGAGCCGTGCGTAGAGATCGAGATAGCTAGTCGTCATGACGATATCGGAGAAATGCGCGCGGGCGACCGCCCGGCAGAGGTCTGGATCGAGGCTCACGGCTTGACGGGCCGCCTCCGCCATGGCGGCGACATCCTCCACCAGGAAACCGGTCTGCCCGTCCCGCACGGTTTCGGCCATCGCGCCGACCCGAAAGGCGATGACCGGCGTGCCGCTCGCGGCCGCCTCGCGCGCCACCAGGGACGAGGTTTCGGCCGCCAACGATGGGACCAGAAGGCATTGCGCCGCGCCCAGCAGACGGCGTTTGCGCGTGAACCCAACCGGGCCGATGAACCGGCACGATGGCCCGAGATGCGGGCGGATCTCGCGCTCGGCGTACAACTGGTGCTCGGCATAGGGATAGGTTTCGCCGGCGATCACCAGGCGAAGACCGGCGCGGCGGGCCGCCTCGATCGCAAGATGCACGCCTTTTTCGGGACAGATGCGGCCGAGGAAGAGCGCGAAGCCGCGTTTGCGATGGCGCGTCGCCGCGAAAGCCTCGACCGCGATGCCGTTGGGGATCGGCGGCAGCATCGCGCCGCTCGGCGGGCATGTTTGATGTTGGCTGTCCGACACACAATGTAGCCAGGTATCGGGCCGCATCGGCGCGAGAGCGTCGGCCGGGTACCAAGCGGACGGCAGATGCAAGGTTGCGAGAACCGGAACCCCGGCGCCGGGCAGGTAGGCCGGAAAGTCGATGCCGTGCAGGTGGATGACGTCGATCGGCCCGGACGCTCTGACGGTGTCGATCGCAACGCGGGTGCGGCGTTGCGCCAGCGCCTTGGCGGCGTCGTCGAAGGGTTCACGCGGAGGTTCGATCGGGTGCAGCTCTCCTGAGATGAGCGACCCCTCCGGCGCGACCACGATCGAGCGATGCCCTGCCGCCACGATGGCGCGATCGAGACAGGCGAGGATCTGTTCCGCGCCGCCAGCGCTTGCGGTCGAGACACGTGCGAGCGGATATCCGACGCTCAGCACGGTCAGCCGTCGGCCCATCATTGCGGTTCAAGAGCGCGAAGTGCGGCACGAACGCGCTCGATCCAGAGCGGGCCGGTGAGGTTCCAGCCATGGCGTTCATAAAGTAGCGGGCCGGTGTGCGGCAGGGTGGTAAAATCATAGATGCGGGCCGGACGAAACCGCTCCGCGTCGACCGAAAAGGATGCCACCGTGCGGACTTGGCTCCCATGGGCCGCCAGCATGCGCCGCTTCAGCTCCCGTTCCTCCTCGGTCAGCATCAGCACGATCTCGGGTTCGGCTGCGGGATCAGGGAAAAAACGCTGCCGAACCCAGGTGTCGGCCTCGGCATGATAGAATGGCATTTCCCAAACCGCGGCCTGCGACCCGCCGAGTCGATGCGCGGCCCGGACCGCAAAGGCCGTCGCGTCATGATCGGAGTGGCCGCCTTCGTAGGCATGGGTCAGGACGATGTCGGCGTGCCGGATGCGCTCCGACAAAGCATGCGACGCCTCGACGAGGCTCAGCGACACCTCTTGGTCGATGAAACCGAGCGCCACGATCTGATCGGGACCGATGCCGACCAGAGCGAGCGCTGTCTCGGCCTCGCGGCGGCGGGCTGTCGCGTAATCGGCCGACGTCGCGAAACCTGCCAGCACGGCATTGGCTTGGTGGCGTGGAGCGCCATCCGTCAGGTGGATGATCTTGGCGGCCGGGAGGTGCGCCAACAGCGCACCACAACCGAGCACCTCGTCGTCCGGATGGGCCACGACCACGAGCACGGTTCGGGTTGCCCATTGGCTCCCGAGGGTGCCGAGGCCCGCCATCAGGCCGCTGCAGCCCGCGTCGGTGCGATGGCCGGGATTGCGGGTGTCGCGCCCGCGCCGACATAGCGGCGCACCATGCTGGCGCAGAATTCCGCAAATAATTCTGGATCGCGCGGCGCGCTGGTGTGATGCGGCTCGATGCCGAGATGTTCGGGCGTGAAGCAGAACGTGACGGTCGTGTTGAAGGGCTCGAGCGCTTTCATCAGCCGATCGAACCAGCGATTGGCGTCGGGGCGGAACGAATCAGCCCAGGATAGGCCGGTGCGGAGATAGGTGACGCCGAGCCGTTTCATCCACTCGACCGCATCGTCGAGGCGATGATCCTCATAATGGAACCACTGGCACAGCCCCATGTCGGGCGTGCAATCCGCGAACACTTTGGCGGCCAGCTTCGGGGTGCCGTCCTGCCGCAAGATGCCCATGGCGAAATGCCGGTAATAAGACGAGCCTTCCGCTTCCTTGTGGCGTGTGGTGGCTTCCCACTCGCGCGGCAGATCGTAGAGGCTGTACCAATGGATGCGCGGAGCCTTGCCCTTGAGCAGATCGGCCGTCCGGCGCAGCCCCCATTCCTGCACCTCCTCGGCCCCGAAGGTCGAGACCCCGACTTCGCTGACCCAAATCGGCAGGGTCGTCACGGCCTGGATCTCGGCGATCTTCTGCGGCCATTCGGCCAGCGGCCAGAGGTTCCAATCGAGCGGAAAGCCATGCACCGCAAGGGCGTCGAGATGATCGAGCACGCCGCGACCGGCGAGATTTTGGACGAAGGTCGGGTCAATCGGCGACATGCCGCCGAGGACGCGTGGCAGCGTCGCATTCTCGGCCCGGATCGCTTGGCAGGCCAGTGTCGTCATGGCCGCGAACTTGCTCCAGTCGGGATCGATAGCCGGGTCCCAATGGGACTTGTTGTTCGGCTCGTTCCAGATCATCGCGGCTTCGATCACGGACGACCCTCCTTGCAGGGATAGACGGCGCCTGGCGTGGCGATCTCCACGCGGCGGCAGATGAACACTTCCGATTCAGGGTGGGCCACGATCTCGAACCCGGCGCTCCGCAGCATCGCGGCGGAGGCGGCACGGTTCGGTGCCCACCAATTGGTCGGATCGTTGGAATAACGCTGTTCGATGAAATGCAGCTTCGGATAGCCGGGGCTGTCGAAATGCTGCTGGTCCCAAAAATCGTAATCCTCGGCGATCACGTCGACCTGCTCGGAGCCCCGCTGCAAGGATTGGAACACGAGCAGATCCTTGGCGACCGTGTCATGGATGATGTCGAGTGCCAGCAGCGGATGGCGGAGGTGATAGAGAACCCCCATGAAGATCACGACGTCAAACCGCTCGCCGAGCGTGCCGATATCGTAAACCGACATTTTCCGGAATTCGATGTCGAGGCCATTGGCGTCGGCCGCAAAGCGCGCTTGGGCGAGGTAATCGTCGTCAAAATCGATGCCGAGCACGCGGTCGGCGCCGCGACGCTTCATCTCGATCGCATAGAAGCCGCCGTTGCAGCCGATGTCGAGGACGCTCTTGCCTCTCAGGTCGGACGGGATCGCCTGCGCGAAACCCTTGAACTTCACGTTGGGATAATCGCCGAGAAAGTGGTCGGGCGCTGTCCAGATGCCGTGGATCTTCATGTTGTGAAACCACGGACCGAGCTGCTGTATGCGATCGCGGATGTCGTCATCCGTCAGGGGCGGAGCGATGCTTGTCATGACACCTCTGTTGCTGCGGCGCGATGCGCCGCAGGATCGGGGTGGAAATTCTGTGGCGCCGCCTCACGCACGAGCGGCGCTTGTTCGGCCAGCAGGCTCAAGGCGGCTCGATAGCCGTTCAGCGTCCCGACATCAACATAGGCCTGCCCGGCCTTGATGCCACGCGCCGAGCCACCCGCAGCCAGAAAAGCGTTGACGAGAGTCCCGAAATATTCGTCCGTGCGGCCACGATCGAGCCAGAGCCGATGCAGGGCATGGAGCACCGATCCCGGCATCTTGAAGCCACCCCAGATCCAATTCGACGTCGCATCGGGACGCTTCACCTGAATTTCGATCACGGTGTCGATGCCGTCGAGCAAGACGGCGTCGAAGAACTCGGGGTGGTTCACGGGAAAGAGCAGGAACGAGAGGCCGTCATCCGGCAGCGCCGCAAAGCCATCGGTAGGAAACCACACCGTGTCGGGCAGGCCGACGACGACGGCCTCATCTGCCGCGACAAGCGGGCAGGCCCGGAACACCGCATCGCAGAGGCCGCTCGGCTGTGGCTGCACCACATAGGCGATCGGCGTCGCGCCATATCCTCCGCCGTAATAAGCAAGAATGTCGGACTTGCCGGGCGAGATGACGAAGCAGAGCTTGTCGGCGCCCCCCGCCACCATGCGGTCGATCAGATATTCGCTGACGGCGCAGGGCCGCTCGATCCCGTCGTCGAGACGGCTGCCGACCGGCAGCAACTCCTTTGAGAAGGCGAGCGGCTGGATGCGGCTACCGCGCCCGGCCGCCGGGATGATGCCCCACACGCTCACGCCTCCCTGGCGAAGGGTGTTGGTGCGGCCCGCGCGACCGCGATCGCCGCCTCAAAGTCTCGCGCGCGATGAGCGGACGTATGGTCGGCCAGAACCCTGTCGCGACCGGCCTTGGCGATGCGGCGGATCTCGGCATCGCTCAGCGCAAGCGCCGCCATCGCGTCGTCCGTTGTGGTACCGACCAGCAACTCCTCGCCGGGCGCGAAAAAGGCGTCGAGCCCCTCCCATGCGTCGGTGAGAATCGCGGTGCCGCAGGCCGCCGCCTCGAACAGGCGACCCGAGGGACACCAGCCCATGGCGGCCATCGCGGCGCGGGTGACGTTCAGCGTGATCCGGCCGGACCCGAAGAAGGCCGGGTGATCGGGCGGTGACAGATGACGGAAAAAGAAGATGTTGTCGGTCCAGGGAAATTCGGCGGGATATTGAGCGCCGCCGATGGCGAACCGCTCCTGCGGCCGTCGACGCGCCGGCTCGATGAAGAGCCTGTCGAGGGTCGCTTGCCGATCGACCGCATAGGTCCCGAGATACGACAGCGCGGATGCGAACCGCGGCTCTGGCGCGACCGGCCGGTGCACGTCAGGGTCGACATGGCCGTAAAGCGGCGCAACGCGGCGCGCCCCGAGGCGATCGCGAAGCTCGTCCAGCGCCCGCCCGCCCGTATAGCTCAGCACGAGGTCGTAATCGGCGAAGCCGCGCGCGCTCACATAGGCGGGCCGTGCATCGCCAGCGAGGTTCGCCAAGGTCACAGGTGTATCGAGATCGTAGAAGACACGGAGCGCGCCGCGCGCGTCGAGCACCAGGCGTTCGGCCGCGGCCGCATCGGGGCAGTAGGATGTCACGATGGCGACATCGGCCTCTGCCACCTCGCGCCGGGCGCGCATGTCGATCGCGGCCCAGTCGGGATAAAGCACCAGCGCTCCGCCCGCGATAGTCTCGACATCGCGGTTGAGCGCGTAATAGGGAACGTCGCGTTCGAAGAACACGATGTGGTGGCCTCTCCGCGTCAGAGCCTTGACCAACCCACGCCACAATGTCGCATGACCATTGCCCCAGGATGACGAGATGGCAAGGCCGAACACGACGATCTTCACGCCGCTACCCCCTGCGGCACGGCCTCGTTGAGCCGGACGATCTTACCGCCGCCGGGCCAGAGATCGAGCGTCGTCACGGAGGCCGGATCGATGGTCAGACGATCATGATGGTCGAGAGGAGCTCTCAGCAGCGCCATGACGATCGCTTTGACCACGTCGCTATGGCTGACGAGCACCATTGGAGCGCTATCGTCCATCGCGAGCGTGTCGATCAGCGTCATGACGCGGGTTTGCACCGCCAGCATCGTCTCGCCATTCGGCATGCCAGCACGGCTGCGTTCGGCATTCCAATCGTGCCAGCGTGGATCCTTGTCGAGATCGGTGAACGTCTGACCTGTCCAGTCGCCACAGTCGATCTCGTTCAGCGCCTCAATCGTCTCGATCGATCGGCCGATCGTGGTCGCGATCGGCGCCCCGGTCTGCTGGCATCGCAGCATCGGGCTCGACGCGAGACGCCCGATGTGGCGGTCTGCGAAAAAAGCCGCAAGCGCGCTCGCTTGTTGCCGTCCCGCCTCGTTCAACGGCACGTCGTCCATTCGGCCCGCCAAAACCTTGCCGACGAGATCATGCACGCCGTGACGGACGAGATAGACCCGGGTCATCCCGCATGGTTCCGATGGTTATGACACCCGACACGATCCACGCGCATTCCCCTCGGTTTCGTCGCAGGATAATCGGCAGGTCGAGCGTTTGTTGCGGTTCAGGCGTGCTCGCCGGCCATGAACGCCTGGGTTCTGTCATGCGCCTCGGTGTCGGTGAATTGCTGCGGCGGGGACTTCATGAAATAGCTCGACGGACCGATCAGCGCGCCGCCGATGCCCCGGTCGAGCGCCAGCTTCGCGCAACGCACCGCATCGATGACGATACCGGCTGAATTGGGCGAATCCCACACTTCCAGTTTGAGTTCGACATTGAGCGGGACACCGCCGAAGGCGGTGCCTTCGAGCCTGATGTGAGCCCATTTGCGATCCGTGAGCCACGGCACGTGGTCGCTTGGTCCGACATGGATGTTCTCGGCATCGAGCGGGACGTCGAATTGGCTCGAGACCGCTTGTGTTTTCGAGATCTTTTTGGATTCGAGACGCTCGCGTTCCAGCATATTTTGAAAATCGGTATTGCCGCCGAAGTTCAATTGATAGGTCCGATCCAGCCGAACGCCGCGATCTTTAAACAGATTGACCAACGTCCGGTGGATGATCGTGGCGCCAACCTGGCTTTTGATGTCATCACCGATGATCGGCAAATTGCGATCGGCGAAGCGCTTCTCCCAAGCGGGATTCGAGGCGATGAACACCGGCATGCAGTTCACGAAGGCGCAGCCCGCTTCAAGCGCGCATTCGGCGTAAAACTCCGCCGCTTTCTGCGACCCGACCGGGAGATAAGACACTAACACGTCGGCCCGCGAGTCGCGCAGCGCCTCGGTGACGTTCGCCGCATCCTGATCGGACTCCCGCACGACGTCGCGCAGATACTTTCCGAGCCCGTCCATCGTCGGACCACGCTGGACGGTAACGCCGGTGCTCGGCACGGCGGAGAACACCTGCGTGTTGTTCGGGGCCGCAAAAACCGCCTCGGCGACGTCACGACCAACCTTGTCGGCATTGACGTCAAACGCTGCCGCAACCACCACGTCGCGGATGTGATAGCCGCCGACATCGACATTCATCAGCCCAGGCACAGGCTCGTTCGACTGTGCACTCTTGTAATATTCGAGACCCTGCACGAACGACGACGCGCAATTCCCCACGCCGACAATCCCAACACGCACCTGTTTTTGTGCCAAATCCGAACTCCTCGAGCCTTCAAGGATTGTAGGTCGGTCTGGCGGGATTTCAAATTGTTTGAACTCAAGCAACGCGGATGAAGACAAGTAGATATCCTATGTTAACGATCCGCGACGAGAGATCAGGATCTCGGTTTGTGTGATTTAGAGCCGACGACACTTACGCCTTGGTTCGCTGTTGGCCTGACGCGTCGCTCCCGCAGCAACGTGTGGGGGCTCGACGCATGATCGTCTATGGCGACCAAGTTCGGCGCGAAGGCGGCCGCCGCAAAATCGAGACGATCGACGATCTTCTGCGGCAGGCCTCGCTGGCGCCACGGGGGCTCGATCGTCATGGCCTGCTGGTGGCGGCGTTGATCGAAGCGGGTGAACTGGTTCAAGGGCTTGCCGATGCGGCCGCCGCCGAAGCCGGAGTGGATGGGATCGCTCCGCTTCCGTCAGCCGCCATGGCGCTGACCCTCGTGCTGGCGTCCGTGGTCGGTCGATCCTGGGACAGTGGTTTTGCCACCTTCGGCCCGATTCCGACCTCGGCGACCCTCAGCGCCCTCGGGGTCTCGGGAGAACCGCTCGCGATCAAGACCCCCGAGGGGTTTGCGCATTATGCCGTCTACCCCGAGGCTTATTGGATGGCGGCCCGCGCGGTCGCGGCGGAGCGACTCGGCTCGACCGCCGCCGTGGTGATCGGCATCCGGTCCATCGGAACGACGCTATCGGCCATGGTGGCATCGGCCCTCGATGCCCCGGCTCCCGTCACGATCCGCCCGGTCGGTCCTCCCTTTGCCCGAACACTGCAACTCGACTCGAAACTCGATGCCGCGCTCGTCGGCAATCCCCGCGCGCTTCATGCGATTGTCGACGAAGGCCCCGGCCTTTCGGGATCGACCTTCGGCGCGGTCGCCGACAGGCTTGACCGTCAGGGTATCGCGGGCTCCGATGTCGTTTTCTTTCCGAGCCACGCGGGGGATCTCGGCCCCGAGGCCAGTCCGGCGCATCGGGCGCGATGGGGCGTGAGCCGTCGGCTGACTCTCCCGTTCGATCGTCTGACGGGACCGACGGCCCGGATCGAGCAGCGCATCGGGCATTGGGCCTATGACCTGATCGGCCCCGCGCTGCTGCCGGTCAAGAATGTGTCGGGCGGTTGGTGGCGACAACAGCTTCTGCCGCGCGCGCCTCTCTGGCCTCCCGTCGATGCCCAGAGCGAGGCGCTGAAATTTCTCCTCACGACGGCGCGCGGCACGTTTCTGCTGCGGTTCGTCGGCCTCGGCACCATAGGTCTACGGAAGCTCGAGATGGCCCGCGCGCTGGGCCGGGCTGGATTCGGCATCGAGCCGCTGGGTTGGCGGCACGGGTTTCTTGTCGAGCCCTGGCGGGATGATTGTCGGCCGATTGAACACGTGGATCAGGTGCAGGAGCGTATGCCGCACCGGCTCGCCACCTATCTGGCGTTTCGCGTTGGCGCCTTCCCGGCCGCGCCGGACAGTGGTGCGTCGCTCGAGACGCTCTTGTCGATGGCGCGCCACAATATCGCGGAAGGTCTCGGCCATGCCGCCGCCGCCGGGCTCGACCGATGGGAGCGGACGCTGCATCGTTTCGCGCCTCGTCTTGTTCGCATCGCGGTGGATGGGCGGCTGCAGCTTTGGGAATGGCTGCAAGCACCGGATGGCACGTTGCTCAAGACCGACGCGCTCGACCACCATGCGGCGCATGATCTCATCGGCTGCCAGCCGGTCGAATGGGACATTGCGGGTGCCATCGTCGAGTGGGGGTTGTCGCCCGACCAACAAGCGGATGTTTGCGATCAGATCGCGTTCGCCAAGGGGGAGGCGATCGATGCCTCGATGCTGCAGTTCTACCGCATCGCCTATCTGGCGTTCCAACTCGGCTGCGCCCAGATGGCGCTCGACCGCTGCGAAGAGGCCGAACGGTCGCGACTTCTAAAACGACTCGCCTTCTGCAAAACGGCCCTCGCGGCCACGATTTAGCGGGTGTCCGTTGTCGCGGTGAGCGACAGCCGAGCCGTGGCACGGACGCCAAGCCTCTGGGGGGCCTGCCGCCGAACAACTGGCTGCTCGGTCATGCCGCGCTTGACGCCTCGGAACGAAGCCGATCAGAACGGGAGCGTGACGATCAGGTGTCGGAACGGACGGCACAGGATGGGTGGTCGATGGCTCAACTCGCAAACGACTGTTTCGCCTATTCGGGCGAGTCGCTCACGGTTTCCGAGGCCCGGGCGCTCATCGGCGACCGCATGAGCCCTGCGACCGGCATGGAGACGATCGCGCTTGGCTTGGCCGACGGACGCATCCTCGCGGCCGATGTCGTCGCGTCGCTTGATGTGCCACCCTTCGACAATGCCGCCGTCGATGGCTACGCGGTTCGCTTTGCCGATCTCGACCCCGATATCACGACGCCGTTGCGGCTGCTCGGCCGGCAAGCCGCCGGCGGGCCAGCCGTCAGGCTCGACGGGACGCGTGGCGCGGTGCGGATCTTCACGGGCGCGCCTGTTCCTGAAGGGTTCGACACGATCGCGATGCAGGAAGACGTGGCTCTCGAGCAGGGCGGCGTGACGATTCCGTCCGGCTTGCAGAAGGGCGCCAATCGGCGGCTCGCTGGTGAGGACATGGCCTGCGGCGCAACCGTGCTGACCGCCGGACGACGCCTCGGCCCGGCCGAGATCGCTTTGATGGCGGCCCTCGGCAAGCCCGACGTCACGGTGCGGATGCGCCTCCGCGTCGCGCTGTTTTCCACGGGTGACGAGGTGGTGCCTCCTGGCGTCGCGCTGAGGCGCGGTCAGGTCTATGACGCAAACCGCGCCATGCTGCTGGCGCTGCTGGTCCGATGCGGCGCCGATGTCCATGATCTTGGTATTCTGCCCGATGATCGCGACGCGGTGGCGGCTGCTCTGCATGAGGCCGCCGCCTCGCATGATCTTCTGATCACGTCGGGCGGCGTGTCGGCCGGGGAGGAGGACCACGTTCGGGCCGCCGTGGCGGAGGCGGGATCGCTGATTTTTTGGCGTCTCGCCCTCAAGCCCGGGCGCCCGCTCGCCATGGGTGTCGTCAAAGGTGTGCCGTTCATCGGGCTACCGGGCAATCCGGTCGCGGCTTTCGTGACCTTCACCCAAGTCGGCCGTGTCGCGCTGGCCTGTCTGTCCGGCGAGAGCCGTGATCCGGCGTTGCCCTTCGAGGTGCGCGCGGGCTTTTCGCATCGCAAGCCAGGGGGGCGATGCGACTATCTGCGGGCGCGACTGCGCCTCGGTCCGTTCGGGCTCGAAGCCGTGAAACATCCGGCGGACGGCAGCGGCATCATCACATCGCTGACCGAGACGGACGGCTTCGTCGAACTGCACGAGACGACCCTCGCAGTGGAGGTCGGCGATCGGGTCGGTTTCCTGCCCTATACGGCCCTGTTCTGACCGGCGCGGCGCGGGTCACGCGCCGCTGAGCTCTGCAATCGAACGCTCGGCTTCCGCGAGATCTGCTGGTTCGTTGACGTTGAAGAACGGGTCGACCGGATCGATGCTCCACGCCACCCGAACGACGCCGCGTTGCTGACAATAGAGGCCGACCTTCCGCATCCCATCGTCCTGCATGGCGCGGCGGAGATCGTGACGAAGCGACACCGGCCAGAGAGCATTGACCGGATGCATCCGACCTCCCGATTCGGCGCAGGCAATGGTCGCGCCGATTGCCGCGCGTTCTCGCTCGAGCCGGATGACGAGATCGCGCGGCAGAAACGGCGCATCGCCGGCCACGCTGGCCACCAGTGCGACGTCCGGTCGACAAGCGGCTGCCCAATCAAGGCCGGCCAAAATGCCGGCTAACGGGCCGGCCGCCTCTTCGAGGGTGTCCGGCACGGTCGTCAACCCGAATGCCGCGAACCGCTCCGCATCGCCGTTGAGGCTGAGGATGACGCCGTCGACCTGCCCGGCAAACCGGTCGAGGATGCGCTGCAGAATGGTTTGGTCGCCGAGGCGGCGTAAGGGTTTGTCGCCGCCGCCCATCCGCAGTGCCGCGCCGCCCGCCAAGACGAGGCCGAGCGTCTTTGATCCCGTCATTCGATCATCATCTCCGTCGCTGGTCGTCTCCGGGAGCCGGAGGTAGCGACCGATCGCCCATCCGTGCAAGATGTCAGCACGCGAATAGGCCACAAAGCGCCACCGACGGCGCTCATCGTCGCGAACGAAAGCTCTTCGATGACCTCGACCCCTTCTGACTCTCACGATCCTGCGTCGATCATGGCCGGAAACTGGCCGCTGCGTCGGACCACCATTCTCGATTGGCTGGTGGGCGGCACGCGGGACGAGCGGTTTCTCGACAACATCTTCGTGGAATTCTGCGCCCGGCTTCGCGCCGACGGCATCATGATCGCGCGGGCGACCCTGCATCTGCGTATCCATCATCCGCAATGGAGCGGCGCCTCGTTTCTCTGGAAGCCCGGTATGGCGGAAGCCAAGCTGCAGCGGATCGACTATCAGACGATGGAGACGCCGCAGTTTCTGAATAGTCCGATCAAGGCGCTCTATGATGGGTCCAACGAAGTCCGCAACCGGCTCGACGCCATGGATAAGGACGACGAAGATGCCTTTCCGATCTACGCCGACCTGCGTCAGCAAGGCTATACCGATTACGTCGTATGGCCGATGGATTTCACCCAAGGGCAGCGGCATGTCGTGAGTTTCGCCTCGGATCGGCCAGGTGGCTTCGCGGGGGAGGAGCTGGCGTTATTGGCAGACCTGCTGCCCGCCCTGGCGCTGGTGACGGAGATCCGCCTGAAGAACCGCTTCGCCCGCACCCTGCTCGAAACCTATGTCGGGCCGCATGCGAGCGAACAGATCCTCGCCGGCGCGACGCGACGCGGCAGCGGCGTCACTGTCAGCGCCGTCATCCTGATCTGCGATCTGCGGGGCTTCACATCCATCTCCGAACTCTGGCCGCGCGACGACGTGATCTCGCTGCTGAACGATTATTTCGATGCCATGTCGGTCCCGATCGAGCGGCATGGCGGCGAAATCCTGAAATTCATCGGCGACGGGATGCTGGCGATCTTCCCGCTCGATAAGCCCGAGGCCTGTGCCGACGCGCTGATGGCCGTGACGGAGGCGCGGCTCGCCATGAAGGAGCTGAACGTCGATCGCGCCACCCGGGGACTCGATCCACTGGGCTATGGAGTCGGCATCCATGTCGGCGATGTCATGTATGGCAATATCGGATCCCGGTCGCGGCTCGATTTCACCGTGATCGGGCCGGCCGTCAATGTCGCGGCCCGGCTCGAGAGCCTGACCAAGGAGGTGCACCGGAATGTGTTGTTCTCCGGTGCTTTCGTGACCATGGCGCAATGCGCCATGGGGCTCGACCCCATGGGGCGGTATCCGTTGCGCGGGGTCGGCGAACCCGTCGAGGTCTATGCCTTGAAGGAGCAGGCCGGCGATCCCCCGCCACCCTGACGCCGCTTTGGACGATTCCCGACCTAGCTCGGGATCATCCACGGGAACAGGTATTGTTGCGCCACGACAAGAAGCCCGAGCAGCAGCGTCAAAAAGATGCTGTGCTTGAACGTGCGGGCGAACACCAGACCTTCCTGACCCTTGAGGTTGGTGACTGCGACACCGGTTGCGATGTTCTGCGGTGAGATCATCTTGCCCATAACACCGCCCGACGAATTGGTTGCCGCGATCAGCACCGGATTGAGGCCGAGCTGGTTGGCGGCCACGACCTGAAGGTTGCCGAAGAGCGCGTTGCCCGACGTGTCGCTCCCCGAGAGAAAGACCGCGATCCAGCCCAGGAAGGCCGACAGAAGCGGGAAGATGACACCAACCGAAGCGACCGCTTTTCCGAGCGTATAGGCCATGCCGGAGTAGTTCATGATGAACGCGAGGCTGAGGATCAGCACGACCGTGAGGATGGCGATGCGGCTCTGCCGCCACGTGATGCCGATCTGTTCCACGAAGGTGCCGAACGGCAACCGCACGATGAGCGCCGTGATGATCGTCGACAGCAGGATCGCGGTGCCGGTCGCCAGCGGCTGAAAGTCCCAGACGGCCGCATAGGGCGCGTCATTGTAGAGCGTGATCGAGATCGCCTTGTCGAGGCCGGGCCAGGGGATCTTGGTGTCGCCGATGAGAAAGACCTTCAGCGTGGTCCAGAGAATGACCACCACCGAGACCACGATCCAGGGAAGCCAGCCGCCCCAGGTCGATCCGACTGGCGGCGCCTTGGCGATCGCGGCAGATGAAATCGCATAGGCCGGATCGACGGCAGGCTTCCAAACTTGCAGGAACAACAGCGTCACGATGAGCGACCCCATGGAGGCGAGCACATCCGTCAGCTTGTAGTCGATATGGTTCGAGGTCAGATATTGCACGAACGCAAAGGCACCGCCGGCCACCAGGAGCACGGGCCAGAGCTGTGCAACGGACCGCCGCCCGCCATAGATCAACATGACGTAGAACGGCAGGATCAGCGCGATGAACGGCAATTGGCGGCCGACCATGGCGCCGAGCGTCACATCCGACAAATGTGTCACCGCGCCGAGAACGGTGATCGGCACACCCAAGGCGCCGAACGCGACCGGAGCGGTGTTGAAGATCAGCGTGAACGTCAACGCTTCGAGCGGCGCGAACCCGACCAGAATCAGCAGCGCGCTGGTGATGGCGATCGGTGTGCCGAAGCCGGCGATGCCTTCGAGCAGAGCGCCGAAACAAAAGCCGACCACCACGAGCACGACGCGGCGGTCGTTCGGCAAATGGTCGATCAGCCAGCGACGGAAACTCTCGAATCGCCCCGACGCGACGGCGACGTTGTAGAGCAGCAGCGCATTGACCACGATCCACATAATCGGCCAAAGCGCGAAGACGGTGCCGTTGGCGACGGCCCGAAGCGCGAGACCCGATGGCATCTGCCAGATCCCGACGGCGATCAGGACGCCGGCCACGAGCCCTGCCGCGCAGGCCTGCCAAGCCGGTCGGCGCAAAACGCCGAGGAGGACGAGAACGATCGCGATCGGAATGGCAGCGACGAGAAATGACAGCACGAGGCTGTCGCTCACCGGAGTGAGCAGTTGCTTGAACATCGGTCCTCCCTAGCTTTGAGACCATCAAAGAAGGATGAACGAAGGGCGTCAAGCCACGATCGTCGCTTGTCTGCCTTTGTCCGTCATGCGGCCAGACGTCGGCTAAGACGACAAGCGCTTTAAGCCGTGGCGGATCAGGGCCGCGGTGCCGGCCTCGTCGCCGAGCAGGCTCACGGCATCGGCGACCGCTCCCATGACCTGAGGCCGGCCATAGCCGAGATTGACCAAGGCCGCGACCGCGTCGTCGGCCTGGAGTGGAAGTGCCGGTGTCGACGCCAGGACCTCTCCCGGCATTTCGCCACCCCCGAGGGTTGCGGTCTTATCCTTGAGTTCGGCCACGATCCGAGCCGCGAGCTTCGGTCCGACGCCCGGGCTCCGCGCCACGGCTGTCTTGTCGCCGCGCGCGATCGCCAGTGCCAGATCGCCCGTCGGAAGCACTCCGAGGATCGCCAGCGCGACTTTGGAGCCGACGCCCTGCACGCCTTGTAGAAGGCGGAACCAGTCCCGTTCCTGGTCGGACGCAAAGCCGTAGAGCCGGATCATGTCCTCGCGCATCTGGGTGTCGATCGCCAGGCTGGCGGCCTCTCCCGGTGGGGGCAACGCCCTGAGGGTCCGGGTCGAGCAATAGACGATGTAGCCGACGCCATGCACGTCGAGGATGACGAAGTCGGTCCCTTGGCTGTCGACGGTCCCTTTGAGCTTGCCGATCATGCCGTTTTCAATCCGAGTCGCGCCGCCAGGGCCGCGGAGGCGCGATGCTGGGCATGGGTCACGGCGACCGCGAGCGCGTCCGCCGCATCGGGGCTTGTGGCGTTGCTGCGCGGCAGCAGCACCTTCAGCATCATGCCGATCTGCTGCTTTTCGGCGTGACCGGTGCCCGTCACAGTCTTCTTGACGAGATTGGCCGAATATTCGGCGACCGTGAGACCGGCCAGCGCCGGCACCACGAGCGCGATGCCTCGCGCCTGCCCAAGCTTCAGCGTGCCTTGCGGATCGCGGTTGACGAACGTTTCCTCCACTGCGGCCTCGTCCGGCCGATGCGCCTCGATGATGGCCGCGAGCTGAACATGCAGTTGCCGCAACCGCTCGCTCAACGGGGCATCCTGGGCCGGGTGGATGGAACCGCAGGCCACAAACGACAGTCGCGATCCTTCGGTGTCGATGACGCCCCAGCCCATGTTACGAAGGCCAGGGTCGATGCCGAGAATGCGGACGACGTTGCTCATTGCAGCATCCGAGTGGCCCCGCACGATCCGAGACCGTGGTCGGTCACGCCTCCATCTTGGCGATCAGAGCGTCGGAAATCTCGAAATTGGCATAGACCTTCTGGACGTCGTCGTTGTCCTCGAGGTTGCCGACCAGCTTGAGGATCTTCTCGCCGGCATCGTCATCGACCAGAATGGTGTTCTGCGGGCGCCAGACCATGGCGGTGCGGCGCGGTTCGCCGAATTTGTCTTCGAGGGCTTTCGCGACATCCTTCAGGCCCTCGATCGTGGTGATCACCTCATGGCCGTCCTCGGTCGTGGCTGCATCATCGGCCCCGGCTTCAATCGCGGCTTCCATCATGGCGTCTTCGGACGCGACACCCGTGTCATATTCGATGACGCCGATCCGATCGAACATGAACGAGACCGCGCCCGTCTCGGCTAAGGCACCGCCGGATTTGGTGAAGAAGGAGCGGATTTCGCCGGCGGTCCGGTTGCGATTGTCGGTCAGCGCCTCGACGATGACGGCGACGCCACCGGGCGCATAGCCTTCGTAGCGGATCTCGTCGAAATTATCCCCTTCGCCGCCGACCGCCTTCTTGATGGCGCGCTCGATATTGTCTTTGGGCATGTTTTCGGCCCGCGCCGCCAACACGGCGGAGCGAAGCCGCGCATTCATGCTGGGGTCCGGCAGGCCGAGCTTCGCCGCGACGGTGATTTCACGCGCCAGCTTGGAGAAGACCTTGGACCGAACCGCGTCCACCTTCCCCTTGCGGTGCATGATGTTCTTGAACTGACTATGTCCAGCCATGGTGGTTCCCGATGCGGCTTACGAGAGCGTGGTCGCCTTGGCGGACCAGCTCCAAATCAAATCCCGACGACACGTCTTTCGGACGTTGGGTCGTCGTTTTACCGTCATGCCCGGCACAAGGGAAGCAAGCCGAGCGTGTCCGCAGCGTGCCGTGCCGGACAATCCTCTTGGCGTCAGCTCTTACGCGCCACCGTGAACCGCGCCGCTTCGGCCAGGATCGCGGTCTTGTCCCCCATGTCGAGAGCGTCGAGCGCGGCCTGCGCCTCGGCCGCGAGCGCGTCACGCCGCGTCTTGGCGGCCGCAAGGCCGAGGCTCGAGACGAGGGTCGCCTTGTTGCGTCCCGCATCCTTGCCGGCGGCTTTGCCAAGCGTCGCTGCATCGCTTTCGGTGTCGAGAATGTCGTCCGCCACCTGGAAGGCTGCGCCGAGCGCGCGTCCATAGCGGCCCAAGGCGTCGCGTTGCTGGTCCGTCGCGCCGCCCATCAGAGCACCGGCTTCGACACCGAAGAGCAGCAGCGCGCCGGTCTTCATCGCCTGCAGCTGCAGGATCGTCTCCGTCTTGTGCGGCTCGGTTGCGCGTTCCGCCTCGAGATCGAGCGCCTGTCCACCCGCCATGCCGCCGAGGCCGGAGGCGCGTGCGAGCCCGACCGCGAGCGTGGCGCGAACCAGCGGGTCGGGATGGGTCGGCGTATCGGCCATCACGTCGAACGCATAGGTCAGCAAACCGTCGCCGGCCAGGATGGCGGTCGCCTCGTCGAAGGCGATATGGGCGGTCGGGCGACCCCGGCGCAACGCGTCGTCGTCCATGGCCGGCAGGTCGTCATGGACCAGCGAGTAGCAATGTATCATTTCGAGCGCCGCCCCGGCCCGCAGCGGACCGTCACCCTCAAGCCCAAACAATCGTGCCGTTTCGACCAGCAGGAACGGGCGAAGCCGCTTGCCGCCGCCCAGGGTCGCATAACGCATGGCTTCGCGGAGGCGCGCCGGGCGGGTGATCTCACCGGGCAGGGCAGCCGTTCCGAGCAGCCGATCCAGCATGGCTTCGATGTCGTCGGCCACCGCACTCAGGCGCGTATTGAAGTCGGTCGCGGTGGTGTCCCGAGTCATGCGTCCTCTCCCTCAAGCCGTCGCACCGATCGGCACGCACGGCATCCGGCATCGACATGCCGGTCGACCCGGCGAGCCCAAACACGGCTCGTCTCAGGCGGGTTATTTTCTACCAGCCCTCAAGCGTCAAGCCCGACGTGTGACATCGGACGGCGGCGTGCACTTGCGGCGCCCCGCTCCGAGCCGGTAAGACGACGCACGAGCCGTATCGGCCCAGATCCATCAGGCTGGAGACATCCCATGCGTCGCGCGAGCGTGACCCGTCACACGAAAGAGACCGAGATCGAGGTTGCGGTCGATCTCGACGGCAGCGGCGAGAGCAACATCGCCAGCGGGATCGGCTTTTTCGATCATATGCTCGACCAGATCGCGCGCCATTCGCTGATCGACTTGAGCGTGAAGGCCAAGGGCGACCTTCACATCGACATGCACCACACGGTCGAGGATACCGGGATCGCGCTGGGGCAAGCCTTGCGTGAAGCTCTGGGCGACAAGGCGGGCATCACGCGTTACGCGGACGTGCATCTGCCGATGGACGAGGTGCTGACCCGCGTGGCGCTGGATTTTTCAGGCCGGCCCTTCTTCGTGTTCCGCACGTCCTTCGCGCGCGACAAAATCGGCGACTTCGACACCGAACTCGTGCGTGAGTTCTTCCAGGCCGTCGCCGTCAACGCCCATATGACGCTCCACATCGAAACCCTCTACGGCGACAACAATCATCATATCGCCGAATCCTGCTTCAAAGGGTTGGCGCGGGCCTTGCGTAGCGCCGTGAGCATCGACGAGCGGCAGGCCGGTCGAGTGCCCTCGACAAAGGGCTCGCTGGCCGGGTAGGAGCGATAGGATGACGATCTATACGGTACACGTGCCGCAGGACGCGGGTGACCGGGTCGCGCTCGCCGATCGAACGGTTTTCGTCAGAGACGGGTTCAGCGTCTGGGCCTTCCTGTTCGGTCCGTTGTTCCTCCTGCGGTATCGGGCTTGGCTCGCGGCTCTCGTCTGGCTCGTCCTGGTCGTCGCTGGCGCTTGGGGCGCGCAGGCGTTGCATCTGCCCGGCATGGTCAGGTTCGGCCTCTTGGTCATCCTCGCGATCTTCATGGGTCTCGAAGGCAACGCCCTTCGCGGCGCGGCACTTGGGTCGCGCGGCTATCGATCGACCGACGTCGTGGCCGGCGCGGGCCGCGAGGCGAGCGAGCGCCGCTTCTTTGCCAGTCACGACGTAGAGCCCGTCGCGGATCGCTCCCCCAACCCTGTCGCACGAGCGACCGCATCGTCGCGGCAGCAGAGCCGCCTCACGAACGGCGAGACGATCATCGGGTCCTTCCCGCAGCACGAGGGTTAGGGCGTGTCTGTCGTCATCGTCGATTACGGGTCGGGCAATCTCCATTCGGCCCACAAGGCGTTCGAGCGGTCGGCCCGCGAGGCGGGCCTCGACGTGCCGATCCGCGTCAGTGCCGAGCCCGAGGCCATTCGGGCGGCCGAGCGCGTGGTGCTGCCGGGCGTCGGTGCCTTTGCGGCCTGTATGCGCGGCCTCCGGGGCGTGCCGGGCCTGATCGAGGCTCTCGACGAAGCCGTGACGCGAGACGCCAAGCCGTTTCTCGGCATCTGCGTCGGGATGCAACTGCTGGCCACGACCGGGCGCGAGCACGAGGTGTCCGACGGGCTGGGCTGGATCCCAGGCTCCGTGCGGGCCATCGTGCCGAGTGACCCGACCCTCAAGGTTCCGCATATGGGATGGAACACGCTCCGCACGACTGCGGCGCATCCACTGCTATCCGGCATTCCGACCGGAGAGACAGGCCTGCATGCCTATTTCGTGCATTCCTACCAGCTCCATCCCGACGATCCCGCCGATCTCGTGGCAACCGCCGATTATGGCGGTCCCGTCACCGCCATGGTCGGGCGCGGCACGGTCGCGGCCACGCAATTCCACCCCGAAAAAAGCCAGACGCTCGGCTTAGCCCTGATTGCAAATTTTCTGAGGTGGCGCCCGTGATCCTGTTTCCCGCCATCGATCTCAAGAACGGCGAATGCGTCCGGCTTGTCCATGGAGACATGCAGCAGGTCACGGTCTTCAACTCCGATCCGGCCGCACAGGCGGCGGACTTCGAAGCCCAGGGGTTCGACTATCTCCACGTGGTCGATCTCGATGGCGCTTTCGCGGGCAAACCCGTCAATGCCGAGGCCGTCGAGGCTATCCTCCGCCGGGTCGCCATGCCGGTGCAGCTTGGCGGAGGCATCCGTGATCTGCGGACCATCGAGGCGTGGCTGGCGCGCGGCATCTGTCGCGTCATCATCGGCACGGCCGCCTTGCGCGACCCTGATCTTGTGCGCGAGGCGGCGCGGCTGTTTCCCGGACGCGTCGCGGTCGGTATCGACGCGCGCGACGGCTTCGTGGCCGTGGATGGCTGGGCCAAGACCTCGCAAACCTCCGCGCCGGAGCTTGGGCGTCGTTTCGAGGATGCCGGGGTGGCGGCGGTGATCTATACGGATATTTCCCGCGACGGCGCGCTGCAAGGCCTCAACATCGAGGGCACCATCGCGCTTGCGGAGGCTCTCGCGATCCCGGTAATCGCTTCGGGAGGCCTTGCCTCGCTGGCCGATATCGAGCGATTGCTCCAGCCCGATTGCGCCCGCATCGCCGGCGCCATCTCGGGTCGCGCGCTTTATGATGGGCGGCTCGATCCCGCCGAGGCCTTAGCGTTGATTCGGACGAATCGCGGAGACTCCATTCAAACGAAGAGTCAAGACTTGCCTTGACTTTTTGGCGAGAAAACCGTATTTGAAAAGCAAGTGGATTGGGGTTTCCCGGTCGGCGCTAGGCCCTGGAGCAATCCGGGGCCTTTCGCTTTATGGAGACATCATAATACCGGCTTGTGATCGCCTGCTCGACGTCACGATCTTTGGTCTGATGATGTCGAACGCCCGATTTGATTGACCTGGCCTGATCGCTTTGATCCCGATCGGTCTAGCGGCAAGATCAGCGATTTGTAGGCCAGAGCTGTTCGCTTTTTTGTCGAGCATCCTGATCTCGATATTCGGCAAAGGCCGCCGAAATCTGTTCTGTCCGCCAGCAATCCGTCGGAACTCTAGCTCGAGATCCTTATCTTCCTTGTCTCCCCGTTTTTCGAACAAGAAGTGCGTCACCCGCTGCTTTTGGCCTTTGCTCTCTAAAAACTCGATGCTTCGTTCGACACAAGCTTTCAACGCTATCGAGTATGGATTTTCCGTAAAGAGGTCGTCTCGCACTCTCTTTTTGTCGATCACAACACAAACGACAGCCATTCGCGTCCGCTTGACGATCATGCTCAGATCACTTTGAAAGCGCTCGTAGAGTTCACGATCTTGCAAGAACGAGAAAGCATTCTCTTTCTTCCTGATTTCACGCTCATGAAGCACGACGGAGTCGTGTCCGAAGTAAGCGAACTTCAGTCGTTGCATCGCTGGAACGACCGCCCCAACATAGTGTTTCTTTTCAAAGATGCATAAGCACAGAACGAAGACGGGGTAGGAGGAGTCGACTTTCGTAAGGCTATGATCGCCGCTCTCGTCCGCGTATACGATGTAGTCGCTGAAACCGTTCATTCCTCGTCGTGTATCACAACATGCTGAAATCCCGCATCATTCCCTGCCTCGACGTCAAGGATGGACGCGTCGTCAAGGGCGTCAATTTCGTCGACCTGCGCGATGCCGGCGATCCGGTCGAATGCGCGATCGCCTATGATGCGGCGGGAGCCGACGAACTCTGCTTTCTCGACATCACGGCGAGCCATGAGGATCGCGGCATCCTGTTCGATGTCGTGAGCCGGACGGCGGCCGCCTGTTTCATGCCACTGACGGTCGGCGGCGGTGTGCGGACGGTGGACGACATTCGCCAGCTTCTCTTGGCCGGCGCCGACAAGGCCTCGATCATGACGGCCGCAGTCAACAATCGCGCCTTCGTGCGCGAGGCGGCGGAGAAATTCGGCAGCCAGTGCATCGTGGTGGCGGTGGATGCCAAACGCGTGTCACCCGAGGGTGCGCCGCCGCGCTGGGAGGTCTTCACCCATGGTGGACGTCGCGCGACGGGGATCGATGCGATCGGCTATGCCCAAGAGGTGGCGGACCTCGGCGCCGGCGAAATCCTGCTGACCTCGATGGACCGCGACGGCACCAAAATCGGTTTCGACATCGGGCTGACCCGTGCGGTGGCGGATGCCGTGCGCGTGCCGGTCATCGCGTCGGGCGGCGTCGGCACGCTCGATCATCTCGTCGCGGGTGTGCGCGAGGGGCGGGCCGATGCGGTGCTGGCCGCATCGATCTTCCATTTCGGCACCTATACGATCGGGCAAGCCAAGCGCCATATGAGCGAGGCTGGACTTCACATGCGGATGGACGGATGAGCCTCACGGTTCCAAGGACGGGCGAACGCCCCTTCACGTTGGACGATCTCGTCCAATTGATCGCGGCGCGCGCCACCGCGACGGCTGATGCCTCTTACACCCGCACCTTACTGGATGCGGGCGTGCCTCGCATCGCCAAGAAGTTCGGCGAGGAGGCGATCGAGACCGTGATCGCGGCGATGGGCGGCAACAAGGCCGAGATCACGGCCGAAGCGGCGGACGTGCTGTATCACCTGCTGGTGTTGCTCCACGGCAGCGGCGTGGCGTTGCAGGATGTCGTGGCCGAGCTTGGCCGTCGCACCCGCCAATCCGGGCTCGACGAAAAAGCCTCGCGGCGCGCCTGACGCATCATTTCGGCGCGCCGTCGATCGTCAGGATGGTCCCGGTCGTATAGGCGGAGCGAGGCGAGGCCAGAAACGCGACAGCGGCCGCGATTTCCTCCGGGCTGGCGGGGCGGCCGAACGGCATGGTGGCGTAGAATTCGCGCCAGCGCTCTTCGTCACCCCACTCGCGCTTGGCCCGGGCCCGAAGCGCTTGCTGGATCCGGTCGGTCTCGACCGGACCGGGGTTGATGCCGACCACGCGGCAACCGTCTTTCGGAGCTGCCTTTCCGATCGTCTTGGTGAAGGCCATCAAGGCGGCGTTGCCGGTGCTGCCCGCCAGATAGTTCGGATCGAGCCATTCGCCCGCCGCCCCGATCACGTTGACGACGACACCGCGACGGTCCTTGAGGCGCGGATAGAGCGCGCGCGTCAGGCCGATGAAGCCGAACACCTTGAGGTCCCAGGCGCTGCGCCAGGTCGCCTCATCGAGCCCGAGCAGATCGCCTTGCGGAATGGCGCCCGCGTTATTGACCAGGATGTCGAGAGCGCCAGCTTCCGCGGCGACCCGCTCGATCGCGCTGGTGACCGACAGATCCGCCGCGATAATGTCGACCGCCACGGCATGGCGAAATCGGATGTCGTCGGCCGTGGCGGCCAAAGCGGCTTCGGTGCGGGAAACGAGAACGAGATCGCATCCTTCGCCAGCCAGCATCAGCGCCGTGGCTCGCCCGATTCCCTTCGAGGCACCCGTGATGAGGGCGCGCTTGCCGGCGAGATGTAGATCCATGGTCCAACTCCAAGGCTGCGATGCGAGAAGACACGCCGTGCGTCGTTGGCGCGAGCGCGATCAAGGGTTACATAGGAGGATCGTTCCGGAACCAAGGGGGTTCTGCTACGTGTGACATTGCCAAGACGATCGCGCGCGCCGGTGAAGCCGCTCGATGGCTGGCGTGGTGGCTGAAAGACCGGCAGGTTGTTGTCCGGGAGGGCGCATGAACGAGCGGGTCAAGAAGCCGATCGCGACGGTCGCGGCGCCGCACCGGCATTTCACGCGCGACGAATGGGCGGAGTTGCGTGCCGACACGCCGCTGACCCTGACGGTCGACGATCTCCGCAAGCTGCAATCCACCAACGACCCGATCTCGCTCGAGGAGGTCATCGCGATCTACCTGCCGCTGTCGCGGCTGCTCGCCCTTTATGTCGCGGCGACACAAGGCCTTTTCAAGGCGACTCAGCGTTTCCTCGGGGCCGAGGGCGAGGGCAAGATGCCCTATATCATCGGGATCGCGGGCTCCGTCGCGGTCGGCAAATCGACGACCTCACGCGTCATGCAGGCGCTGCTGTCGCGCTGGCCAAACACCCCCAAGGTCGCTTTGGTGACGACTGACGGCTTTCTGCTGCCCAATCGCATCCTGCAAGAGCAGGGTTTGATGGATCGCAAGGGGTTTCCGGAAAGCTTCAACGGCGCGGCCCTGTTGCACTTTCTCTCGGACGTGAAGGCCGGCATGCGCAACGTGAAAGCGCCGGTCTATTCGCATCTCTCCTACGATCTGATGCCCGGCGAATTCGTGACCGTAGACCGCCCCGATATCCTGATCGTCGAAGGCATAAACGTTCTGGCGCCGAATCGGCCCCATAAGGATGGACCCGGCGTACCCTTCGTGTCGGATTTCTTCGACTTTTCGGTCTATCTCCACGCCGACCAGGATCTCCTGGAAAAGTGGTACGTGTCCCGCTTCATGCGGCTGCGCGAGACCTCGTTCCGCGATCCGCGCTCCTACTTTACCAAATATGCCGAGATTAGCGACGACGAGGCGGTCGCGGTCGCGCATGACATCTGGACCCGCATCAATCTCCGCAACCTGCGCGAAAACGTGTTGCCGACGCGCGAGCGTGCCAGCCTCATCCTGACCAAGGGCGCCAGCCACCGGATCGAGGAAGTGGCGCTTCGCAAGCTATGATCAGGCCGGGTAGGAGATGACGACGTGAAGCGGCCGAGTTTTCGCGCCATGATGCTGGTGGCGCTGATGGGTCTGTTCAGCCTCGGCTATGCGGTTTTTCTCGGAACGCTCGGGTCGGAGGCAAATCTGGCGATCGAGAGCTACGGGCCATCTAAAAAGGCCGATGGCGTCCGGCCGCAGTTGCAGGTCTATGCCGAGATCGTGTCGATCGACGCCGTCAACGGCTCGATGCGGATGCGGTTCAGCTTCACACCTGCGAAAGCGTTGCAGGGTCGCCGCCTCAAGACACCAATCCGCGACATGACGGTCCGAATCGCTGACGACAGCGCCGATTACGAATACCCGCTGGCGGCAGACCAGCCGGTCGCCTCGCAGCTCATCGACGTCGATCTCAACAATGGGTCGGTGTTCGATTACCCGCTCGACGCGTTCACGGCTCGGCTCAGCGTGGATGCCTTTGAGGACCCGCCAGCCGGGCAGGAGGGGGTTGCGCCGAATCATCTCGCGGTCGAGGTCGCGCTCTGGGATGGGTTCGCGGGTTGGACGATCCGAACTGCCGAACGCGCGGCCGATGGGACCAGCGCCGTGACGATTGCGATCGATCTGCGGCGCAGCGGCGCCGTCCGCTTTTTCGTTCTGTCGCTTTATGCCGTGATGGCCATCATCGCGATCGCGGCTCTCACGATGGCCAGCCTCGTGTTCCTGCATGTCCGCAAGATGGAAATCTCGATCGCCAGCACCTTGGCGGCCATGCTGTTCGCGCTTCCCGTGATGCGATATGGTCTGCAGGGGTCGCCCCCGCTGGGGGTGCGGGCCGATGTCCTGATCTACCTTTGGGCTGAAATCGGCGTGGCGCTCGGCCTCTGCCTCGTGGTCGCAACCTGGGCGCGCGGCGAGCCGAAGCCGCTTTGAACCATCACTGAAGCCTCACCCGTTGCGCCACGACCAGACAACCTCGGCATCGTCCGGCGTCGCTGCAGGATCGCGCTCGAGGATGGCCTCGACGGCCAGCCGCCGGAAACGGCTCTTGTCCTCGGATTGCTTGTGGCGGGCTGGGATTGAGGTCGGCGCCTTGACGAGATAATGCAGCGGCGACCCGATGGCCGCCATTGTCAGGATCTCGCCCTCGAAGCTGACATCGATCCAGCCGCCTTTGACCGTGATCTTCGCGTTCGTCATCGTCCGGCTCCCGTCGATCCCGTGGTCGAGCGGTCTTACGGTGCTCGGGCGCAGATCGCAAAGCCGCGGCTATGCCGCCAAGCCCCTTAGGCGTCCAAGTTGCTCCTTGGGCGGCCAAGCCGCCATTAAGCGGCCAACATGCCATGCGGATCCAGCACGAACTTCTTGGCGGCGCCGTCGTCAAAAGCCTTATAGCCCTGCGCCGCCTCCTCGAGCGGAATGACGGTCGCGCCCACGATCTCGGCGATCGGCAGCCGGCCATGCAAGATCGCCTGCATCAGCTGGCGATTGTAGCGCATCGTCGGGGTTTGGCCGGTGTGAAACTGCTGGCTCTTGGCCCAGCCTTGGCCGAAGCGCAGGCTCAACGAGCCTTGTTTCGCGCCTTCCTCCGCGGCCCCCGGATCGGCCGTCACGTAGAGGCCCGGAATGCCGATCGACCCGGCCGCGCGGGTCACCTCCATGGCCTGGTTAAGCACGACGGCAGGCTGCTCGCCGCCGCTGTGGCCACGTGCCTCGAACCCCACGCAATCGATGAAACTGTCGACCTCCGGCACCTTGACGACCTGTTCGATAAGGTCGCCGAGCCGATCGTGTTTGGAGAGGTCGACCGGCTCGAACCCGACCGCTTTCGCATGGGCCAGCCGCCCGGCGTTGAAGTCACCGATCATCACGACGGCGGCGCCAAGGATCCGGGCCGAAGCAGCCGCTGCGAGGCCGACCGGACCTGCGCCCGCGATGTAAACCGTGGAGCCGACCCCGACCTTGGCGCTGATGGCGCCATGAAAGCCGGTCGGCAGAATGTCGCTCAGCATGGTGAGATCGCGGATCTGCGCCATCGCCTGATCCTTGTCCGGGAATCGCAGCAGGTTGAAGTCCGCATAGGGCACCATGACGTATTGGGCTTGGCCGCCGATCCAGCCGCCCATGTCGACATAGCCATAAGCGCCGCCCGCGCGACCGGGATTGACCGTCAGGCAAACGCCCGTATGGCCCTCGCGGCATGTGCGGCAGCGGCCGCAGGCCACGTTGAACGGCACCGATACGAGGTCGCCTTTCTTGATCATCTCGACGTCGACACCCGCTTCGATGACTTCGCCGGTGATCTCATGGCCGAGCACGAGCCCTTCGGGCGCCGTTGTGCGACCACGCACCATATGCTGGTCGGAGCCGCAGATGTTGGTCGAGACGACTTTGAGAATGACGCCATGCGTAATGGCGTGGCCACCGGGCGCTTCCATCTTCGGGTCGTCGATGGACTGGACCTCGACCCGGTCTTTGCCGAGATATACGACCCCGCGATTGCCACTCATGCGAATCTCCCGTTGCTGGCGCCGATCATTCGATCTGGCGCTGCCATCATGGAACGGGCGGCTGGCCTTGCATGTTCCGAATCCGCTTCGGTCTGTCCTGCGGCGGACGCACGGTCCAACGCCGGGCGCAAAACAAAGCCCGCCGACCTTGCGGGTCGGCGGGCTGAGAAAACGGGTCAGGAAAGCGAAGCGATTAGGGCATCAGAACCGAGTCGATGATGTGCGCGACACCGTTCGACTGCATGACGTCGGCCTGCTCGACCGTGGCCATGCCGCCCTTGTCGTCGACCAGGACGACCTTGCTGCCGTCCATCTTGGCCGTGATGCTGTCGCCTTCGACGGTCTTCAGCTTGGCCATGCCGCCACCCGCCTGGATCGCCTTGACGAGGTCTTCGGCCGTCACTTTGCCGGCCACGACGTGGTAGGTCAGGATCTTAGTGAGGGTCGCCTTCATGTCGGGCTGAACGAGCTTCTCGACCGTGCCGGCCGGGAGCTTTTCAAAGGCCGCATTCGTCGGCGCGAACACCGTGAACGGACCCGGGCCCGACAGGGTGTCGACCAGGCCGGCTGCCTTCACGGCGGCCACCAGGGTCGTCAGGTTCTTGGCCTGCGACGCGTTCTCGACCACCGTCTTGGTGGGGTACATCGGAGCGCCACCAACCATCACGTCGGCCGCATAGCTCGCGCCGCCGAGGCCGGCCACGAAGGCCACAGCGAGGATCATCGAGCGTGCGTTTGTATTGAACGTCATCATGATATTCTCCTCTCGCCGGAACGGCGAATGCCGCCCCGTCATAAAAAAGTCAAAGTACCGATCGGGCGTTCCCAACAAGAGCGAGTTGAAACATCGGCCGATACTTGAGCCGGGACTGTGCCGGCTGAGTGAAAATACGTTGGACCGGTCGCGGAGTTTCGGAACGACTGCATTAATCTTTGACGTTTAAGGCGCACCGGCGTTGCGAAGGTGAGAATGCATGAAGTCAAAGACCCTTGTCGCATGGGCGCGGGTTTCCGATATGCTGGACGCAAGCCTGTTCGCCTCACGGCCTTCGAACGAGAGACCCCTTATCCATGATCCTCGATTCTCATTCGCGTCCCACTCGTCAGAAGCACCTCCTGCGCCAGAGGATCGCTCACGGCGTGTGTGCCTTGGCTCTCGGGGTCGGTTTGGTCGCCTCCCCCGCTGCCATCGGGCCATTTGGCGTCGCGCCCGCCGCCGCAAAGGGCGGCACTGAGTCGCTGGCCGATCTCGCCGCGAGCGTCGTCGACGCGGTCGTCAATATTTCGGCCTCGCAGGTGGTCGAACAGAAACAGGCCGGTGCGATGCCCAAGCTCCCGCCGGGCACCCCCTTCGACGATCTGTTCGAGGAGTTTTTCAAGCGGCAGTTGCAGGGCCAGAATGGCAAGGGCGACGGATCCGACGCGCCGCGCGCGCGCCGCTCGAGTTCTCTCGGATCCGGTTTCATCATCGATTCCTCGGGTATCGTGATCACCAACAATCACGTCATTGAGGGTGCCAACGAGGTGACCGTTATTCTGACCGACGGTCGCAAGCTGAAAGCCGAGGTCGTCGGCAAGGACTCCAAGGTCGATGTCGCGGTGCTGCGCGTGAAGTCAGACGCGCCACTCAAGGCCGTGAAATTCGGCGATAGCGATAAGATGCGGGTCGGTGACGCCGTCATGGCGGTTGGCAATCCGTTCGGGCTCGGCGGCACCGTCACGGCCGGCATTGTCTCGGCCCGCAATCGCAACATCGATAGCGGCCCCTACGACAATTACATCCAGACCGATGCCTCCATCAACAAGGGGAATTCGGGCGGCCCGCTGTTCAACATGGCCGGTGAGGTGATCGGCATCAACACCGCCATCTTGTCGCCGTCCGGCGGATCGATCGGGATCGGTTTTGCGACCCCCTCCGATACGGTGATGCCGGTCGTCGACCAGCTCCGCGAATTCCACGAGACGCGGCGCGGCTGGCTGGGCGTTCGCATCCAGGGTGTCGATGACGGCATCGCCGAAAGCCTCGGCCTCGGCACGGCGCGCGGCGCGTTGATCGCGGGTGTCGACGAGAAAGGCCCCGGCAAGCCGGCCGGCCTCAAGGCGGGTGACGTAATTCTGACCTTCGACGGCAAGGACGTGAAGGAATCGCGTGATTTGCCCGCTATCGTGGCGTCCACACCGGTCGGCAAGGATGTGCCGGTTGGCATTTTCCGCGATGGTAAGAGCCAGACCGTGACGGTGAAGCTCGGCCGCTTGGAAGATACCGAGAAACAGGCCGCAGCTAATCCGAAGGCCGATCAGACACCGGCGCTTCCCGCGGTGCAGACGGCTCTCGGCATGAGCCTGTCGATCCTGTCGGATGATCTGCGAAAGAAATATTCGATCAAGGATACCGTGAAGGGCGTCGTCGTCACGGATGTCGACGCGACATCGCCGGCGGGCACCAAAGGCATCAAGGCCGGGGACGTCGTGGCGGAGATCAACCAGGAACCCGTGACGTCGCCGGCCGACATTTCCCTCAAGGTCAAGGCCATCAAGGACGGTGGCAAGAAATCGGCGTTGCTTCTGGTTTCAAACGGCCAAGGCGAGGTACGGTTCGTCGCGGTCTCGCTTGACTGAACAAGCCGAAAGCGCGGGATGCGAGCCGAGTGTCTGGCTCGTCTTCTCCCGCTGCCTCGACGGTTAAACGTGAACCTGCATTTCGAACTCTGCATCAATTGACGCAACGGCATCCGTGACTGTAGTCAAGCATAGCGGCTGCGTCAGGGATGACTTTGAACAATATTTCGCAGATCAATCAATTGCTCGATCAACTCCAGGTCGATCTCGCGGCTGTGCGCCGTGCCGTCGCGAGTGTGTCGCAAGCCGATCCGAGCTTGATCGGGCGCGCGATCCAACAGCCTTTCGCGGTGCCGTTCGCGCTTCTCGATTGGCGGATCGCGAAAGGATACGAGCCGTTAGGGCCGGAGTTTATGGTCGGGTTCGAGATGTTCGATCGGAACGTGGTCGAGATCCGGCAACTGCCGAAGCAAGCCACGAGTTGGAGTTCGCCCGAACAGCCGTTCGATTTCAACCTGCGGACCGGGCCGGATTTCGCCAGCCGGTGGTTGACGATGGAGTTCTGGCTCGATGTCGATGCGCTCCGGGGCGCGCGGGATCTCTATGTGCAGATGCGGGGCCTGTCCGCCAAACCCTCCAACGTCCGAGTCCAGATCAAAAGCTTCAGCGCCGGCGGGGCGCCGCTGGCCGAGCATAATCTTGGAGCTCTCAAGATCGGCGACGAGATGGAGACCGCGTCTCTCTCGTCTGTCGCGCCGCAGGCGATGCTGAACGACCCCGCCGCGTCGCGCCTGCAGATCGTTCTCTTGCTCGATCCAAGACCCCGCTTCGACTGGGCTTTCGAATATCTCGTCGTTCTTCGAAATTGAATGCCACGATGAGCGTGTCGGTCATCGTCTGCACTTACAACCGCGCTGGCGTTTTGTTTCAGTGCCTGAACGCCCTGGCGCATCAGACCTGTGGGCCGACCACGTTCGAGGTGCTGATCGTCGACAATAATTCGACCGATACGACCGCCGACGTCGCGCAGGAATTCTGCGGCCGTTTCCCAAACTTCCGCTATTTGTTCGAGGCCCGGCAGGGTTTGGCGAATAGCCGCAACGTCGGCCTTGCGGCGGCCGCCTACGACATCTGCGCCTTCACCGACGATGACGCCATCGTGCCGCCCGGCTGGATCGATCAATTGCTCCGCGCCTTCGAGGCAGCTCCTCCCGCAACGGTCGCGGTGGGTGGCGAGATCGATCCGATCTGGGAAACGCCCCGCCCGGACTGGCTCGACGACGAGTTGTTGAAACCGTTGTCGGCGGGTCTCGGCTGGTCTTTGGATCCAATCACGCTGAAGCCCGAGGAATGGATCTGCGAGGTCAATTCCGCCTATCGCAAGGCGCCGCTGTTGAAGCACGGCGGCTTCCCCGAACGGCTCGGACGCATCGGGATGAACTTGCTGTCCGGCGAGAATGCCGTCAACATCCTGCTGGCGGGAGATGGGGGGACCTTCTACTTCGATCCGCATATCCGCGTTCAGCATATGATTTCGAGCGACCGGATCACCAAAGCCTGGTTCCGTCGGCGTATGTATTGGCAGGGCATCACCACTTTCGTGGTGCAGGGCTATCTTCGGCAGAACGGGATCGCCACGCCGGCTTGGTCCGATCTCGAAGTGCCGACGTCGGAGCGGTCGTGGGCCGAGCTTTTCGACGATGCGAATGATGCGGCCTTCCGAACGTCGCTTCGAATCACCTCCAATCTCGGCTATCTGTTCGCCTCGCAAGGGCTCGTTCTCGGTCGATGATCGATCCGGCGCCCCCAACCGGCTCTTCCCGCCCATTTGCGATCGGCTTTGCGACGATCGACCGCCCGTTCGTGGTGCAGCGGCTCATTCTCTCGATCCGCAGCCTGTTTCCCGACGTCGTGATCTACGTGGCCGACCAGTCGCTGCCGACGATCCCGATGCAGGATTTCTACGCCTCACGCGGCGTCGAGGTTCTCTGGATGGATTACGATTGCGGCGTCACGGTCGCGCGCAACGCCATCGTGGATCGCTGCGCCGAAGACTATCTCGTGATCTGTGACGACGACTTCATCCTGACGCCCGACACCTCGTTCGGTGGCGCCTTCACGATCCTGGACCACGACCCCGAGATCGGTCTGGTCGGCGGCCGCCTGATCGACATCTCGCAGGACGAGACGCAGCGGGTGAACCGCTACTGGGAGCTTTTCCTCGAACACGACGAGCGCAACCGCATTCTGTTCTCGATCCCGATCTATCTGGCGCAACCCGTCGGCCGCTCGCGGGCGGGCGTCGACTACTTCCTGGTCGATGCCGTGATGAATTGGTTCGTGGTCCGCAAGGCCCTGTTTTCGGCAAAGATCCGGTGGGACCCTCGCTTCAAATCGAACGGCGAGCATGAGGATTTCTTTCTGACCCTGAAGCGGTTCAGTCCGTTGCGGGTCGCCTATCTGCCGACGATGGTGGCCGACCATCATCATCCCCGGGTCAGCGGCTACAAGAGCTTGCGCGACCGTCAGGCGGGCTGGCAGCTCTTCTTGGACAAGTGGGATCTCGACCAGATGATTGAGGTCGGCGGCGGCGCCCGGACGCGGTCCGACGTTTCGCGCGAATACGTTCGGAAATACGACAAGGCCTCGTTTTTCGGCTCGCTCCCGCTGCGACGCGACCGTGGCGCCCTCGGACTGAACCACGCGGTCGACCTGACCGACGAGGGTCAGGTGGTGGTCCGGCATAAATTCACGGCCGCGGGCGCGGCGCTGCCGCTCGGAGGCGTCGATGCCGTCCGTGGCGCCGATGATCCCGCAGCGATCATGCTCGACTCAGGCCAGACCGAGCGCCGCGTCGGCGAGCGCCGGGGTCATCCGAAACTGATGCCACCCCGGCCCGTCAATCCGACGAGGACCTCCGCCTACGACCCGCTTCGACACGTGTTGCACGTCGCCTATCCGGAGGTCGTTCCGGTGGGACATGGCGTGACCATCTGGGTGAAGGCGACGGGTGCGACCCGGCCGGTCGAGGCGACCCTTCAGGCCGTTTGGCATCACGCCGGCGCCGTCATCGATCCCAGCAGCCAGCCGGTGCGGGCCATCGTGCCGCACGATACGCAATGGTACGCGGTTCATGTGAATGCTCCCCCTCTCCCCCGGGCGGGACAGTTCACCTTGCAGCTGATCGCCGCGTGCAGCGACACCTCCGCCGTCGCCGTGGCAATGTGTTTCATCGACTTGCATCACCTCGATCGTCCGATTGCACCGCTCCTGCTGCTCGCCGCCGTGCCGTTCGATGCCGACTCGATCGCGCGCCTCATCGCGCCACCCTCGCTCGCAGTCCTCGAAGCCACTCCGCGTTGGTCCGTCGATGTGAAGACAATCGGACACGAGATGCTGCTGAGTGCGTCGATCCACACGCATGATCTTTCGCCAACCCCCCTGTGGCGCAGGCTCGTGCTGGCTGCCGGTGGGCCGCAGCCCTGGCCCCTGGTTTCGATCCCGATCCATGCGATCTTCGATCAACATCAAGTCGCGATCCCGGTCTCGCCGCACCTCATCGCGCGCGGCATGCCCTATTGGATGCTCATTGGCGCGTCGGGTGAGTGTGTCAGCCTCGCTCCGTAACGGGTCTCAATCCGTGACGATCGGCGTCTCTATCGTCATCCCGAGAAGGCGCCGCATCTTCCGGACCAGGATGCCCTTGTCGTAACGGGTTCGCGCTTCGAGACGGGCTCGCGTTCCAAGACTCTCGAAGGCCTGAGGATTTGCCAGCACGGTCCCGACCGCATCGGCGAGGGCCGCATGATCGAGGAACGGCACCAGAATGGCGCTGTCGTCGTTCAGCACCTCCTGAACCGGGGCGGTATTGGACGCGACGAGGCAGCACCCCGTCGCCATCGCCTCGATCAGCGACCACGACAGGACGAACGGATAGGTCAGATAGACGTGGACGGTCGAGATCTGAAGTGTGGCTTGGTACACGTCATAGGGAACGCGGCCGAGGAAATGCACATGGTCGAGCGCCAGTCGATCGCCAAGCTCGGCCAGCATGGCGTCTTTCCAGGTCGACCCGTTGCCGGGATCGACCCCATAGGAAACGCCATTGTCGCCGATCACGACGATCTGGGCTTCCGGGTTTTGGCTGAGGATCTGCGGCAGGGCCCGCATGAAAATGTGAAAGCCGCGATGCGGTTCGAGGCTCCGCGCCACATAGGTCACGATGCGGTCGGCTTTGGTCAGAATGCGGCCTGACGGAAGCTGCAGCGACGCCGCGGCGTTGGGCTTGATGAGCTTGGTATCGACACCCTCGTGGCAGACCTTGATCTTGCTTTGGAGCTCGAGCGGGTAGGTGGAGCGCTGCCACGCCGTGGGCGAGATGCCGAGATCGGCCTCTGCCAGCGCCAGCAGCGTCGAGGCGTTTTTGGCATGCAGCAGAATTTGTCCATCGGTGCCGAAGCGCGGGCTTTCCGGATCGAAATGCACATCGAGGCCGTCGAACCGATAATAGAACTCGCAATAGACCACGATTCTGGCGGACGGGAAGACGGAGCGGAGCGGCAGGCTCTCGCCCCAGCCGCAATGAACGACGATCACATCGGCCATGAAGCCGGATTGCTTAAGCGCGATGGCGGCGTAGAGCACATGCTCGGCGCGTCGACATTCGATGTCGAACCGCCGTGCGAACGGATGCGTCCCCACACTCGGCTTTGCGACGAACGAATAGGTTTGTAACCGTGAGCCCGGCAGGGCTTGCGCCGTCTGCGATCCGATCGCCGCAACCGTATAGGCCGGATCGTCGATCAGCGATTCGGCCAAGTTCCTGAATTGCGCGGGGAAATTGTTGTGGACGAATAAGACGTTCATTCGAGACCGCTGCCCTGAGCGGCACCCGCCGCGATCGCGGTGATCTGCGGCTCTGTCACGACAAGGCGGCTCGCGTTTTCAAGTCGGATCGAACGCGATGTCGGGTGAATGGATCTGTCTCGCTTTCGTGATCGTTCGGAGGCCGGGGCCGCCGCCGGTTGCTTCACCCTCAGGAGGATCGGGCTTCGCTGGCGCGGAAGACACGAACTCGCGCGGCCTTTTGAGCGGGAGAGGGCGCGGCAGCCTGCGGCCATGACTGTGATGGGGTCGGCATGGGCTGGGCCACCATGGGCTGCGCGATCGATCCGGCGGCGCGAGATGAGGCCAAGCGTAAACCGATCTTGATGCCGACCAGCGGGTCGGCACCGCTCGAACCAACCAATTCGATCTGTTGGCCGGACCGGGACTGGATGGCGGATCCGAGAAACAGGCACTCGGCTTCGATCGCGGCATTCGCCCCGGCGTCGCCGACGAGCCGGAAGCGCAGTCCTGTGAGGGGGATCGCGCGTCCCTTCGTTCCCACATAGCTGCGTGATCCGATCCAGCGGGACCACCGCCCGCCAACCAGAACTTGCGTCTCGATGTCGAACTCTTGCGTCTCGAGGCGGATTTCGATGCCCTCGATCGGCGCCGGCGCGTTGGGGCCGGCAATCCATTGTCCGTCGCGGGCTTCGACGTCGCCTTGCCGCGCCACATGGGCAAACATGCGGAGGCCCGGCGCCCCGGAGACGATCGGGTCGCTCCCGTGACCGGTCATGTCGGAGACGACCGGCGTGCTCTCCATGCGGGTCGACTTGCGTTCGTCGAGACCCTGGAGCTGAAACGTCGCGTTGAGACTGTTGCTCCGGTCGCGCCGCCTGACGGTGATCTGCAAGTTTCCGGGCTGCTCGGCCACCACGACCATACAACTGCCGGCACCTTCCAAGCGGCCGGGCGCGTCGCCCGGATAGGGGATCAGTCGTATCGTCGCTTCCGATCCCGGACCCTGGCGCACAAAGGCGATCGGGCCGCCCGCTCCGGCAGCGCTCTCGGTGTAGCGCAATGCAAACAGCCCGCGCGAGACGGCGATCGACGACGTTCGTTCCGAAGCCTGGTCCACATCGAACGACATATGAAGACTCCCCTGGGGCAGTGAGGTCGCAACAGAACGATCGTGTGTCCCGGCCGGCCAATCGACATTGGCACTCCGAAGCTCATCGCCGTCGCTGATGTCGCGGGAGTGCCTGATCGGCACAGCCGCCAACCCTTCGTGACACGATTAACGCAACGTCAGCCTATCCACAACCACAATCCCGATAAGATGTGATCTCGTGCGGAACGACTTGCATGCTGTGGCGGCATGGACAGATCATGCCGAAAGCCGCATATCGATCTCTTCTATACATGGCGTATCAGAATAGGTCACATCGGCCACATCGTGTTGGTGGCCTGTGGAAGGGTGGAGCCGGCCTGGATGATCGTTTCAGCCTTGGATGACCTCGACGCCGCATTCTTCGATCCTCGACGGCATCGCGACGTGATGGCCGTCATGGCGTCGTCGCGGCTCGCCGATGGCCGTCCCGATCAGGCTTTCGCCTTCGCCGATCGCTTATGCCGCATCGATCCGTCGGCCGCTTTGGGTCGGTTGCTCCGCTTTGAAGCCTTGCGTCTGTGGAGAGGACTCGACCGCGCCCTTGCAGATCTCGACCGGGCGGCCGATCTCGATCCGACCGACCGGACTGTCAATCGCGCTCTGCTGCGATGGTCGCCCGAGGCTGGTCAGCGCAAGACTGCCGCCGCCTCGCTCCTGCGAAGTCTCGACCCGGACGATCTGGCCCTGGCGCTTCAGGTTCTTCGCGCAGCAGGGCCGATGGCGACCGGCGTGTTGCGAGCTCAGGGCGATAGCGTCGTGGGATGGGTGGCCTGGAGCGGCCACGATCCCGTGCAACTCCGTGCCGTCGGTGGTTCCGGCATGGCGCACGATGTCACGATCAGCCCCGATGTCGGGCATAAGCTCGCAAGCGCTGCCGGCGCTGCCGCCTCGATTCGGATCGGCTGCGGCCCGACCCCCGTCGCGGTCGACCTCGTCCGCGCGGATGGCGTCGCCACCACCATCTTGCTCGAGCAGAATTTGGCGCGGCCTGCGGTGCCGCGCGGAACCGTCGGGCGTGCGGGTCTGACACGTCGCGTCGCTCGCCCGTCCGTCACGGTCGTGGTGCCGGTTTACGAAGACGCCGCCGCGACGCGGGCCTGCCTCGACAGCCTCGAGGCTCAAGCGATCGATGGAGACCTCGCCATCATCGCGGTCGACGACGCAAGCCCGAACGACGCGATCCGCCAGGATCTCGATCGACGTGCATCCCGTGGCGCATTGAGGCTCATCCGCAACCCCCACAACCTTGGCTTCGCCCGTGCGGTCAACATGGCGTTGAACGAGGTCGAGGCCGGGGATGTGCTGCTTCTCAATGCCGACACGCTGTTGCCGCCCGATGCCATTCGGCACCTGAAGCAGGTCGCAGAGGCAACCGACCGGGTCGGAACGGTCACACCCTTCTCCAACAATGGTGAGGAGGCGAGCTTCCCGCTCTCCCATCGGGCGTCTCCGCTGCCTACTCTGGACGAGATCGCCGCGATCGATCGCGCGGCGCGGGACCGCAATGGATGGGGCGTGGTCGACATGCCGAACGGCATCGGATTCTGCCTTTATATCACGCGCCGATGCCTCGATGCGGTCGGGTCGTTGCCCGAGCTTTACGAGCGCGGTTATTACGAGGATGTCGACTTCTGCCTGCAGGCCGCAGAAGCGGGGTTGCGGAACCTTTGCGCGACCGGCGTCTATGTCGGCCACGCTGGAAGCTTGTCGTTCGGCGCCTCCAAACGCGCCTTGGTGATGCGCAATCTGCGGGTTCTCGAGCATCGCTTTCCGGACTATCGCGCGCAATCGGCCGCCTTTGCGGCCGCAGACCCGCTTGCGGTCGCGCGCGCCAGGATCGAGGCTCTGTTGGTGCCGAGCCAACCCGTTCGCATCCTCGCGGGTCCAACCGGCAAGTCTATGCTTGTGCTGCGCCGTCGCGCCGCCGTGCTGCAGACCTTGGGTGTCGCATGCCTCATTCTCGCATGGGGGCAGGGCGCGTCGGACGCGACCCTGACAATGCGCCGCTCGGACGGAGGCACGCCGCAAAATCTTCGCTTCGCGCTTGGCAAGACCGACGAGCGGGATGCGGCCCTCGCAACCATGAGAGCCATGCCGCTCGACCGCATCGAGATGGCCGACCCGATAACCTGCCCCGACGTCGTGCTTCATGCTCTGCTCGATCGGGGAGTGCCGTTCGATCTTCTCTGCGGCGATCTCGAATGGTTTGCGCCGGGCTCGGTCCGGCCCCCAGACTCCGGGGGCGATCCGATTGTTCCGATCCCTGAGGATGACACCGCCGTTCCGCAGGCGCGGCTTCGTCTCGCCCTGAACGCGGCCGATCAGGTCGTGACGGTCGACCGCCTTTCAGACGCTTTCGCCCGCCGCATGGTCGGCAAGCCCATCCTGCAGGGGTTCGCAACCGGGACCAGCATCGGTGCCATATCCCCGCATGCCTCGGAACAGGGTTTGATCGGTGTTCTGGTGCCGCATCCCAGCGCCTTTGTCGATCGGATGTTGACCACGATCGCGCGCCGGTTTCGGGCACTCGGGAGCCGTTGCGGACTGGTGGTTCTCGGCCTCGCCATGGCCGATCTATCGCTCATGGCCGCCGCCAACATCATGGTCAGCGGCCCGGTGGACGACGCTGATCTCGATGAGGTTATCGACGCCTACGGGATCGGGCGCCTGTTTCTGCCTGAGCGGACGGGATTCTTCGGAGTGATCGACGATGTGGCGCAGAGGACCGGTCTGCCGATGAGCTATTTCGATTGGTCGTTCGGTCAGATGCCGCTGCGGGACGGCGATCTCTGCTTCGATCCTCGACGGGGCGACGAGACCATCGCGGATGAGCTTCTGGTGTGGGCGAGCGGCCGCGATGCCGCCCTCGATCACGCCGCATGAACGAGAGGCGGGCTGACGATCGTCTCGCGTCGCTGCAGCGCGATGCCGATCTCTGGTCGGAGGTCCGCGTCGGCCCGAACAGGTCCGTGATGGGTTTCGTGCTCGACCGCACGATGCCGTCACGTCGTTTTGTGGTCGAACTTGTGATCGATGGGCTCGTGGCCGCGATCGCAAGGGCGGCGCGCTATGAGCCGGCGCTTCATGCGGCCGACATGGGCGATGGTTGTCATGGTTTTGGCTTCGCGCTCGACCCCTCGATCGAGGCCGGCAGCGTCGTGGCGGTCCGCCTCGCCAACACGGATCGGCTTCTCGGCGCGGCCTTTCGGTGGGCCAACGCCGCCGCTCCGACCTCGATACCGCTGGACGCTGGGCGGGTTCGCTGGAGCGGGGGGCTGGGCCTCGATGGTTGGGTGCCTTACGAGCCCGACCAACCGCCTGGATCGGTACGCGCCACGATCGATGGGATCCTCGTGGCCGATGTCGTTCCCGCCTCCTGGTCGAGCCGCGATCGCGGCGGCACGCATGAGCCGCTGCGCGCGTTCGCGCTGTCGCTTCCGGCCTCCCTCGCGGATGGTCGTGTTCGGCATGTTCACGTAACGGATGATCGCGGGCGCGTTCTTGACGGAAGCCCGTGCGCGGTCGTCGGCTTCGCGGACGGGCTCGAGCGATTTCTGGGGATCAGCGGTGCGCTCGCATCCGAAACCCTGCGCGGCGCGCTCTACGATCGGTTGATCCCACAATCCGTTCCGTTCGGAGACTTTGCGACCTGGCGGCTCGCCATGCAGGCCGAATCGGTCAGTATCGATATGCGCTCGATGGCGGTCGCGGTCGTTTTGGTCGGCGAAGTCGGCGCCGAGGCCGCGATCGACAGTCTGCCGCCGGCAGCGGATGTGGCCTGGACCGCCGCCGTCTTCGACGAGGTCGAGGGTCCGGCAACCTTCGATCCTGCCGCTGTCGCGACGTTTCTCGATCGCGACGCCGAGGCCTGCGACGTGGTGGTGTTCACTCTCGCCACAGCCGTGTTCTCGGTCGATGCGCTCCAGCGCCTCTCGAAGGCGCTGCGCGATCATCCCGTCGCGCCGCTGGCCTATTGCGATATCGGGCTCAAGGCCTCCGACGGCCTGACCTGGCCGATCGCCTTTCCAGCCTTCGATCACGAACGAACGCTCGAACAGGGCTACGGCGCCTATATCTTCGCCCTGTCGCGGCATCGCGCGCTCGCGTTGCTGCGGGGCGGCGCCGGCGACCTCTTCGCCCTGTTTTTGGCGGCTGCCGGACAATCGCGGCTCACGTCGGAGATGCCGGTGCATGTGCCGGGATTTCTGGCCGACCTCCGCCTGCCCCCGATCGACCAACTCGCGCCGCGTTTGGCGCGGGCCTCCGCAGACAGCTTGCGGGCGGCTGGGCAAAGCGGGCAGATTCGTATCACTCCGGGTGGCGCCTTGCCGGCCGTTCACGTGGCGCGCGCAGCGGAGCGTCGCCTGATCTCGATCGTGATTGCGACGCGCGATCGCGCCGATTCGCTGCAACGCTGCCTCGTGTCCTTGCATCAGACGCTTTGCGACACGCCGTTCGAGGTGGTCGTGGTCGACGATGGGTCGCTGCTGGAGGAGACGCGGAGCTTTCTCGAGACGCTGACGACAGCCGGGATTCGCCTGATCCCGGCACCGGCCCCGCTTGGCTTGGCCGGCCTTCACAATCTGGGAGCTATGCAGGCCAAAGGCGATTTGCTGCTGTTCCTCGATGACGGCGCAGAGTGCCGGCAACCGGGTTGGCTCGACGACATGGTCGGCCGGATGGCCGCACCCGAGACGGGGGTCGTGGGAGCCGTGCTGATCGCGCCCTCGGGCCTCGTCCGACACGCCGGATATGTGCTCGGGCCCCGGTTTTCGGTCGCCGATGCCGCAAGCGACCGTCGCCAGAACGACCCGGGTTACGCCGACATGCTCCATGTGGCGCATCAGGTCGGTGGCGTATCGGCGCAATGCCTCTTGACGCGGCGCAGCTTGTTCGTCCGGCTGAACGGCTTCGATGCGGCATGCTTTTCCGCGCGCTATGCGGACGTCGATTACGGGCTTCGCGCTCGCCAACTCGGCGCTCGACTGGTCATGACGCCCCACGCCCGGGTGACCATGCATGAGCAGACATCGACGTCTTCGATGCCGGGGGACGATCCATGGCGATCAGACGATATGGACCTTTCCCGGCTACGCTCTCGTTGGGGAAACGATCTGATCAACGATCCGTTCTACACTCCGATGCTGTCGTTAGGGCCACGACCCTACTCGGGCCTCGCCTGTCCACCCCGCGAACGCGCCGCGAGGCAACCCGATCCGCCCGCGCCCGCAGCCGTCCCTCCAGGATTCTAGATGCTCAATCCCTCGACCACTGGTTCCGATCGCGTCCCGGATCAAAGGAGCGGCCACGAGGCGGGCTCCCATCGGAAGCGTGTGCTGAACGCCGGTTCAGGCCCGACCAATGCCGATAAGCTGTTCCGCAATTTCACGCCACAGACATGGGACGAGGTGCGGCTCGATATCGATCCGCGAACGCGGCCCGATCTTGTCGGCTCGATTATCGATATGCGGAGCATCATACCGGATCGCACCTTCGATGCGATCTGGTCCTCCCACGCCATCGAGCATTTGCATACGCATGAAGTGGTGCCGGCCCTGACCGAATTCCGGCGTATCCTCAAGCCGGACGGATTCGTTTTGTTGACCTGTCCGGACCTGACCGCGGTCGTCCGCTTGATGCTGACCAAAGGCGCAGAAGACGTGGCCTACATGTCGCCCTCCGGCCCGATCACGGCGCTCGACATGCTGTTTGGCCATTCGGCCTCGATCGCGGCAGGTCAAACCTATATGGCGCATCATACCGGGATGACGATCGACCTGATCGGCAAGCGCGCCATGGCGGCCGGTTTCGCCGAAACCCGCGTCATGCCGGGCGCTTCGTTCGATCTCTGGGCGGTTTTAATGATGCCGACCGCTGATCCGAAAGAGGTCGCGTCGTTCTTCGCCGGCACACTCATTCATGAGTTGTTCGTGTAGACTTATTAAAACACGGGTGTCTGACGCAACGTAAGATGTAGCGTCGTCGCGTCATCTCGGCTTGGTGGCCAGCTTTGTTCATGGGGCTCTGCCCGGCCTGTGTTACCGGCATTTCATTTTCGACCAGTATTGACCGGCTTTGGGACGCTGAATAAGAGTTTGCTCCAAACTGGATCGAGAGCGCATGATCGTCGAGAAGCTTGATATTCCTGATGTGGTTCGGATCCGCCCGCGTCGCTTTGGCGACCCGCGTGGCTATTTCTCCGAGACCTTCAGTGCCCGGATGTTCCGGGAGCAGGTTGCGGCTCTCGATTTCGTGCAGGACAACGAGGCGCTGTCCGGAGCGGTCGGGACGTTGCGTGGCCTGCACTTCCAACGGCCGCCGACCGCGCAAGGCAAGTTGATCCGCGCCATAAGAGGCGCGATCTTCGACGTTGCGGTTGATATCCGGCAGGGGTCGCCGACATTCGGCCGCCATGTCTGGGCGCGTCTCGACGGCGTCGATGGCGACCAACTCTGGGTGCCGCCCGGTTTTGCCCATGGCTATTGCACGCTCGAGCCGGACACGTTGGTGGCCTATAAGGTAACCAACCCCTACAGCCCCGCCGACGATGGCGGCATCCTGTGGAACGACCCGGCCCTCGGCATCGCGTGGCCGCTCGGCGCCGGCGGCGCCGTCCTGTCCGACAAGGACACCAAGCTGCCCGTCCTCGCCGACCTGCCCGCCGTCTTCACCTACGAGGCCAACCCAATGAGCACCCGATGAAGCGTGTCATCGTAACCGGCGGTGCCGGGTTCATCGGTTCTGCTGTGGTCCGGATGTTGGCGGGCGAGGCCGATGTCGAGGTGCTCAATCTCGACAAACTCACCTATGCGGGCAATCTGGCATCCCTGCGGGCTGTCGAGAACCGGCCAAACTACCGGTTCGAGCAAGCCGACATCGTGGATCGCGCGGCGCTCGACGCCATCTTCGCCTCGTTCCGCCCGGATGCCGTGATGCATCTGGCGGCCGAGAGCCATGTCGATCGGTCGATCACCGGATCCAAGGATTTCATCGAAACCAATATCGTCGGCACCTTCACGCTGCTCGAGGCGGCACGAGCCTATTGGTCCGGCCTCCCGGAGGCCGATCGGCAGAGCTTCCGGTTTCTGCATGTGTCGACCGACGAGGTCTATGGTTCGCTCGGCGAGACCGGGTTGTTCAAGGAGACGACCCCCTACGACCCGAGCTCGCCCTATTCGGCCAGCAAAGCGGCATCCGACCATCTCGCCATGGCGTGGATGCGAACCTACGGGCTTCCTGTGGTGATTTCGAACTGCTCCAACAATTATGGGCCGTTCCATTTTCCCGAGAAGCTGATCCCCCTTATCGTCCTCAACGCGCTCGAGGGGCGGCCGCTTCCCGTCTATGGCGATGGCAGTAACATCCGCGACTGGCTGTTCGTCGAGGATCATGCCCGCGCGCTATGGACGATCGTCCGCAGCGGGCGGGTGGGCGAGACGTATAACGTCGGCGGCCGAAACGAACGCAGCAATCTGCATGTGGTCGAGACCATCTGCGACGCGCTCGACCATCTGCGGCCCGCAGCGACCCCGCGTCGCGACCTCATCACCTTCGTGACCGACCGGCCCGGCCATGACCATCGCTATGCGATCGATGCGACCAAGCTCGAAACGGAGCTTGGCTGGCGCGCGCAGGAGACGTTCGAGACCGGCATCCGCCGGACGATCGAATGGTATCTCGACAATGGCTGGTGGTGGCAGCCCCTCCGCGCGGGCGTATATGCCGGCGAACGACTGGGCCTGTCCAAGCCCTGACGCCATGGCTGGGGGCTGCTGGCGGCCGCATTTCGACAGGGGTATCCATGCGTATCGTCGTAACGGGACAAGACGGGCAGGTCGTTCGCGCGCTGCTGTCGATCGCCGCGGACGAAGGCGTCACGATCGTGGCGCTTGGTCGACCGACCCTCGATCTTGCCAAACCCGAGACGATCGGGCCCGCGATCTTGGCGGCCGAGCCGGATGTCGTCATCAATGCCGCAGCCTATACGGCGGTCGACAAGGCCGAGGGTGAGGCCGACCTGGCCGATGCCGTGAATGGACGCGGCGCCGGCGCGGTGGCGGCCGCGGCTGCGCAGGCGGGCGTTCCGGTGCTGCAGATCTCGACCGATTATGTCTTCGACGGCACGGCCCTCCATCCCTATCGCGAGGATGATCCGACCGGCCCGCTCGGCGTCTACGGCCGCAGCAAGCTCGCGGGCGAGGTGGCGGCCGCAGCCTCGAATCCCCGCCACGTCATCTTGCGGACCGCATGGGTTTATTCGCCATTCGGCCAGAACTTCGTCAAAACGATGCTGCGGCTCGCCGCGACGCGCGACGAGGTTGGGGTGGTGGCCGACCAGCATGGATGCCCCACCTCTGCGATTGATATCGCCCGGGTGCTGATCGCGGTCGCGAAGCGCACCGCTGCCGAACCGGATGCGTCCGCGAACCTGTTTGGAGTATTTCACATGGCGGCGACAGGTGAAGCCGTCTGGGCCGATGTCGCGGAAGCCATTTTCGCTCGCTCTGCCGCGCAGAACGGGCCGCATGCGACGGTGCGGCGGATCGCGACCTCCGATTATCCGACGCCGGCGAAGCGCCCCGCAAATTCGCGGCTCGATGGCGGCAAGCTCGCGTCGGTCTACGGGCTGGTCATGCCGCCCTGGCAAAATTCGCTAGCGACATGCGTCGACACGCTGTTGGCCGAACCATCCTCAACTTCCGATCCTCGCAACGAAAGAACGGTCTGACCATGCGTGGTATCATCCTAGCCGGAGGCAGCGGAACGCGGCTGCATCCGATGACGAACATCATGTCGAAGCAACTATTGCCGATCTACGACAAGCCGATGATCTATTATCCGCTGTCGACCCTGATGTTGGCGGGCATCCGCGATATTCTCTTGATCTCGACGCCGCATGATCTGCCCCATTTCAAGCGGATGCTCGGCGATGGATCGCAATGGGGCCTGCGGCTTGTCTATGAGGAGCAGGCGCAGCCGAACGGTCTCGCCCAGGCCTTCGTGATCGGGGCGGATTTCATCGGCGGTGAGCCCTCGACCCTGATTCTGGGCGACAACGTCTTCTACGGGCATGGTTTGCCGCAGTTGATGAAGCCGGCGCTCGCGCGGGAGAATGGCGCAACCGTTTTCGCTTATCACGTGACCGATCCCGAGCGATACGGGGTCGTTGATTTCGACACGGAAGGCCGCGCCACCTCGATCGAGGAGAAGCCGACCAAACCGAAGTCGAACTGGGCCGTGACAGGACTTTATTTTTACGACGCCGAAGTGGTCGAGATCGCCCGAAGCCTCAAACCGTCGCCGCGCGGCGAATATGAGATCACCGACGTCAACCAGATCTATCTCGATCGCGGTGATCTGCGGGTCGAGCGGATGGGGCGCGGCTTCGCCTGGCTGGACACGGGCACGCCCGATAGCCTGCTCGAAGCGGCCGAGTTCGTGCGCGTCTTCGAGCGTCGCCAAGGCTTCCGCATTGCCTGTCCGGAAGAAATCGCCTTCGTGCAAGGATGGATCGACGCCGCTCAACTGCAGCGTTTGGGCGAGGCCTTGATCAAGAGCACCTATGGTAAATACCTACTTGGCATCCTGGCCGAAGATGCCGCCGCGAAACCGCTTCCGGATGCCAACCTCCCGGATTGAATCTGGGCGGCTGATGCTGCAATGCGGGACGCGCGAGATGTGCTGTTCGGCGGCATAAGCGGAGGCTCAGGATCGCGCTTCATGCCGCTCACGAACGCGGCGATCGCAATCTTCACGCGGAATCCGGCCGCTGTTTCAGGCAATTGCGCGTTCCATAAGCAAAACTGTGATCGAATAGTGTTCGTTGGGACGCGTGAGATGAAAGATCTTTCGTTCTAGTCCTGTCTTCAGAATAAACGTCGACTTAACTCTCAATCGGCTGATCTACCGCAGGTGCGAAAAAGATTGCCGTTACGTCATGTTATCGATTGACGTAGAGGCAGTCGGTCGTTTAACAAGCCTATGCTGCATTGAAACATTTCCGCGGCGCTTCTCGAGGGAAATCAGCAATGGCAACCTACTTCACTCAGGCGCAGTTAAGCGCCGAACTGCAGGCAACCGTTTCTCCGTCGGTTCAGGCTGCTGTTGAACGTGCTCTCAAGAGCGCAAATCTCTATCCGACCATCGCGAAGCCGCTGGCTGGGGATAGCGCGCCGACCTTCGATGCGAGCGGTAAGCTCACCGAAACGGCCGGCGTCAATTTCGTGGATATTAACGGGCAAGCGCAAGGCGGCGTGGTCCTGCAAACTGCATCACCGGCCGTGATCGCAATCAGCGATGTTGCGGCGTCGTTGCAGATCTATGGCACGGCCAGCGACACTGTGATCGGCGGCGCCGGAGACGACGTTCTGGTCGGTGGTGGCAAGTCGGTTATTTATGGTGGAAACGGCAACAACGTCCTGTTTGGTGGCCTTTCGGCGACGGCGGCCGACACGCTGATCGGCGGCAGTGGGTCGTTGGGTTCGAGCTACGGCGCGACCGGAACGAACGACATTTCTGTTCAGCAGGGCAACAACACCCTGATCGGCGGGTCCAACTCCAGCGCGCACGACACCCTTTACGGCGGTAGCGGGAGCGACTCGCTCACGGTCACGGCTGGCGACAACAAGCTCTATGCAGGATCGGGTGCCAGCACACTTCAGGGCGGTTCGGGCAACGATACGCTGACCGGTTTCGACGGAGCTAGCCATGCTTTGATGATCGCCGGCAGTGGCAACAGCATGCTGAACGGTGGCTTCGCGGCGGCCGCACACGACACGCTGGTTGGCGGCGCGGGCAGCGACGATATTTTCGTTCACTCGGGCAACAACGTTCTGATCGGCGGGTCGTCCAACGGCTCAAGCGACTCGCTTTACGGCGGCAGCGGCAGCGACAGCTTGACGGTGAGCGCCGGCAACAACCTTCTGGTGGCTGGCTCGGGCACCAGCACCCTGACTGGTGGTGCGGGTCATGACATGATGTTCGGTGGCGGCCAGAGCCTGCTGAACGCTGGAAGCGGCGGAAGCACGATGAATGGCGGCTTCTCGTCAACCTCGCATGACACGTTGAACGGCGGGACCGGTAGCGACCTTCTTTATGTGCATGCCGGCAATAACGTTTTGACGGGCGGATCGACGACAGGGTCGAGCGATACCTTGTACGGCGGCAGCGGCAGCGACAGCCTGAGCGTGTCGGCCGGCAACAACTTCCTCTACGCCGGCAGCGGCGCCAATACGCTGACGGGTGGAACGGGCAACGATTTCCTGAAGGGCGCGGCCACTGCGAGCCATTCGCTTCTTCAGGCTGGTAGCGGTGGCAGCACGCTCGAGGGTGGTTTCAGCAGCACTGCGAGCGATACGCTCTCGGGCGGAACGGGGAACGACGATATCTTCGCGCTCTCGGGCAACAACACGCTTATTTCGGGCGGCGGCAACGACACCTTGTCGGGCGGGACCGGAGTCGACACGCTCATCGTCGGCGCGTCGAACAACTCGGTTGTGTCGGCGAACGGCAACGGCTCCACCACGACGCTCGATATCAAGGGCTATACGGCAAGCCAGTCCACCGTCACCGACCACGGCAGCTACTCGACCCTGTATCTCAACTCGGGCACCACGAGCCAGACGATCCAGGTCAGCGGTATCGACACGACCCACATCAAGTTCACCTGATCTCTGTCGAATCACACGGCCGTGGCTCGTATGGGTCATTAATCACAAAGCTCTCCGGGTATCCCGGGGGAGCTTCTTCGTTGATGGACGCTGGCGTCTGTCACGAGCCTTCAAGGTGGCAAGTCCCGCCTCGCCACCTTCAGGACGCAATACGGCTTTAAAGGCGAAAATAGCACGGTTAAGATCAAGTCAACGCGGATCGCCGACCGGAGCAGTCGAGCCGCTGTCGTCACGAGATCTCGAGGCACGCACAGCCCCGTTGTGGAACCTCATTCATGACAGACCAGATCCCGAATGCCCTCGTGGTCCAAGAGGATTCGACCCACAGCGGCCTTCGTTCGCTGATCCTGATCGCGGCTCATTTCGGGCTGACGCTTTCGCTCAAGCAAATGATTCGCGACCACATGCTGTCCGGCAGCGAGGTGTCGACGCCCGAACTGGTCACGTGCGCGCAAGACGTCGGCCTCAAGGCCACTGCGCTGACCCTAAGGTTATCCGGACTGATGCAACTCGGAAACGCACTTCCGGTCGTCCTGCGCCTGCGGGGGGGCGGCTCGATGGTTCTATCGGAGGTCGGAGACGAGGCTGGTCGGGCCTGGGTCAAGTTGCGGGATCCGATGTCCGCGACCCCGATCGACATGGTGGTCGACCGCAGCCAGTTGGATGAGATGTGGGGCGGAGAGGTCATCCTCTTCAAACGCGATCACGAGATCGAGGATAAGGCCAAGCCGTTCGATATCGGGATGATCGTCAATCTCGTCTTCCGCGAGCGCCGGACGGTACGCGACGTCGCGATCTGCGCGGTTGCCATGAGTATTCTGGCGCTCGCCCCGATCGTGTTCTGGCGCGAGATGATCGATCGCGTTTTATATCATCACAGTATGAATACCTTCGTGGTGATCTGCACGCTCATGGGTATTCTGATTGCCTTCGACATCATCTTCGCGGCGATCCGGCGGTCGTTGATTCTCCATCTGACGACGCGGATCGACACGCAGTTGTCGACCTACATGTTCGACAAGGTGCTGAGCCTCCCGGTCGACTATTTCGAGCGCACGCAGGTCGGAAGCATCGCGCATGACATGAACGAGATCGGCAAGATCCGGAATTTCCTGGTCGGACAGATGTTCGGCACCGTGCTCGATATGTTCGTCTTGTTCGTCTTTCTCCCGGTGATGGCCTTCTATAGTCCGGTTCTGACGATCGTGGTCGCAACCTTCTGCGTGCTGATTTTCACGTCGATCGGACTGATGGTTCCGACGCTCCGGGCCCGCAGCGCCGTCGTGATCGAAGCCGAAAGCGCGCGCCATTCGTTCATGATCCAAACCTTGCAGGGGATCCGGACCGTCAAATCGCTCGCGCTCGACAACCGGCAGCGCAAGATGTGGGATGTGCTGGTGGCGCGCGGCGCCCGGGCGCGCTTGGCCGAGGGGGCGACCTCAAACCTCATTCAAACCGTGGTGGCACCGCTCGAAAAGCTGCTGGTGAGCGGCACCTACGCGCTCGGCGTGTATCTGGCGATCGAGACCAACGATCCTGTCTATACGGGCGCGCTTTTCGCGTTCCTGCTGCTCAGCCAGCGGGTTGCCGCGCCGCTCGTGCAGGCGGGCCAATTGATCAACCAGCTCGACGAGGCGCGCGCGGCGGTCCAGATCGTTGGCAACCTCGTCAATCAGGCGCCTGAGGAAGGTCGCACCGGGCACGGGGTCAAGAACACGCTGCATGGCCATCTCGAATTTGCGAAAGTCCGTTTCTCCTACAAGGGATCGACCTCGCCGGCGCTGAACGACGTGACCTTCGAGATCGCGCAAGGCACGACGCTTGGCGTCATGGGTCGCAGCGGCTCCGGCAAGACGACGATCACGCGGCTCCTGCAACGCCTTCATTCCGATTATTCCGGGCTGATCAAACTCGATGGGATCGATGTCCGTGAATATGACGTCGACCATCTCCGCGGCAGTCTCGGTGTCGTGCTGCAAGAGAATTTCCTGTTCACCGGGTCAATCCGCGACAACATCATGATCGGCAAGCCCGACGCGACCTTCGACGAGGTCGTCGTGGCGGCCCGGCTCGGCGGGGCCGAAGAGTTCATCGACAAGCTGCCTCAGGGCTATGACACGCATATCTACGAAGGCTCCCCCAACCTGTCGGGGGGGCAGCGCCAGCGCATCGCCATCGCGCGCGCGCTCATCACCAATCCGCGCGTTTTGATCCTCGATGAAGCCACCAGTGCGCTCGACGCCGAAAGCGAGGCGATCGTCAACGCCAACATCGAGCGGATCGCCGCCGGCCGCACCATGATCATCATCTCGCACCGCTTGGCCTCGCTGGTTCGCGCCGACGCTATCCTGGTGCTCGATCGCGGGTCGGTGCACGACATCGGCAAACACGAGGAATTGCTCGATCGTTGCGACATCTACGCGAGCCTCTGGAACCAGCAGAACCATTCCACACCCCCCCGGGCGCCCGCTCGTCCCACATTGGCTTATCGAGGTCCCGGTGTCGCGCAGTAACGCCAGAGCTCTTCAAACCGTCCGTCAATGGCAATCCGAAACGGATTCGATCCGTGAGGCAGCTGAGCCGACAGGCGCCCGCTGGGCGGTCTTCGCCCTGGCGGGATTGTTCGTCTGTCTGCTGGGTGCGACGCCGTTTCTGTCGCTCGACCGGGTCATCGGCAGCGAGCATGGCAAGATCGTTTCGACCGAGTCGGTGACGACTTATCAGGCGCTCGATACGTCTCTGATCAAAACCATCGATGTTAAAGAAGGCCAGCAGGTCGAGGCGGGGCAGTTGCTTGCGACCCTCGACCCGACTTTCACGACCGCCGATGTCGGGCAGTTGAAACAGCAGGTCGCCAGCCTCGACGCGCAGATCGCACGCGCCAAGGCTGAAATGAATCACACGCCGATGGTCATGCCGGCGACGCTGAGCAAGGACGAGATCCCCTATTACGCGCTGCAGAAGGGATTGCTCGATCAGCACGAGGCGGATTTCGCCGCGCAGATGCGAAGCTTCGACGAAAAGATGAAGACCACCGGGGCCACCATCACCAAGCTCCAGGGCGACGAACTGCACTACCAGGAACGCGAGAAAATCGCCAAGCAGGTCGAGACGATGCGCGATACGCTGTACAAAAGCGGGTCGAGCAGTCTGCTGAATCTCTTGCAGGCCAATGACGCCAGCCTCGAGATGAAGCGCACGCGCGAATTCGGCCAGAACAGCTTGATCGAGGCGCAACATCAACTGTCCTCGCTGAAGGCCGATCGAGATGCTTTCGTGCAGCAGCGGTCGGGAACCTTGAGCCAGGAAATCGTGACGGCCCAGAACTCGCTCGACTCGTCCAACGCGCAGTTGCAGAAGGCGACCAAACACCAGGATCTCGTGCGCCTTGTCGCCAAGGAACCGTCGGTCGTCTTGACGCTCTCGCGGTTGTCGGTCGGGTCGGTCCTGAAGGAGGGCGATCCCGTCATGACGTTGATGAACGCCGCCGCGCCGGTCGAAGCCGAGGTGCAGATCTCGTCGAAAGACGTCGGCTATATCCGGGCGGGTGATCACTGCGTCCTCAAGATCGACGCTTTTAACTATAGCGAGCATGGCAGCGCCAAAGGCACGCTCATGTGGGTGAGTGAAAATGCCTTCACGCTGGACGACGACGGGAAACCGGCCGATCCGCCCTATTACAAGGCGCGCGTTCGCATCGACTCGATGAATTTCAGCAGCGTTCCCCAGACGTTTCGGTTGATCCCGGGCATGACGCTGAAGGCCGACATCAGCGTCGGTAAGCGATCGGTTCTCGAATATGTCCTCGGCGGCTTCTTCCGCACCATGGGCGAAGCGATGCGGGAGCCCTGAGTGGCGCTGCCTCTCTCCTTCATGCCGCGCTTTCTCAGCCGCCGGGTCGACGCCGACCCGCATCGAGCGGCCTATGATCGGGGCGATTATGCCGTCGCTTTCGCGGGCTGGATGACGGAGGCCCGCACCGGCAATCCAGAGGCCTGCTTTCGGGTCGGACAAATGTATGCGCGCGGCCATGGCGTGATGCGTCACGGGCCGGATGCGCTTGTCTGGTACGGCAAGGCGGCGGCCGCCGGCTACGCCGATGCGCAATATGAGCTCGGCCTGGCCTTGCTCAATGCCGCGCCTCAATCGACCGAAGTCGCGTTGGCTTGGTACACGGCATCGAGCGAGCTTCATGCCACCGCCGCGTCACAGAACCGGTCCGTCCTGTTTCCGACCGGCGTGGTTCACGACGCCGACCCGCGCGAGGCGTTCCGCTGGATGGAGGCCGCAGCCAAGAACGGCAAGGCGGACGCGCAGGCCAATCTCGGGTTCATGCTGTTCCAGGGCGTCGGCTGCTCGGTCGACCATGCGGCGGCCCGCGAGTGGTTCGAGGCGGCTGCCGCGCAGGGTCACGTCCGCGGTGAGCTTGGCCTCGGGATGATCCATCACCGTGGACACGGCGTGCCGATCGATCGCGCCATGGCGGCCGATTATTATCGCAAGGCTGCCGCGAAGGAGGACCAGACCGCGATGGTGGCGCTCGGCATCATGCTGTTGCAGGGCGAGGGCATCCCGCAGGACAAGCTGGAGGCGATCGATCTCTTGATCCGATCCGCCGAGATGGGCGACGTGCGCGCCGCGCATCAACTCGGCTTGCTGCATTTGTCAGGTGACGGCGTCGTCCAGAGCAGCACAAAAGCCGAGTCGCTGTTTCGTCAAGCCGGCAAGAAGGGCTATCTGCCCGCGATGCTGAGCCTGGGGGAGTTCTATAGCCGGGGCGATGGCGTCGAACCCAATCTGCAGGAGGCGGCGCATTGGTATCGACGCGCCGCCGAGGCGGGTGACGCGCAGGCGCAGTTCACGCTCGGTCGTCTTCACGCGCGCGGCGAAGGCGTTCCGCAGGTGATGCCCGAGGCGGTCAAATGGTTCACAAGGGCGGCCGAACAGGGACATGTCACGGCGCAATTCAACGTCGCGACCTTTCTGGTCAGGGGCGAGGGGACGGAACAAAATCTCGGCGAGGCGATCGCCTGGTACGCCAAGGCGGCCGATCAGGGGATGACCCAGGCGCAGGTGCAACTCGGCAAAATGTATCTGCATGGCGAAGGGGTGGACCGCAATCCGGCCAAGGCCTCCTCGCTCTTCGGCAAGGCGGCGGTGGCGGGTGACGCGGAAGCCAAGACCGCGTTGGCGATGCTGCACATCAGCGGCGAGGGCGCTTCGCTCGATCCCGAACGATCGAAGGCCTTGCTGCGGGAAGCCGCCGACGCCGGGCATGCGCCTGCCATGGTTCAGCTTGGGCGGATCAACATGGCGTCGGATGGAAGCGAGGAGCGGAAAGAGGCGATCGCGCTGTTTACATCGGCGGCGGAAGCCGGCGACATCGACGCAAAATTCGTGCTGGGGCAAATCCGGCTCAACGGCCATGGCGTCGACAAGAACGAGCAGAAAGCCGCGCTGTGGTTTCAGCAGGCCGCCGAGGCCGGACATGTCTCGGCTCAGTTTCAGCTTGCTGTGATGTATTGCACCAGCCAGGGCGTGGCGGAGGATTTCGCGGCCGCGGTCCTGTGGTACGAACAGGCGGCACGCCGGGGACATAAATTCGCGCAGTTCAATCTCGCGATCATGCTGCTCAAAGGGCAGGGCGCGCCGCGCAACGAGGCGGAGGCGATCGGTTGGCTGCAGCGGAGCAGTCAGCATGGCGTCGCTGAAGCGCAGCTCTGCCTCGCCGACCTTTATCGCAATGGCGAGGGGACACCGGTCGATATGGCAGAGGCGCGGCGTCTCTATGAGCTCGCGGCCGCCAACGGCAATGCGGCTGCGGCCCAACGGCTGGCTCAGCTCGATGCGATGGCGGAACGCCCCGCGACCGTTGCCTCAGCGCGACGGGGCGACACCTGACGATGGCCGAACCTAAACCGTGAGCCTGTCGGCCAACCAGGTCGCGGCTGGGCCGAGCAGCCGGTCGGCTCGGTGGATCACGCCGAGCGGATAATCATGCGAACGCGCCTCACTCAAGGTGAGGCGGACGAGCCGCCCGGCCTTAAGATCGGCCACGACCATCGCCTCTGGCATGTTGCCCCATCCGAGACCGGCCAGCAGCAGCGCATGTTTGGCCCCGAGGTCGCCGATCCGCCATGTCTTGAGCGACAGAACTGCAATATCCTGTCCCTCGGTCAAGGCCGAGCGGTCGGCGAGCACGATTTGGGTCGCATCGCGCACGGCATCGCGATCGGCCGTCGCAAGGGCCAGCGGATGGGTTGGGGCTGCAACCGGAACGAGCCGGACCGTGCCGATCGGCCGTTGCCGGATCGCCGCCGGCATGGCGTCGAGTTCGGTGCTGATTCCGAAGTCGCAGGCCTCATCTGCCACCAATCGCGCGACGCCGCCGAGCGCCTCCATGCTGAGCCGCAGGCTGACCATCGGAAATTGGGTCGCGAAGGCATCGAGCGCCGCGACCAACCGATCCATTGGAAACATGACGTCGATCCCGACGCGGAGCTCCGCCTCGAGCCCCTTCTGCAGGCTCGCGGCCCGGCCCCGCAGCGTCTCGATCGTGGCCGTGGCGCGCCGGGCGTCGGCCAATACCGCTCGACCCGCTTCCGTCAGGCGCGGCACCCGGCCGGAGCGGTCGAACAGCAGCACGCCGATCTGCTCCTCGAGCTGCCCAACCGCGTAGCTGATGACCGATTGGGCGCGGTTCAGCCGCCGGGCCGCCGCCGAAAAGCTGCCGGTTTCGGCGATGGTCGTGAGCACCTGAAGCTGCTCGAAGGTAGGGAAACCGACACTTGGCATATCGATACTCTTGCTGGATCACGACAAGTTTATCGCGATTTCGAAGATGGGTCATGCCGCCTATCTTTCGTTCAACGCCAATGATTGGCAGGAGACGATCATGCAACACGGCATCCATCACGTGACGGCTATTTCGGGCCCGGCCCCCCGCAACCTCAAGTTCCATGTCGGGCTGCTTGGCCAACGCCTCGTCAAAAAGACCGTCAATTTCGACGACCCAGGCACGTACCATCTCTATTATGGGGACGCGGGCGGGACGCCCGGCAGCATTCTCACGTTCTTCCCGTGGGAGCATGCCGCGACAGGCAAGATCGGGTCCGGCGAGACCGGTGAAACCGCGTTTCGGGTTCCGGTTGCCTCGCTCACTTATTGGACGGATCGATTCGCCAAGAGCGGCGTCGCGGTGCAACCGATCGAACATCGGTTCGGTGAGCCGGTGCTGCGCTTCGTCGATCCCGACGGCATGCGTCTCGCGCTCGTCGGTGTTACGGGCGCTGAGGGCGAGCCCGGCTGGACTGAGGGCGATATCCCGGCCGACCATGCGATCCGTGGCTTTCACGGGGTCACGCTTCTGGTTGCCGATGTCGCGCCGACGGCCGCCGTGTTGACCGACGTCCTCGGCTTCGAGGCCAGCGGCACGGAGGGCGCGGTGACGCGTTTCCTCGCGCCGGGTGCAACTCAAGGCGGCGTGATCGATCTCAAGGCCGTGCCCGGCATGTCACGTGGACGTCAGGGCGCCGGTTCGGTCCATCATGTGGCGTTTCGGGCGGCCGATGATGCAGCGCAGGCCGAGATGGCGCGGAAACTCGTCGAGCATCACGGTCTGCCCACCACGGAGCAGAAGGATCGGCAATATTTCCGCTCCGTCTATTTCCGCGAACCCGGCGGCACGATTTTCGAGATCGCGACCGATCAGCCCGGTTTTGCGGTCGACGAACCGCAGGATCGGCTGGGCGAGGCGCTGAAACTTCCGGCTTTCCTCGAAGCCAGCCGAAGCCGTATCGAGGCAGTCCTGCCCGCCCTCACCTGAAAGCTGCGTCGATGACCCTTGCGTTCCATCATCGCGTCGTCCCGGCCAGCGTGCCGGGCCGAACGCCTTTGCTGCTGCTGCACGGCACCGGCGGCGACGAGAATGATCTCGTGCCGCTCGGGGAGGCGCTATCGCCCGGCGCGGCGTTGCTGTCGCCCCGGGGTCAGGTGCTCGAGCGTGGGATGCCGCGCTTCTTCAGCCGCAGCGGCGAGGGCGTGTTCGACCCCGACGAGGTGCGCCAACGCGCGCTGGGGCTCGCGGATTTCATCGCCGAGGCGCGACGCACCTATGATCTTGCGGCACCGATCGCGGTGGGATTCTCGAACGGCGCCAATGTCGCGGCCGTCATCATGATGTTGCGGCCCGACGTTCTGGCCGGCGCCATCCTGCTGCGGCCCATGGCGGTGCTGGATGACACGGCGTCGGGCGAGGCCGGTTTGCCGCTGCTGGCGGGGCGGTCGGTTCTCATGCTGTCGGGTTCGAACGACCCGATCGTTCCGGCCGGGAGCGCCGAATGGCTCGCCTCGCGGTTGATGGCGGGGGGTGCCGCGGTCGAACATCGGCGGCTCCAGGCCGGCCACAATCTGACCCCTGACGACATGTCGATCGCCAAGGCTTGGCTTGCCTTGACTGATCGGATCGCCTGACCGGCGGCGCGATGGGTCATCGCGGCTCGCTCGGCCATTACGCGGCGGCTTCGACCTCTGCGGCGATGACGCTGAGGATCGCCTCGACCATGGCCGTATCGTCGCCGGCCATGCCGTCCATCGCGGCCATGCGGCCGATAGCGGTGGCTGCGATCCGTTCCTCCACCGTCTCCTCCGCAAAGGCGTAGTAGATTAGGGCACGCTGACCATCGCGGTGACAGCGGCCCTCGACCTGCTGCAACTGGATCGCGCTGTGGCGCATATCGTGGATCACCAGCGAGCGCAGTTTTGATCCGCCTGCCATCTCGTTTCGATGCAGCGAGATCGATTCGGTGACGGTGAACACCACCACATCGGCCTCGCCGGTCTGGAAGGCGACGCGCGCCGCTTCGTTCGCGTCGCCGCTTTGTGTCCCGTTGATGATCGCGACGCGCCGCCCTTTGGCCGATAGCGTGTCGGATAGGATCGCGCTGGTTTCGAGATAGGCGACCGAGACAGCGACCTGTTGCCCATCGAGCAACAGTTCCTCCACAAAATCGGCGGTGCCGGCGACGCGCAGCAGGCTGGCTTTCTGCCGGAAGCGGAGGTCGGCCGCCCAGCCCGCCGGCTTGCGCGTGCTGCCGCCCAGCAGGCCGAATTCACGTCGGAACTCGCGCCACGTTGCCTCGTAGAGCCGCCGCGCCTCGCGATCGAGAGCCGTTGGCGCAAGCTCGCGCTGCACTTCGGGCCAGCCCGCGATATCGTCTGGACGCCGCCGCAGCCCGATGGCGCGATCGCCCTTGTAGAGCAGATCCGCCATGACGCCGCGATCGCGCGCGTTCGGCTCCCAGCTCCAATTGGTCCAGCGGCCCTTGGCGCGGCCGATCCCGAGCCCCTTCATCAGCATCCGAAAATCGGCCAGCGTCTCGGTCGGGCAATGGGCCGCGTGGCCGAGCAGCTTGCCGAGATAGCCGAGTTCATGCGGCGACTGGCCGGCCGTCGCGCTCATGTAGATGGTGAAGCGAGCCGCCTCGGCGATCTGCCGGCACGCCATGGTTTGCTGCGCATAGGGATTGCGAAGCCGGTGGCTCTCGTCGAAGACGACGATCGGCCAGGTTCGCTTCGGCCTTCCATGGCGCGCAATCTCGTTATTCTTGGCCCGCACGGAGCGGCGCGTGCTGGCTGGGGGCGCCGCAAGCAATGCCTTGCTCCGCTCGTAATTGGTCAGCGTGACCTGCTTTGCGGCGAGGCCGGACCGCGCGATGGTTCGGCGCCATTGCGGGAGGCCGCCTTTGGGGCAAACGATGAGGATGTCGGCTTCGGGCATGGCCGCGATAGCGGCCCAGACCGATAATGTCTTGCCGAGGCCGGTCAGATCACCGAGCAGAAAACCAGGGCTTCCGGCCGCGCGGGCCGCCAGGATACGGTCCCGCGCCTCGATCTGATGCGGGCGGGGAACAAGGAGGGTGGACGAAGATCGAGCCGTGTCGTCCATGCGGTCGAATGTCTCGATGATCCATGCTCAAATGGCGACTGGCTCGCTTTTGCGGGGGCCGCGTGCGCGCGTCAAGCCGTACGCTTTGTGTTTTGGAGAGCCGGGAGCCGTGCCGAACCACCAAGCTTCCGCCGAAGATGCGCTGCGACGCGCCGCCGTGCTTGCGCCTGACGCGCCTGAGCCTCTGTTCCGGCTCTGCGCCCTGCTGCTGCAACGGGGCTCCGCCGAGGCACAGGCGATGCTCGGCGATCTCCTGGCTCGGTTTCCCCGGCATGCGCCCGGCTGGGAGGCGCTCGGCGTGGTGCTCGAAGAGGCCGGGAAAACCGAGGCGGCGCTGGTCTGTTTCGGAAAGGCCGCCGCCGTCGAGCCGTCCTTCACTCTGGCGATGCGGCAAGGGGGGCTGTTGCGCCAACTCGGCCGTCACCCCGAGGCTGCTGCCTGCTTCGAGCAGGCCGTGGCGCTGAATGCCGGAAACGGCTTGGCGTGGTTTCGGCTCGGGTTGTGCCGGCAGGATGCGGGCGATCTGGCGGGAGCCGCGACCGCCTATCAAACGGCACTCGATAGCGAACCGGCCTTGGCCGAAGCCGCCGTCAATCTCGGCACGGTGCTGCAGGATGCGGGGAGGCTCGACGAGGCGAAACAGGCCTATGGACGCGCCGTACGGACCCGTGGCGACACGTTCGGCCGCGTCGCCCAGGCTTTGACGACCTCGACCAAAGGGGAGCTATGGCTCGATCTCGGGCGTCTCCGGCGCGATCTCGCCGGCTGAGCGCGGGCGCTTGGCCCGGAACCGCGTGCGATAGGCGCCTTGCTGGCCCAGCAGGGTCGCGGCCGTCGCGTCGTAGCGTTGTTGCTGCTCCGGTGTGAAACCGCCGATATCGAGATCCAGCGCCGTCCGCGCCACCGGAAAACACTGCGCCACAGGGGTGCCGCGCTTCAGCACGCCCTCGAAATCGGGGTCGATCCAAACGGCCGGAAACAGAATGCCGACATCGGTGAACAGGTCGGCATCCACCATGCCGGTGAGCAGCCGGAACGGCAGGTCGAACCGGTTGGCCGGGTGCATGGCGAAGAGTGAATAGCCGGGCTCGAGCTCAATGGTCCAAAAGCTGTTGAACTTGACGATGGCGCAATCGTCCCGATGAAACGGCGTGCCCGAGACCTGGGCCGGAACATGGAAGCTGAGCGGCGAACGGGGGTGAGCTTCGACGTTGAGCGGCGGCAGATCCCAGTCCCATGACAGCCGCCCATCGCTGACGACGACATCGCAAGGCAGCAGGATCATGAATCCATGGCTCATCGCATCGACGAAGGGCGGGCATTGCTTGACGGTGCGAACATCCTGCCCGTGCGTCTCGGAAAACGCCTTGGCCGGCATGGCGCGCAACCAATCCGGCAGGACGGCTCGCGCCGGAACGGGCCGTTCCAGCCGGTCGATCAAGGCCGGGTCGCAACGGAAGGTGATACGCATGGGCGGCAGTGATCCCGCAATCGTCGGAGCCGCGCCTCTGACACGAGGGCGACGACAGTCTATATGGATCTGACCAGACGACCACCCAGAAGGACGACACCACCCGTGGACAAGGCCGTGATCGAGGAGATGTTCCTGGCCCTCGGGCCCGTCACGATCAAACGTCTGTTCGGCGGCAAGGGCGTCTATCACGAGGGCCGGATCATCGCGGTCGAGGTCGCGGGAGAGATGCTGCTCAAGGCGGATCCGATCAGCGCTCCGGCGTTCGAGGCGGCGGGTGCCCGACGCTGGGCCTACACCGACCGCAAGGGCAAGGCGGTCGGGATGCTCTACTGGTCCATCCCGGAGGAGGCGTTCGACGATCCCGACATCATGGAGCATTGGGTTCGGTTGGCGGATGCGGCTGCGCGACGCGTGAACCCGGGCGGCTGAAACGCGGTGTGCTTAAACACATGTCCCTTCTGGTTTCGTCATCATTATTTCATTATCGGCGGACATGCGACTGATACTATCGTCTTGTATAGATTTATACAGCATCGACTTGACGTATTCGCGTCGATCGGACAGACTGTAGCTTTAGAAACGAATTACATTTTATTTTATCTATAAGCTATCAAATAAATCATAAAAGACATAATTATTTCATTTGAGGATATTGATCATGTCCGCAAGCGCGCATGGATTCATAGGATCTCATCTCCAACCCTTCACTGAACTCTTGCCACTGAAGATGGCGATGTTCGATCCGCACAAGCTTCTTCAATTGTCGAAGATGATGAAGGCGGATTTCGACACCGTGAAAGATGGCCCAGACCCCGAAGAAAATCTGTGGGTCCCGGCGGGGTATACGTATTTCGCGCAATTCGTCGACCACGACCTGACGTTCGACAGCACGTCGTCGCTCAATCCAGCCGATCGGCCGCCGCAAGGGTCGCATATCCCCTCCAACTTGCGGACGCCGCGCTTCGACCTCGATAACGTCTATGGCGACGGACCGGACGCCCAGCCCTTCATGTATGATTCGGACGGCGCCACGATTCTGACCGGTACGAACGATCTGTTGAGGGCGCCGAACGGTCGCGCGATTATCGGCGATAAGCGCAACGACGAAAATTCGATCGTCTGCCAGATCCAGCTCGGGATGATCCGATATCACAACACGATCGTGGCGGCCCTGAAAACCGAGCCTCCCGAGACCTGGAATGTGCCGAACGATCTCTTCGCTTCGGCGCAGAACGAGGTCCGCTGGACCTATCACCTCATTCTGGTCCACGACCTTCTGCCGCGCATCATCAAACACGAGGTGTTGGCGGATCTCGAAGGCCATACGCCGCATGAGCGCAAAGGGGCGTACGCGCTCTACACGCAAGAAAAAAGAGCCAATCTTCCGCGTGAGTTCGTCGGCGCGGCTTATCGCTATGGCCATTCGGGGGTCCGCTTCGGCTATCGGCTGAACACGATGACGCGTCTGTCGATCTTCAAGGGGACCCAGCCTCCGGTCGTCGACGACAGCCTGCTCGGCTTCGATCCGCTTCCGACAACCCACGTCATCGACGATTGGGGACGGTTCTTCCCAGCCTCCGCGCCGGGTGCCGATATCGGTTTGACCGGACGGGTCGCGGCTGGCGACGATCCCGATCCAAAAGTACAGCTGCAATATGCCTATAAGCTCGATCCGACGATTGTCGACCCGCTCGCCGTCTTGCCCCTGATCGTACCGGAGCCCCATGCGGCCGACCAAGCCGCCGCGGCGATCGCTCCCGACGCGCTGCCCACCTATCCAGGGCAGGACGGACCCAATCCGCTTCCGTCACTCGCGCTGCTGAACCTGCTTCGCGGCAACACCTACGGCATCGCGACGGGCCAGAGCTTCGTGCATGCATTGCAGTTAGCCGGAAAGCCGGTGACGGTTATCGATCCGCATAGGATCGTGGTCCGCGTGTCGACCGATGCGACGCCGGTCGGTGACGATCCGAATGCGCCCGACAAGCCGCAGGCATTTCAATGGACGGCGCCCCCGGAAGACTTTGCGACGCGCACGCCGCTTTGGTTCTATATGCTCGCCGAAGCGCAAGCCCCGATCGTTCAAGCGATCCCAGGGGACACAAGCCGGGTCTTCACCGAAACACAGTTGCTCAACGGCCCCGGTGCCCTGAGCCAATTGGGTTGGGTCGGCGGACGCATCATCGGCGAGGTCTTCTACGCGCTTCTCGACGAAGATGCCGACTCGGTCTTCAACCATCCAGCCGCCCACGGCTTCGTGCCGAGGTTCGCTCGCGGTCCCGGCGGCTTGATCTACATGCGGAATTTGCTGGATTTCAAGTGAGACGCGACCGTCGTCGGGTCTCACCTCAGGGCTTCAGCACCGTGCGGGCCACCGCCTCGTGCCAGCCCTTGAGCTTGGCGTCGCGTCGAGCCGGCGCCATGGCAGGCTCGAACCGCGTTTCAAGATGCCATGTGGCGGCAAATTCTTCCGGGCTCGGGTAGAGGCCGGATTGTAGTCCCGCCAGATAGCCCGCCCCGAGCGCTGTCGTCTCCCGCACGATCGGGCGATCGACCGGCGCGTCGATCATGTCGGCGACCGATTGCATGGTCCAGTCGCTCGCGCTCATGCCGCCGTCGGCCCGGATCACGGATTTCTCGAGACTGACGCCGCTCTGCTGCACGTCCTTCTGCATGGCGTCGATGAGATCGCGCGTTTGATAGGCGACGCTTTCGAGCGCCGCGCGGGCGATCTCGAACCGCGTCGTTGCGCGCGTCAGCCCGGTGATGGTGCCGCGCGCGTCGGCATCCCAGGTCGGTGCTCCGAGCCCGACGAAGGCCGGCACGATATAGACGGCCTGTTCCTGGTCGGATTTTTCGGCGAGTTGTCCCGTCTCGGCCGATGAGCGAACGATCCCGAGCCCATCGCGAAGCCATTGGACGGTCGCGCCCGCTGAAAAGATCGAGCCTTCGAGCGCATAATGGCGATGCCCCTTGAGCTGGTAGGCGATGGTCGAGAGCAACCGATGCGTCGAGGCGATCGGCTTCGGCCCGGTGTTCAGAAGCACGAAGCAGCCCGTCCCGAAGGTCGATTTGACCATGCCGGGTGCGAAACACGCTTGGCCGATCAGGGCCGCCTGCTGGTCGCCCGCGATACCACGGATCGGCAAGGACAGGCCGAGATGCTCCGAGGCCGCGATGCCGAACTCGGCCGCGCAATCCTTCACCTCGGGCAGCAAGGGGCGTGGCACGCGGAACAGCTTTAGCAGGTCGGCATCCCAACGTCCCTTGTGGATGTCGAAGAGCGCGGTGCGCGACGCATTGGTGGCGTCGGTGGCGTGCACTGCTCCATTGGTCAGCCGCCACAACAGGAAGGTGTCGACGGTGCCGAAGGCGAGATCGCCGCGTTCCGCTTTCTCACGCGCGCCGTCCACATGGTCCAGCATCCAGGCGATCTTGGTGGCGGAGAAATAGGGGTCGAGCAGCAGCCCGGAGCGCTGTTGCACCAGCGGCTCGCACCCCTCTGCCTTGAGGGTCGCGCAGATCGAGGCGGTGCGTCGGTCCTGCCACACGATGGCATTGTGGATCGGCTCACCGGTCTTACGATCCCAGATCAGGATCGTTTCGCGCTGATTGGTGATGCCCAGCGCCGCGATGGTGGTGCCGGCCGCGGCGGCGCGTTGCAGCGCGATGCGAGCGGTCGAGAGGCTGGTGCGCCAGAGGTCTTTCGGGTCGTGCTCGACCCAGCCGGACTGTGGGAACAGCTGCGGAAATTCTTCCTGTGCGGTCGCGGTCGGCAACGCATCCGGACCGAACACAATGGCGCGGGTCGAGGTGGTGCCTTGATCGATGACGAGAACCGAACCGGACATACAGGGCCTTCAACTCAGGGATCGTTGCGGCGCCTCGTTTGAGGAATGCCGGTCAGGGGTGGGCGATCCCCTGGAGGGGACCGCCCACATGTCATGTGCGTCAGGCTTTCTTGGGCGGGGTCGACGGCCAGCTCTTGATCAGAGCATCGTAATCGACGGTTTCGCCCTTTGGCTTCTCATCGGCCAGCTTGCGCTGAGGCGCGAGATTGCCGTCCGTTTCGGATTTGGCGAACCAATATTCGGCCGTCTCTTCCTTGTTCATCTTGGGTCCGAGCTTGCCCTGCACGCCCGACTTTTCGAGGCGCGCCATAATGGCATCCTGGTCGCGCGCGAGGCCGTCCATCGCTTGCTGGGGCGTCACTTGGCCCGAGATCGCGTTGGAGATGTTCTGCCACCAGACCTGGGCCATCTTGCCATAATCCGGCACGTTGACGCCGGTGGGGGTCCACTGCTTGCGGGCCGGGCTACGATAGAACTCGACGAGGCCACCGACCTTCGGGGCGAGTTCGGTCATGGCCGGGTGCCACACGTCGCTCTCGCGGATGAGATGCAACGATGTGAGCGCCTTTTTGAGCGACACGGTCTTCGAGGTACAGAACTGCGCGTAGAGCCAACCCGCCTTGAGGTTCGGCATCGGCGCATATTTCAGCATCGTCCAGCCACCGACGTCCTGGTAGCCGAGCTTCATGCCCTCTTTCCAGTAAGCGCCATGCGGCGAGGGAGCCATACGCCACTTCGGCGTACCGTCCTCGTTCATGACCGGACCGGGCTGGCGCGCACTATCCGTGAAGGCCGAATACCAGAAGATCTGCTGGGCGATATGGCCCTGGCCGACAACCGGGCCGGATTCGAGAAAGTCCATACCGGCAGCTTCCGGCGGCGCATATTTCTTCAACCATTCGATATATTTGGTTAAAGCGTACACGGCAGCCGGACCGTTGGCGTCACCGCCGCGGGTGATCGACGAGCCGACCGGGATGCCGTTTTCGGCCCGGATGCCCCATTCGTCGACGGGCTTGCCGTTCGGCAGGCCGCGATCGCCCGCGCCGGCCATCGAGAGCCAAGCATCGGTGAAGCGCCAGCCAAGCGAGGGATCCTTCTTGCCGTAATCCATGTGACCGTAGACGCGCTGGCCATCGATCTCTTTGACATCGTTGGAGAAGAAGTCCGCGATGTCCTCATAGGCCGACCAATTGACCGGCACACCAAGCTCATAGCCGTATTTGGCCTTGAACTTTTCCTTGAGGTCGGCGCGCTGGAACCAATCGTGCCGGAACCAATAAAGGTTGGCGAATTGCTGGTCGGGCAGCTGGTAGAGCTTGCCGTCCGTGAAGGTCGCGAAAGATAGGCCCATGAAATCGGCGAGATCGAGACCGGGGTTGGTCACGTCCTTGCCGTCGTTGGCCATGAAATCGGTCAGCGAGCCGCCCACGATGTCGTTGTAGCGCGGGTGGGTGCCGATGAAGTCCGTGTCGTTCATCCAGAAATCATAGATCGGACGGCCCGACTGCATCTCGACTTCGATCTTATCGACGAGCGTGCCCTCGTCCATAATGTCGTGTTTGACATCGATGCCGGTGATTTCGCCGAACGCTTTGGTGAGCGTCTTGGATTCGTAGTCGTGAACCTTCAACGATTCCGAAACGCAATTGACCTTCATGCCGGCGAACGGCTTGGCGGCGTTGATGAACCATTCCATCTCGGCCATCTGCTCGTCTTTCGACAAGGTCGAGGGATTGAACTCGGTATCGATCCACTTTTTCGCGGCATCGACCTTTTGGGCGAAGCTTGGTGTGCTCTTGATGATACCAGCCGCTCCGGCGATGCCGAGGGCGGCACCGCCCTTCAATACGTCACGACGATCCATAGGGTGTCCTCCTTTGCTTTGGTCCGGATGCGGAATCGCTCCGGTTTTGTCTTTGGCTCCGCCCAAACGTCAGCGAACGGAACGATTTCGCCTCATGCGAAACGAAACATGATCGCGGCCAGGAGCAGCGATGCGATTGCGGGATAGAGGAAATTGTCGACCCCGAACCGGATGAAAAACAGGAAGATGAAGGCGGTCGCCAGCAAGGAGGCAAACAGCCTGTCGCTGCGGGTCGTGGCGAAGCGAAGAATGCCGACATGCGGGGTTTCGGGCCGATAGACCGCCAGCAGCGTCATGACGACCAGCATGGCCGCGATGGCCCCGAAGAACACCATGGTCTGCCAAGTCCACGCCATCCAGGCAAGATGTTGAGCGATATAGTCCATGGATGCTCCTCAAACCCGCCCGAGGGCAAAGCCCTTGGCGATGTGGTTGCGGACGAACCAGATCACGATCGCGCCGGGAATCATGGTGAGGACGCCGGCCGCTGACAGCAGGCCCCAATCGAGGCCGGCGGCCGAATAGGCGCGCGACATCATCGCGGCAATCGGCTTGGCATCCACGGTCGTCAGCGTGGAGGCGAGCAATTGCTCCACCCAGGAAAACATGAAGCAGAAGAAGGCCGCGACCCCGATGCCATTGGCGATCAGCGGCAGGAAGATCTTGATGAAGAATCGCGGGAACGAATAGCCGTCGATCATCGCGGTTTCGTCGATCTCGCGCGGCACGCCCGAAATAAAGCCTTCCAAGATCCAGACCGCCAGCGGCACGTTGAAGAGGCAATGCGCCAGCGCCACGGCCCAGATCGAGTCGAACAGCCCGATCGACGAATAGAGGTTGAAGAACGGCATCGCATAGACGGCCGGGGGTGCCATCAGGTTCGACAGCAACCAGAAGAATAACGGTTTGTCGCCGATGAAGCGGTAGCGGCTGAACGCATAGGCGGCCGGGAGCGCGATGGTGACCGACACGACCGTGTTCACGGCCACGTAAAGGATCGAGTTGATGAAACTCGCATGCCAGTCGGGGTCGTTGAAGATCTTGCGATAATTGTCGAGGACGGGTGCATGTGGCCACAAGGTCAATCCCGACATGATGTCGGTGTTGGTCTTGAAGCTCATGTTGATGAGCCAATAGACCGGGATCAGCAGGAACAGCATGTAGAGAGCCATGCCGAGGGGACGCCCCATCGTGCCGCGCATCAGGCCGTCTCCTTGGCGTCTGCATGGGTCGTATAGGTGAAGAAGATCCAGCACACCGTCAGCGTGATGAGGTTATAGACCAGCGAATAGGCGGCCGCATTGCCGAGGTCGACTTGGCCGAGCGCCATCTTGACCAGGTCGATCGACAGAAAGCTTGTGGCTTCACCCGGGCCGCCGCCCGTCACCGTGAAGGGCTCGGTGTAGATCATGAAGCTGCCCATGAAACGCAGCAGCATGCCGATGATCAGCACCTTGCGAAGCTTCGGCAATTCGATGTTGGTGAACACCGCCCAGCGATTCGCGCCGTCGATCCGCGCGGCCTGATAATAGGCGTCGGGAATCGCCTTGAGGCCGGCGTAGCAGAGCAGCGCCACCATCGAGGTCCAGTGCCAGACATCCATGATGACCAGCGTGAACCAGGCCGAGGTCGCATCCTGCGTGACGTTGAAGCCGGTGAAGCCGATCGCCCGCAGGCCGACGCCGAGCAGGCCGATATCGCCGCGCGTGAACAACTGCCAGATCACGCCGACCACGTTGTAGGGGATCAGCAACGGCAGCGCGATGATGACCAGCACGGCACCGACTTTCCAGCCGTGTTTCGGAATACAAAGCGACACGGCGATGCCGAGCGGGATTTCAAGCGCCAGCACCACGAAGGAGAAGATGAGGTTGCGGGCCAGCGCACCCTGAAAGCGCTTGCCGACCTCCGTGGTAGGGTCGAGCAGGTTCTGGAACCAGCCCGCGCCGTTCCAGAAGAAGTTGTTCTGGCCCATCGTGTCCTGAACCGAATAGTTCAGCACCGTCATCATCGGGATCAGCGACGAGAACAGCACGAAGACCAGCACCGGCACGACGAAAAACCAGGCGCGGTTGTCCCAGATCTTGGTCTCGGTCATCGGGCGCTCCCCTCGGCATAGGCCGGTTGCAGACCGGCGACCGCGACACCCTCGACGAGCTTGTCGTCGCGATAGACATGCGTGCGGGCCGGATCGAAATGGACGCGCGCCTCGTCGCCCTCGATCGACAGGCCGTTCGGCACGAAGGCCACCATCGGCTGGTCGCCGAGACTCACGTGAGCGAGCCGTCGCCGCCCGAGGTCGTCGACCCGTCTGACCTTGACGGGCAAACCGCCCGACCCGGTCAGTGTCGCGTAATCCGGGCGGATCCCGAGTTTCACGGCCGCGTCGTCGGCCAGCGTCGGATAGGCTGAGCCGAGCGCGATCGCATGTCCGCCGACCGTGATGGTGCGGCCCGAAATGTGACCGTCGAGGAAGTTCATGCCGGGCGAGCCGATGAAATAGCCGACGAATGTATGGGCCGGGCGTTCGAACAGGTCCGACGGCGTGCCGATCTGCACGGCGCGTCCCTCGTTCATGACCACCACCTGATCGGCGAAGGTCAGCGCCTCGGTCTGGTCGTGGGTCACGTAGATCATGAGAAGATCGAGGGCGCGATGCACCTCTTTCAGCTTCGAGCGCAGTTCCCACTTCAGCGCCGGGTCGATGACGGTCAGCGGCTCGTCGAACAGCACGGCGGAGACGTCGGAGCGGACGAGGCCGCGGCCGAGCGAGATCTTCTGCTTAGCATCGGCCGTGAGGCCCCGCGCGCGGCGCTTGAGGTCGCTCGTGAGATCGAGCATGGCGGCGATCTCCTGCACGCGCGCATCGATTTTGGCTTTCGGAACCTTCCGGTTCTTGAGCGGAAAGGCGAGATTTTCGGCCACTGTCATCGTGTCGTAGATGACCGGAAACTGGAACACCTGGGCGATGTTGCGTTGTTCGGTTGGCAGGCGGGTCACGTCGCGATCGCCGAATAGCAACCGCCCTTCGGAGGGGATCACCAGCCCCGAAATGATGTTGAGCAACGTCGTCTTGCCACAGCCCGATGGTCCGAGAAGCGCATAGGCTTTCCCGGCCTCCCACACGTGATGCAGGGGTTTCAGGGCATAGTCTTTGTCGCTGCGCGCCGGTCCGCCGCCATAGGCGTGTCCGATGCCATCCAGGGTGATCTGCGCCATACCATCCTCTCCGAGCCTCACTGCCTGCTGGTCGGACTAAGCCTGCACCAGCGAAGCGGCTCACAAACCTTATGCGGACGCAGAAACGGTCCGTCGTTCACGTCCAAGCTGCGGCGCCGCGGCGGCGTCGAGCCGCTGTCCGTCAGCGCCGAACACAAAGATCTGCGACGGATCGAGTTGAACCTCGACCGTGTCGCCGGGCAGCCATTCCTGGATGCCGTCGACAAGGCAAACCCAGGTCGTGCCGACCGGACCGGCGCCGCCATGTCCGACCTCGACATGGACGAAGCTCTCCGATCCATTGATGTCGGTCACCGCGACCTTTCCTGGGAAGCCGAGCCGCCCTGGTTGTGCCGCACCGATCGTCACCGCATCCGACCGGAAGCCGAGCCGATAGGCGCCGTCCGCGAGGGTCGCGAGCCCCCCCTCCGCCGGCAGCGTACGCCCGCTCTCGAGCCGCACGGTGCCGCCCGCGATCGTCAGAGCGAGTTCGTTGAGGGGCGGGTCGGAGAAGACGCGCGCGGCGTCGAGATTGTCGGGTTGCCGGTAGACCGAGGCGGTCGGCCCGACCTGCGTGACACGGCCTTGCCAGAGCGTCGCCGTCTTGCCGCGCAGCAGCAGCGCCTCGGTCGGCTCGGTCGTCGCATAGACCAGGATCGCGCCGGTCTCGGCAAAGATGCGGGGCAGTTCCTCGCGCAATTCCTCGCGCAGCTTGTAGTCGAGATTGGCGAGGGGCTCGTCGAGCAGGACGAGACGGGCCTGTTTGACGAGCGCGCGCGCGATGGCGGTACGCTGTTGCTGGCCGCCGGAGAGTTGGGCCGGAAGGCGTTGGAGCATCGGCTCCAGCCGGAGCAGCTTGGCGGCGCGGGCGACGCGAGCCTCGATCTCAGCTTTCGGCAGGCCCTGAACCCGTAAAGGGGATGCGATATTCTCGTAGATCGTCAGCGTCGGATAATTGACGAACTGCTGATACACCATCGCGACAGAGCGCTTCCGGACCGACATGCCGGTCACGTCGACGCCATCGGCCAGAAGCCGCCCCGACGTCGGCCGGTCGAGCCCCGCCATCACCCGCATCAGAGTGGTCTTGCCCGATAGGGTCGGGCCGAGCAGCACGTTCATCGTACCGGCTTCGAGCGTCAGCGACACGTCTCCGATGACGACGTCTTTGCCGACCTGCAGAACGATATGATCGAGGATGAAGCTCAAGCGACCCGATCCATCGTGGGAAGGTCGATCTCGATTCGGCGCGTCCTTGGCATCGGTCTCCCCCTTAGAAGCGCAGCCACATACGGCGACCTCGCTCCGCATTCCCATCAAGAGCCGCTTTGTCGGGATAAAGCCCGAGGCTGCTCTGGCGACGCGTTGTTGCGCCGTCGATCTTGTCCGTAACCTATGTCGAAGATTACGGACGCCGCAAGCGAATAAAACGATCATCAGAACGAAAACGTGGAAGCGCCGGCGGAGGCGATGTCCCCGCCGTGTCGCGTTTAGTCGGCATCGTCCGGGTCCGCGTCGAGCGGCCCGCCCGCCTCGACAACCTGAACGCCGTGGGTGCGACACAGCTCGGCAATTTCCGCCGAGGGCAGCCGATCGGTGACGAAGATGTCGATCTCGCTGAGGTGGGCGACCCGTACCGGGGCCGATCGGGCAAACTTACTGCTGTCGGCCACCAGAACGACCTTGCGGGCATGTTCGATGATAGCGCGTGACGCTTGAACCTCGCGAATGTCGAAATCGAGCAGAGTTCCGTCCGGCTCGATGGCCGAGGCGCCGATGATCGCGAGATCGACCCGGAATTGTCCGATCAGGTTCACCGCATGGGAGCCGACGATGCCGCCGTCGCTCTGCCGCACCGTGCCCCCCATGACAAAGACTTCGATGGCGCTGTTGCGATAGAGCTCGAAGGCGACGTGCAAATTGTTGGTGATGACCAAGAGTCCGGTGTGACTCGACAGGGCGCGGGCGACCTCCTCGGTGGTGGTGCCGATGTTGATCAGCACGGAGGAATGGTCGGGCACGAGCTTGGCCGCGGCTTCGCCGATCAGCTTCTTGTGAGGCTGCGCGATCATCTTGCGCGCCTCGTAGGCGAGATTGACGACGCCGGACGAGACCATCGCGGCGCCATGGACGCGCACCACCATCTGGGCATCGCTGAGATCGTTGAGATCGCGCCGGATGGTCTGCGGCGTCACACCGAAATGAGACGCGAGATCATCGACCGCGACGCGGCCTTTCTCGCGCAGCAGATCGACGATTTCGATCTGGCGGCGAGACGAGGCTTTCGAAACCGGAAGCGTCATCGCGGGGCGTCGCTCCGTCACAAGCTGAGATTAAACGCGATCGAGATCCGCGTGCCGGTGCCCCGATAGGGGCGGACCTGATGCATCAGCCAGGATGGGAACAGGAACAGCAAGCCGGGTTTCGGCCGGATGATCTCGGCCCCGCCGACCGAGGCGCCATCCTCACCGGCAAATTTGAGCGCGGGCGCATACATGCCGGGACCAGGACCGCGCGGATCGAGCATTTCGAATTCCCCTCCGAGCTCGTGGTCGCTCGCGCAGCCGCCGTCATCGACGTAATAGGTGCCCGACCAGAACGAGCCGGGATGATAGTGGCAGATGTTCGCGTGACCGCTGGTGTTCACGTTAGCCCAAGCCCGCACCTGCCAGGCTGGGCGCAAAGCTTGTCCGTTCCGGTCGGCCGTCAACTGGCCCGCCATCCCCTTCGCCATGTCGATGATTTGCCCGACATGCGGACCACCCCAGGCGAGGATATCGCGATCCGAATGCCAACCGCCGGCATTTGAGGCTTGCACCGAGGGTGTGTCGTCGCGCCTGGCCAGAATCACGCGCTGCAACTCGGTGTTGATCGCCTCCGCGCCCGGCACGTCCAGCGCCGCCACCGGGGTTGCGAATAATCCGCGCACCGCGACATCGAGCCGAGTGGCCATGTGGTTTCTCCCTGCGGTCCGCCGTGACCCCGGAAGTCGTGCGTGTGGGCCTTGGGACGCTTCAGCAGCCCTATCCCAGCCACCCGGGATGATCGAGTCAAATCGAAACGCCGTTGACTATTCGTTTCGGCGTTCGATTTGATCGCTTGTTCGGCAAAGATATTCGTTTTATCCTCTTTTAAAAGCAACGAGACAGCGGCGGGAGCGACGGCCTTGGACAGTCCCTATGATCTCGCCATCATCGGCGGTGGCGTGAATGGTTGCGGCATCGCGCGCGATGCGGCCGGGCGTGGCCTCAAGGTCTATCTCTGCGAACAGAACGATCTCGCCAGCGGCACATCGTCGGCCGCCACCAAGCTGATCCACGGCGGCTTGCGCTATCTCGAACATTATGAGTTCCGCCTCGTGCGCGAGGCGTTGATGGAGCGGGAGGTTCTATGGGGCATCGCCCCGCATATCATTTGGCCGCTGCGCTTCGTCTTGCCCTACCACAAGGGGCTGCGCCCGGCCTGGATCCTGCGGCTCGGCTTGTTTCTTTACGATCATCTGGGCGGCCGGAAGCGCTTGCCTGCGACCCGCACCCTGGATCTCACGACGGACGAGGCGGGTGTGCCGCTGAAACGCGGCGAGTTCACCAAAGGCTTCGAATATTCGGATTGTTGGGTCGAGGACGCGCGCCTCGTGGCGTTGAACGCCCGCGACGCGGCCGATCGCGGTGCCCGAGTCGTCACGCGGACCAAGGCCATCACGGCCGAACGCGGCGCGGCCGAATGGGCCCTGACGGTGCAGAGCCGTGACACCGGGCTGCGCGAGACGATCCGGGCCAAGGTGGTGGTCAACGCGGCGGGCCCGTGGGTCGGGCAGGTGCTCAATGCGACCTTGCGGATCAACCAGGCCGCCAAGGTCCGCCTCGTCCAGGGCTCGCATATCGTGGTCCGTAAGCTTTACGATCACGACCGGTGCTACATTTTCCAGAATGCCGACGGCCGGATCTTCTTTGCCGTGCCCTACGAGCAGGATTTTACGCTGGTCGGCACCACCGACCGCGATTACGAGGGCGACCCAGCCGACGTCACAGCCTCGGACGAGGAGGTGGCCTATATCTGCGACGCCGCGGCCGAATATTTCACCAAGCCGATCACGAAAGCCGATATCGTCTGGTCTTATTCCGGGGTGAGGCCGCTCTACGACAAGGGCGATAGCGCCGCGCAGGCCGCCACGCGCGACTACGTGCTATCGCTCGATACCGATGGCAAAGCGCCCCTCTTGTCGGTGTTTGGCGGCAAGCTCACGACCTATCGCAAGCTCGCCGAACATGCGCTGACCCTGCTCGCCCCCCATATCCCGGCCGGCACCCGCAAGGAGGGGTGGACCGGGCATGAGGCCTTGCCTGGCGGGGATTTCCCGATCGACGGATTTCCGGCTCTGGTCGCGGAGATCGCGTCGCGCTGGCCGTTCCTGACACAACGTCACGCCACTCGATTGGCCCGCCTTTATGGCACCAAGGCGCGCGACATCTTGGGGACCGCGACATCGATGGCGGGATTGGGACGCGACTTCGGCGCGACCCTGACCGAAGCCGAGGTGGGCCATCTGGTCCGAACCGAATGGGCCCGCACCGCGCAGGACATCGTCTGGCGCCGCACCAAGCTCGGGCTTCGTCTCACGGCCGGCGAGATCGAAGCGCTCGACCTCTACCTGCAGGCGAGCGTCGAGCAACTGGTGGCGTGAGAACCGCCTGAAGCGATTACTGGGCCGCGTCCGCCATCGGCGCTCCGACGTGGTTGTCTTCGGCTTGCCCTGGCTTCGGTTCCTTGACCCGAAACCAAGCCACATAGAGCGCCGGCAGGAACAGCAGCGTCAGGGCTGTCGCGGCCAGGATGCCGCCGATCATCGAGAGCGCCATCGGGCCCCAAAAGATCTGCGGCGCGATCGGCACCATGCCAAGGCTCGCGGCCGCCGCCGTCAGCAGGATCGGCCGCATACGATGTTGAGTGGCTTCGACAACCGCCGTCCAGGGGTCCTTGCCCTCTGCCAGCACCGTGTCGATCTGCGCCATCAGGATGATCGAGTTGCGGATGATGATGCCGATCAGCGCCAGAATGCCGAGTGTCGCCACGAAGCCCATCGGTTTACCCGAGAGAAGCAATGCCGCCACTACGCCGATGAGACCGAGCGGCGCGACGCTGACGACCAGGAACATCTTCTGGAAACTCTGCAGTTGCACCATGATGAAAAACGCCATGGTGAGCAGCATCAGGGGAACGATGGCCACGATCGGCCCTTGTCCTTTGCCGCTTTCCTCGACCGCGCCGCCTGTCGCCACATGGAATTCTGGCGGCAACTCGCTCACGAAGGTTTTGAGCGGGTCCTGAAGCTGCTGCACGACGGTCGCGGGCTGGGTGTCGTCAGCCATCGCGGCCCGCAGCGTGATCGTGGCGACGCGATCCCGGCGCCAGATGATCGGCTGTTCCAAGTCGTAACGGATCGTCGCGAACGAGAGCAACGGGACGACATTGCCATTCTGCATCGGGATCTGAAGGCTTTGCAGGGTTCCGATATTGTGTCGCTCGCTCGCCTGCGCTCGCGCCACAACATCGACCAGATATATACTGTCCCGCACCTGCGTGATCGTGGCGCCGCCCACCACCCCATTCAAAATGGTGGCGACATCGGATGAGCTGATGCCGAGTTGCCGCGCCTTGTCCTGCGCGACATCGACCCGGATTACCTTGCCGGGTTCGTTCCAGTCGAAGGTCGGAGCAGCGAGATGCGGATTGGCGGCGATGACGCCCGCGAGCTTGAGCGCTTGCTCACGCAACACCTGCACGTCCGGGCCACTCAGACGATATTGCACCGGCCGACCGACCGGCGGCCCGAGATCGAGCGGATGAACGAAGGTGTCGATGCCGACGAACTCGTTGCGCCCGAGCCCCTTCAGCTTGTCGGACACGCGGCTGCGGGCCTCCAGCGACGCGGTCTTGACCACGATTTGGCCGAAGAAGGCATTTTCCAATTGCTGGTCGAGCGGCAGGTAGAAACGGATCGCGCCTTCGCCGACATAAGAGCTCCAGCCGACGATATCGGGGTCTCCCTTCAGGCCGTTTTCAAAGCGGTCCATCTGAGCTTTGGTCTCGAGGATGGTGCTGTTCTGAGGCAGCGTGAGATCGACCAGCAGTTCGGTCCGGTCGGAACTTGGGAAGAATTGCTGTTGGACGTGGCCCATCCCGTAAAGTGCGCCGCCCAGCAGGACGAGGCACACGCCGATCGTCAGCCAGTGCCAGCGCATCGCGCCGATCAGCATGGACGAGAACAGGCGCAGAACCATGCCGGGCTTTTCGGCATGTCTCTTCATGGTTTTGGGCAGCAGCTTGATGCCGATCAGCGGCGCGAACAGAACCGCCACGATCCACGACAACAGCAGCGCCGCCGCGATCACGACGAAGAGCGTATAGGTATATTCGCCGGCCGATGACCCGTTGAAGCCGATCGGGATAAAGCCCGCGACCGTCACGAGCGTGCCGGTCAGCATCGGGAAGGCGGTCGACGTATAGGCGAAGGTTGCGGCCTTCTTGAGATCGTCGCCGAGTTCGAGGCGACTGACCATCATCTCGACCGTGATCATGGCATCGTCGACCAGAAGCCCGAGCGCGATGATGAGCGCGCCCAGCGAGATGCGCTGCAGCGACACGCCGAAATAGCTCATGGCCACGAAGACGAGCGCTAGCACGAGCGGGATCGAGAAGGACACGACCAGTCCGGCCCGGAAGCCGAGGCTGATGAAGCTGACCACCAGAACGATCAGCACGGCCTCGACCAACGCCTCGGTGAAGCCGCCGACCGCTTCTTCGACGATCTTGGGTTGGTCGGAGACGAGATGCACGCCGACCCCGACTGGCAGATTGGCCTCGATCTCATGCATCCGGGCCTTGAGGGCTTCGCCGAATTGCAGGAGGTTGCCGCTCGCCGTCATGGCGATGCCGAGCCCGATGGCGGGTTGACCGTCGACCCGGAACAAAGGATCGGGTGGGTCCTTATAGCCGCGCGTAATCGTGGCGACGTCGCTCAACCGGAAAAAGCGGTCGTTGACCCGCAGGTTGATGGCCCGCAGGCTATCCTCGCTGGTGAATTGTCCGCCGACCCGAAGCGAAATCCGCTCCGGCCCCGCCTGCACGACACCGGACGGCTGCACGGCATTCTGGTTCTGCAGGGTCTGGACGAGCGATTGAACGTTGAGGCCGAGCGAGGCGAGTTTGCGGATCGAAATATCGAGGTAGATCACCTCATCCTGCGCGCCGATGACTTGGACCTTGCCGATGCTCGGGACCGACAGCACGTCCGAGCGGACCATCTCGACATAATCCCGCAACTGCCGCTGAGTCAGTCCATCGGCGGTAAACGCATAGATGTTGCCATAGACATCGCCGAATTCGTCGTTGAAGGCTGGCGCTTGGACGTTTGAGGGCAGGGTATATTGAATATCCTGGACGTGTTTGCGGATCTGATAGAAGAGCTGCGGAACGTCTTTGGCTTTGGTCGTATCCTTCAGTGTGACCAGGATCGTGGTTTTACCAGGGACCGTATAGCTCCGCGTATTATCGAGGGCGTCGATCTGCTTCAGCTCTTTCTCGAGCCGGTCGGTGACCTGATTGAGCGTGTCGTCGAGGGTCGCGCCGGGCCATTGCTGCTGCACCACCATGGTTTTGATGGTAAATGGCGGATCTTCCTCGCGACCGAGCCCGCGATAGGCCAGGACGCCGGCGAGGATCGAGACGATCATCAGGAACCACACGAACGAGCGGTGTTCGAGCGCCCATTCCGAGACGTTGAAACTTTTCATCTAATCCCCGATGAGCTTGACGGTCTGGCCGTCCGTCAATGAATGCACACCGGCCGTGATGACACGGTCGCCGGCCGCCAAACCGTCGATCACGACGACCTCGTCGGAGGGCAGATGCGCTGGAGCGATGCTCTCGCCCAGATGAGCGTCAGGCGGGCCGGCGAGAGTCACCGCGCGTCGCTCTGCCGTCTTGCCGGTGGTGAACAACCAGACGAAACGCTTGCCGGACTGTTCGAGAATTGCGGTCGCCGGAAGCGTGAAACGCGGCGAAATCGGACGCACAAGCGTGATCGTCACGGTGGTGCCGAGCCGGAAGGCTTGTAACGGATCCGTCAGGGTCAGCCGCACCCGCCGCGTCCGGGTCGATGCGTCCGCTTGGGGCGCGATCTCGCGGACCGCGCCGCTCGCCGAGACGGAGGCGTCGGCCTGAAGCGAGACCGCGAAGACGGCACCTGGCTTGACCGCGCCGACGAGGTCATCGGGAACATCGAAAACCGCATCCCGAATGGCCGGACGCGCGACCGTCACGATCGTCTGTCCGGTCGAGACGACCTGACCGACTTCGGCACTGTAAAGCGTGACCACGCCATCATGGTCGGCGTTCAAATCCGTATAGCCGAGCTGCTCCTGCGCTTTCTGCAGGGCGGCTTTTGTCTGATTGACGCGGGCTTCCGCCGTATCGTTGGCCGCGACGGCCGTATCGACCTGGGATTGAGCCACGCTGCCGGTCTGGATCAAGATGCGCTGCCGCGCCAACGTCGCGACCGCATTGGATAATTGAGCCTGGGCATTGGCGAGATCAGCCTGCGCCGACATCAGTGCAAGTCGTGGCAAAGTCTGGTCGAGGGAAGCGAGCCGGTCGCCCGCCACGACTTGATCTCCGACATTGCGATCCCGCGTGACGATGCGGCCCGCCGCACGGAAGCCAAGCGTCGATTGGTAACGCGGTTCGACCGTGCCGGTGAACGGTCCAAAAACGTCGGCCGTGGTCGGCGTGACGACGGTCGTCAGCACCGGCCGGATCGCCGGCGGCGGCGGATCGTCCTGTGTATGGCGATCGCAACCCGACAACAGGGTCGCGAGGATGGCAGCGGCGGCGACCTGCCGCAGACGTCGAGGCGTCGTCATGGCGTGTCTCCGGTCGCGATGTCGACCTTTTGACCGGGCCGGAGAAGTTGCAGGCCCGCCGTGACCACGCGAGTTCCGCTGTCGAGCCCCCCCGAGAGAACGACAATGCCGGCGCCATACCGATCGACCGACACCGTCTTGAGCGAAACGACGTCACCCTCTCCAACGACCCAGACGGCGGGTTTTGATTGCCACTCAAATAAAGCGCTCCACGGAACGCTCACCTCGTTTTTGCGATCCCATCGCCCGCGCCCGATCACGGCCGCGCCGAGGGTCATTTTCGGGGGGGTCGTGTCGAGCCCGACCTTGATCTTGATCGTGCTGGTCGCGGCATCGACCAAGGGCGAGATCTCGCGCACATGCGCAGTCGCCGTCACGCTCGGATCGGACTGGAGCTCGATGTCGACGACCTTACTCTCGAATGGCTTGGTCAGCAGGGCCTCGTAGACGTTGAAGACCGCGTCGCGCGGCCCGTCTTGCGCTACCGAGAACACCGTCTGTCCGGCTTGGGCGACCTGGCCGGTCTCCGCATTGCGCGACACGATCACGCCCGCGACCCCCGGCCTCAGATCCGTATAGGACAGTTGCTCCAGCGCCGTACTGAGCGCGGCGCGGGCGGCTTCGACCTGAGATTGGGTCGTCTGCAGGGTCTCCTTGGCCTGATCGAAACCGGCGCGGGTCGCGTAGCCGTTTCCGAGCAGCGTTTGCTGCCGGGCGAAGGTGGACTGCGCCTGCTGCAACAAAGCTTCGGCCGAGGCCAATCCGGCCTGCGCGTTGTCGACATCCGCCTTCTGCTCGGTCGGATCGAGACGCGCGAGCACGTCCTCCGGGCCGACATGCTGGCCGACCTCGACGAGGCGCTCGATGATCTTTCCGGTCAGCCGGAAGGAAATGTCGGATTGGACGCGCGCCGCGATCTCGCCCGATAGCGAAATGTCCGATTGGACGCTCGATGCCGTCACCGTGGTGGCTTTTACGCGCACGAGATCCACGCGTGCGGCCTCGGCGGCTCGTCCGGGCTGCGCCAGCATGAGACAGACGCCGGTCGCGATCGTCGTACCCCATCGACGATGACGTTGCTCAGGATGCGATCGGCCGGGTCGGGACAGCATGTGGTAAAACTCGGCTCACGAGGGTTGATCGCTGCGATATACAACGATACAAAGAAACCGTCCAGCCGGATTTTTTTAATGAACCAACCTGTTCAAACGCGTAGTATCGAGACGCTTCGGAAAATTTTGGAAGCCGCCGAGGCGGTCATTGGTCGTTCAGGCGCCCAACGGCTCACAATGGATGCCGTGGCGGCGGAAGCGGGCATCAGCAAGGGTGGCGTGCTGCATCACTTCCGCACGAAGGAAGGCCTGATCGCCGCGCTGGTGCGCGCGCGGCTGGAACGGTATGTGGCGGAGTATAAGGAGGAAGAGGCGGCGGCCGGCCCTGGAGAGGCGGCTTACGTGGTCGCCATGATCCGGCATATGAAACGGATGTATAGCGACGACGATGGATTTCCGCGCTCGTTGCTGGTCGCCGCCACCGATCATCCAGCCGCGCTTGAGGAATTTCGCGCTGTGCTACGGCAAAAGCTCGATGAGAGACGGGACGGACAGATACCAGAGGTTGGGGTCGCGATGCTGTTCGCGACGTTGGGGCTTTTGCTGACCAAGACCCTCGGCTTCGTCGATCTCTCGACGGACGAGCTTAATTCCATTTGTAAATCATTCGAACGGCTCGCATCGTCTCCATCGACGATCGCCGCGCCCACCGAAACCGTCGACTAAACCGACAATTGGCCCCTCAGCCTTGCAGGCGTTGCAGAACCTTTTGCCGCTCCGCCGCAAGCGATCCACTCCGCTCGGCGCGCGTCAGAGCGGATAGCAACATCGGGTAACCAATCAGCGCTTGTGCTTGCTGTGCCGGCTGCTGTGCTAGAATAGGCGCTAGAAAAGCCTTCGGGATGTTCGATAATCCATGGCTGATCAGAAGATTCAACATAACTAAGCTCCCCTCGCGTCGTTAATTCTTACCACTTCGTTACGGTTGCGTATCGAATTGATGAGAATTCGGTTAACGCGAACTGCGTTGAGGGCGTGTCGCGGCTTGGTCCACCGCATCCTGCGCGATGTTCAGAGCTAACCGCATATGCTCGTCGAGGTCGCCGACCTCGGTTTCGAAATCAGCGCGCGTGATCTGCTGAGCCGCCGCCAAGGCGACGCAGTCTGCCGCAAGCTGTGCGGCCTCGGTGGTGTCTCCGGCCGCCTTCATGCCGCTCGGATGCACGTTGGTGACGATCCAACTTCCCAGAAACGCTTCAGCTTGATGGCTCACGACGACCCTCGTTCATTATCGAGGACTTAACGCAATCGCCACGGCTAAGTTCAACCTTGATCGGCCAGATGGGCGGGCTCAAAGCGAGGATCTTAGGATCCGCCTCTTGCCTGTCGGGCTTGGTTCTACTCGGCGTGAGCCAAGCGGTCGATCAAAGTGGCGCGGCTGCGAAAGTTGCGGCTGACCGTGTTGGGCGTGACGCCAGCCATGTCGGCGATCGTGCGGCGCTTCAGAAGATCGATCCCTCCACCCGAAAAGATCTCGCGGGCCGCGACGAGGATACGATCACGCTCGCCTGTCTCCGGGGTGGACCGCGGGGTGTGCTGGAAACGGTCGGTCATGGCACGCCGGCTTTCTTCAAAGGGCGCCCCGATCCGTTTCCGCACAGTGGCGTATCGTTCCGGGACGCTTGTCGTCGATCAACCTGAAGTTGCACGTGGCGTGCCCGCCCAAATCCTCGCAGCCTGTTCCAATCGAGGATGGAACGTCGGCCCAACGCAGATCACGATCGATCAAGAAAGTGATTGACTATGATCTGTTCGGATTTAAGCTCTCGATCAGACGGCAGGAAAAGCCATGAAACCAGATCGCCTCGAAGCGCTTCGCCACCATCTCTATGCCCAGGGCACCTGCTCGATCGAAGAGTTGGCGAGCGCCACGGGTGCGTCGGTCGCGACCATCCGGCGGGATCTCACGACGCTCGAGCAACAGGGGATTGTGAGCCGCACCCATGGTGGTGCCAGGATCGCGGCGGGCGCGCAGATCGAAGTGGCATTTTCGGTGCGGGAGCGTCAGCAACTGGCTGAGAAGCGCGCCATCGCGGCCAAAGCCTACGATCTCATTCGCCCGCAAAGCTCCGTCTTTCTCGATGCAGGCACCACAGTCCTGCAACTGGCCCGCCGTCTGCGGGTCAGCCCGATGCCGCTGACGATCTTTACCAACGGTCTCATGGTGGCGCAGGAGCTCATGAATGTGCCGCAGCTTCGCGTCACCCTCTTGGGTGGCCAGTTGCGAAGCGAGAATGCCTCACTTGTCGGCCCGGCCGCCGAGGCCATGCTCGATCGGCTCTGGTTTGATCAGCTTTTTCTCGGCGCCAGCGCAATCGGCGACGACGGCGGCATCTATAGTGTCGATGCCAGCGAGGCGAGCCTCAACGACCGGATGATGGAGCGATCGGCCGCCGTCACGGTTCTGGCCGACGCCAGCAAATTCGGTCGTCGCACCACCTATCTGGTGGCCATGCTGGCGCCGCCTATGCGGGTGATCTCGGACAAGCAACTGGCGGCAGCGCGGCAACGCCGGCTGCGCGAGGCGGGCGTCGACCTCGTGATCGCGCCCGACACGCTTGGCCCCACTTCAAGCGCGCCGACGCCATGAGCCGGGATCTGCTTCTCGGACTAGATGGCGGCGGGTCGAAGACGATCCTGGCATGCGTTGATCGCCAGGGCTCGATCGTGGCGCTTCGGCACGGCACGGCCCTCGATCCGATGGCCGATCCGGATTGGCCGACACGGCTCGCCGATCTCCTCGCAAGTCTCCAGGATCTGCTGCCGGACGTCAGCCGTGCGGTGCTCGGGCTGCCGTTTCATGGCGAGGTGGAGGCGATCTCGCGGCAACAGAATGCGGTCGCGGCCTCGCTTCTCGCCATGCCCTGCGAAGTGCTGAACGACGTTCATGTGGCGTTCGAGGGCGCCCTCGCGGGCAGGCCGGGCGTCCTGGCGCTGGCCGGAACCGGCTCGATGGGCTGGGCCGGTGACGGCCGCGACCGTCATGTCCGGGTCGGCGGCTGGGGCGACCTTCTCGGCGACGAGGGAAGCGCCCATTGGGTCGGGCGCGAAGCTCTCTCACAGATGACCCAGGCGCTCGACGGCCGCAGCGCCGATAAGGCCTTCGCCGATGCGCTGCTGGCCCGTCTGCGGATCAGTGAGGCCGAGGTGATCGGCTGGTCCTATCTGAACAGCAGTCGTCGGTCCGATGTCGCGGCCTTGGCCGAAGTGGTCGACGACCTCGCTGAAACCGGCAATGCGACCGCGCTCACAATTCTGTCCCGCGCGGCCGATCATCTCATCGACCACGTGCGGGCCGCCGCACGGCGCATCGGGACCCCGCAGCCGCTCGTCTGGAGCCATGCGGGCGGGCTGTTTCGCAGCGCGACCGTGCTGCGGCTGATGACGGAGGCGCTCGGCGCCCCGGTCGCGCCAAATCTGCCGCCCATCGGCGGTGCGATCCTGCGGGCCGCACGACAATCGGGATGGACGACGGACGATCCGGCTTGGCGCGCCCGCCTCGCGGCGTCTTTCGCAGCGACGATCCGGCCCGGCGGTTTCCGGCATAGTGGGAGTGTAGCATGACCAAAACATGGTTGAGGGCCGTGTTGGCCGGCACCGTGGCAGCCGTAGCCCTGATGGCGATCCCCGCCTCGGCGCAGACCAAGCCTTATGCGGGCCAGAGCATTACCGTGCTGCTTCCCCCGTGGGGCACGCTGCCGAAGGATATGACCGACCGCTTCACGGCGCAGACCGGGATCGCGCTCGATATGCAGACGCTCGGTTGGGACGACATCCGCACCAAGATCGTGACCTCGACCTTGGCCGGCACCGCACCAGCCGATGTGACGGAGGTCGATTGGTCCTGGGTTGGGCAGTTCGGCGCCGCCGGCTGGTACGAACCCCTCGACGGCATGGTGGATGCCAGCCTGCGGAAGGATCTGCCGACCGACAAGATCTTCACCTATGACGGCAAGCTGATCGCGGTCCCGTATAATAACGATTATCGCGTCCTGATCGTCAACCAGGAGCAGATGAAGAAAGCCGGGATCGACAAGCCGCCCGCCACCATGGACGAGCTTTTGACCGATGCGAAAGCCGTGAAGGCCAAGGCCGGCGTCACGTATCCGATCGGCTTGCCGATGTCGGCGACCGAGGGGTCGGCCACCGCCTGGTACCTCCTGACCAAGGCGTTTAATGGCGAGCTGTTCGACAAGGACGGCAAGGCGCTGTTCACGACACCGGATTCGGCCGGCTACAAGGCTTTGGCCTTCGAAGCCGAGGCCCTGAAGGCAGGCTTGATCGATCCGGCGTCGACGGGCCTGAAGGACGTCGATATCCAGGAATTGTTCAAGAGCGGTCAGATCACCTTCGATCTCGCCGGCTGGGCCGGCAATCTCGCGCTCTACAACGACAAGGACAAATCGAAGGTCGCCGGACAGGCGATCGCGGCGCTGATGCCCAACGTCACGGGAAAGAGCCGGACCTTCGGTCTGCCGGGCGCTGTCGGTATTCCCAAAGCCTCGACCCACAAACAAGCGGCCGCCGCCTTCATCAATTGGCTGCTGCAACCCGAGAACCAAGCCGAATGCTACACGGCTCTCGGCAATTTGCCGACCCGCACCAGCGTGCTGACCTCGCTCAACCAGGAGGGGAAGCTTGCCGGGGGTTCCGTATTGATCGAGGAAGCCGCTCTCGTCGAGCCCCTGTTCGCGCAGGGCACGCCGGGCTGGTATCCGCAATTCTCGAGTGCGGCCGCGACCGCTATCAATCAGGTCGCAAAGGGTCAGCTGACGGTCGATCAAGCCGTCAAGCAGATCGCGGCCGGCGCTGAAGACGCGATGAAGTGACGATGACGCGCGCGGGTCGACGATCATGAGCGCCATTCCGGCCTCGGCCGACACGCCGGTCACGACCCGCGCGCGCTGGTTCGGCGCGGAGGCATGGCTCGGCCTTGCCTTCGCGGCGCCCATCGCGGTGCTGATGGGCGGACTGGTGCTCGGCCCGGTTCTGTTCACTCTCTGGGACAGCCTGCATCGGGTCGATCCGATGCGACCCGGTACGCCGTTCATCGGCTTGCGGCATTACATCGACCTGTTCGCCGACCCGAACGTCCAGGCGGCCTGGCTCAACACCTTCGCCTATGTGGCGATTGCGGTCGTGGCCGAAACGCTGGGTGGTCTCGGGGTGGCGCTGCTGCTCCATCAGGTCCGAACGGGGCGGCGCTGGTTGCTGGCCGCGATGGTTCTGCCCTGGGCGCTGCCGCCGGTCGTCAATGCGATCGTCTGGCTGTGGATCTACAATCCGAGCTACGGCCTTCTCAACAGCCTGTTGAAGAGCGCGGGCCTGATCACGACCAACCATGTCTGGTTCAACGATCATACGACCGCGCTGCTGCTGATCGGGCTCGTCCACGTCTGGCGCATGCTGCCCTTGACGGCCATCATCCTGCTGGCCGCGCTGCAGAGCGTCCCCGGCGAGCTCTACGAGGCGGCGCGTCTCGATGGCGCCGGCCCGATCAAGTGCTTTCGCATGATCACGCTGCCGCTGATCTCGGGGGGCCTTGCGATCGCGCTCAGCCAGTCGACCGTCTTCGCTTTCAACCTGTTCGACGAAGCGTGGATCCTGGCGGGGTCGAGCCTCGATACGCGAACCATCGTGGCGCAGGTCTATATGTCGGCGTTCCAGAACCTGCATTTTTCCTACGGCATGGCGCTGTCGGTGCTGATCATGATCGCCTCGCTCCTGGTGTCGCTGATCTACGTGCTGCGCGTCTATCGCGAAACGAGGTTCGACTGATGACCCGTTCGCTGTCCGGCCGCCTCGGCATCGGGGTCGGCGTCGTCTGTCTGCTGCTCTGGTCGCTCGGGCCGATCTATTGGTCGATTGCGACCAGCTTCACGCGCCCGGCCGATCTCGTGTCGCAGACGCCGCATTTCTTCCCGCCGAGCATCACGTTCGAGCATTATGCCAACCTGCTTGGGGGCACGAGCTCCTATCAGGGAACCGCGACCCAATCGGTGTGGCCGCAGTTCAGCCGGGCGCTGATCAATTCGCTGGTCACGACGCTCGCGGCCACCGCCATCACGGTGTTGCTGGCCGCCTTTGGGGGCTATGCCTTTGTGCGCCTGAGGTTTCCAGGGCGCGACGTGATCTTCGTGCTGGTGGTCGCGACCTTGGCGATCCCAGCCTATACGGTGATGATCCCGCTCTATCGTCTGATGATCGCGCTACGGCTCGTCGACACCTATCTTGGCGTCACGCTGATCTATGTGTCGGCCTTCCTGCCGCTCGCGCTCTGGCTCATGCGAAGCGTGTATCAATCGCTGCCGGTGTCGCTCGAAGAAGCGGCTTGGCTCGATGGCGCGGGTCGCGTCTACACGCTCGTCCGCATCGTGCTGCCGCTCGCCGCGCCGGGCTTGATCGCCAGCGCGATCCTCACATTTCTCAGCGCCTGGGGCCAGTTCATGATCCCGCTGGTGTTCTCGCCAACGCTGCAAACCAAGCCGCTTACCGTGCTGATCCCCGAATTCGTCACCAAAAACTACGTCGACTACGGGCTGATGAATGCGGCCGGCATGCTGGCGATCGTGCCGCCGTTACTGGTGGTGCTCTTTCTCAACCGATATCTGGTCCAGGGCCTCATGGCCGGATCGGGCAAGTAATCATAACGCCAGAAGGACACGTCATGAACATCACGGAGCAGGTCATCCGCGAGCAATTCCCGTTCTGGGCCAAGGCTCCGGCCGTCGCGGCCCTGCCGGCCGACGGCACCGATTATGTGATCGTCGGTTGCGGTACATCCTATTATCTCGCCCAGATCGTCGCGGCCTCCTTCAACCTCAAGGGCCTGTCGGCCAAGGCCGTGCCGGGTGCCGAATGGGCGCGCCGCCGCAAGGCTTATGTGGTGGACGACAGCCGCACTCATGTGATCGCTCTATCACGCAGCGGTGAATCGACCGAGACCGTCCAGGCCGTCGAGGTCAGCCGGGCGGCCGGCCTCACCACCACGGCCATCACCTGCGCAGAGGGCAGCAGCATCGTTCGCGCGGCCGCAACCACGATCTATGCCGAAACCCATCCGGGCGAGGGGATCGTTATGACCTCTTCGGCCAGCCTCATGCTGCTCGAAGGCTTGCGCCTCGCCGGCATCGCGATGTCGCCCAGCCTCGCCGCCGAGGCGCTCGCGATCCTCGATAAGACCGATGCGACACTGAAAGCCGCTCTGCAGGGCCGGTCGCATTTCGTCTATCTCGGCGCTGGCGCGCTTTACGGGCTCGCCGAGGAAGGCGCGCTCAAGCTGCAGGAAATGAGCATCAGCTATTCGCAGGCTTATCATCCGATGGAATATCGCCACGGCCCGATCAGCCTCGTCGACGACAAGACCTTCGTGGTGATGCTCTACAGCCCCGAGACGCGGGACGAGGAAGCCAAGGTCGCGGCGGAACTCACAGCCAAAGGCGCACGCGTGCTCGGCTTCGGCGGACCCGGCGACATCGAGATCGCGGTGCCGGACGAAACCTTGACCCGCGCTCTCGCAATTTTGCCAGCCTTGCAGATCCTCGGCGAACGGGTCGCCGAGCAACGTAACGTCGACACGGTCGCGCCGCGTCATCTCAGCAAAGTCGTGGTTCTGGTCTGACGCCCCAGCGGCTCTGACCGCTCTCAACCGGACCTTCAACCGAGATCGAGGAGAACCCCATTGGCGGATGTCGAGATCGCCCATATCAGCAAGTCTTATGCGGCCCATCCCGTCATCCGCGATGTCAGCCTCAAGGTCGCGGACGGCGAGTTCATCGCGCTCGTCGGCGCCTCGGGTTGCGGCAAGTCGACCCTGTTGCGGATGATAGCGGGCCTCGAAACCATCACGGCCGGGACGTTGTCGATCGGGGGTCGCGTCGTCAACGACGTCCCCTCGAAAGACCGGGACATCGCCATGGTGTTCCAAAACTACGCGCTCTACCCGCACCTGACCGTGGCCGAGAACATGGGTTTCAGCCTCAAGCTGCGGGGCGCCTCCAAAGAGCAAATGACCCGGGAGATCGGACAGGCCGCGCAAGTGCTTGGACTGTCGGATTATCTCGACCGCTATCCGCGGCAACTCTCCGGTGGTCAACGCCAGCGGGTCGCGATGGGACGCGCCATCGTCCGCAAGCCGCAGGTGTTTCTGTTCGACGAGCCGCTGTCGAACCTTGACGCCCAACTCAGGGTGCAAATGCGGGTCGAGGTCAAAACGCTGCAGCAGCGGCTCGGCACGACCTCGATTTACGTCACCCACGATCAGATGGAAGCGATGACGATGTCGGACCGCATCGTCATTCTCAATGCGGGCCGCGTGGAACAGATCGGGGCACCGCTCGAGGTCTATGACCGACCCGCCAACCTGTTCGTGGCAGCCTTCATCGGCTCGCCCGCCATGAACCTGCTGCGGGGCCGTCTCGTCGATGGTCCGCAGGGGCATGGCGTCGATCTAGGCGGCCTGATCTTGCCGCTCCCCGGGCGCGTGTCGGCCGAAGCGGGTCGCGCGGTCGTGTTCGGCATCCGCCCCGAGCGTCTCGTGGTCTCCATGGCGGAGGATGCCCTTTCCATGACGGTCGATCTTGTCGAGGCAACGGGTGCCGAGTTGCACGTCCACGGCCATCTCGGCGATCATAAGCTGATCCTGGCTATGCCGGGCCGACGGCTGGTGCGTTCGGGCGATCTCTTGCCGATCGCGGCCGAACCGGCCGATATCCATCTCTTCGACGCCGCCAGCGGGCAGCGGCTCGATCTTCAGCGGGAGAGCGTTCGCGCATGAACCACAATCGGATCGCCGACCTCCCGGCCCAGCGGCGCGCCGGCAGTCGCGCAGGAATCACCTCGGTCTGCACCGCGCATCCGACCGTGATCGAAGCCGCCTTGCGGTTCGGCCAGGCGCAGGGGGCGCCCGTGCTGATCGAGGCCACCTGTAACCAGGTGAACCAGCATGGTGGCTATACCGGCATGACGCCGGACGCGTTCAGGCGTTTCGTCGAGACGATTGCCGCAAGGGTCGGCTTTTCGGGCGAGTTGATCCTCGGTGGCGACCATCTCGGCCCCAATCCGTGGAAACATCGACCGGCCGACGAGGCCATGCGCGAGGCGAGCGTGATGGTGCAGGATTTTGCCCGCGCTGGTTTCACCAAGCTCCATCTCGACACTAGCATGGGCTGCGCCGGCGAAACGGTTGCCTTGTCGGACGAGACGACCGCAGCCCGAGCCGCTAGCGTCGCGGCCATCGCCGAGGAGGCCGCCCCGGCGCGCGAGACCTTGTCCTACGTGATCGGCACCGAGGTGCCGGTGCCGGGTGGAGCGCTGGAAGCACTCGATCATCTCGCGATCACCTCCCCGGACGCCGCGCGGCACACCGTTGCGGTGCACGAGCGGGCCTTTGCCAAGCTCGACCTGCAGGAGGCCTTCGGCCGCACCGTCGGCATCGTGGTGCAGCCGGGCGTCGAATTCGGCAACGCGGACGTCGTCCCTTACGATCGCGCCAAGGCGAAGGCGCTCAGCGATACGCTCGACGGTCTGCCGCACGTCGTGTTCGAGGCTCATTCGACCGATTATCAATCCGAAGCCGCCCTCGCGGCCCTGGTGGACGATGGCTTCGCGATCCTCAAGGTCGGCCCCGGCCTGACGTTCGCGCTGCGCGAGGCGCTTTACGGGCTCGATGCCATCGCGACGGTGCTGGGTCTGCAGCAAGCGGACGACAGCCTGTCGGCCGCGATGGAACGCGTGATGCTGCGCGAGCCGGGCTCCTGGCAACCCTATTACCATGGCGATGCGGCCGAGCTGCGGTTGCAGCGGCACTTTAGTTACAGCGATCGCATCCGCTATTACTGGCCCCATGCCGAGGCGCAGGCGGCCCTGTCGCGCCTGCTTGGCTTGTTCGGCGATCGCGCGATCCCCGCGACCTTGATCAGCCAGTATTTCGGCTTACTCGACCCAGAACTCCTAGCGCGGAGCGGCGGCGCGACCGCGACCGTGCTGCAGGAGGCCGCCGTCACGCGGGTTCTCGCGATCTATGCCCGCGCCTGCGGCGTGACCGTCACGACCTGACCGCGCGGCCGTACGGTGGCGAACCGAACGACGCTGAAGGGTCATATCCGATCGACCCGCCTCGCGGTCGGCGACGCGAGCCGACAACCCGCCTGCTTCGGCCTACGGCTGAGGGCGGCGCTGCAAGCGGCATCTGCGCACTTGCCCATGACGTCCGTCCCGATGCCACGCGCAGCCCTCCCGTCGGATCGGCCGATCATAGAGGTCGATCACGGCATGGTGCCGCCTGTCGTAGCGCTGATGCGAGAAGTCGTGGCCGCCGATGAACACCCCCCGCCCAAATCGCACGTCTGCGAGAGCCGGGGCGAAGATCGCCGCCGCGGCCAGGATGGTCACCGTCCATAACGACCGATGGATCGCGGCGGCTACGGTGTGACGAGCGTAGCGTGGCGCTGCAAAGTGCATTTCCACAAATACCCACCGTTACGAGGTTGCGCCACAAGGGAGTTTCTTAGACCAATGACATATCAATGCCGAGGTGCCTTACCATCCTGAGAACTTGCGCGGCCTTCTCGCTCGGGCAGAGAAGGTGGTTCCAGGCGTCGAAATGATGAGCGACCGAAGCGCAATGACGCAAGCCCGATGGTGCAATCGCGAAGTCGATGTAGTCCGCTTCGATCAGAAAGCGATTGATGCTTTCGAGGCCAGCATTTCCTAAGACTTCAATTGTCAAATAGGGTCTGTTCTTCGCGATCGTCTTTTGCCCGCCTTCGAGAACCGCATATTCGTGGCCTTCGACGTCGATTTTGATCAATCGAATGGGTAACGAACTCAGTCTCTCGCTCCACCGATCAAGCGTTTCGGTTTCGATCGTTTGCTCGTGATAAACTCCAATCGACTCGGCATGAGAGAGCTCGAGACTCGAACTGGTCGTCACCAAACCGACGTCGTTGATCGTTTCATAGAAGCATGACGTTCCTGCCTTATTGGATAAGCCAATAGATTCGATCGTGATTCTTGGTGCCAAAGTGGGATTGGCTGCGACATTGGCACCTAGCAATAATCGGACGCTTTCGAGCGGTTCGAAGGCGACAACGCGTATGAGCGGGTTAGCGGCGGCCGCGACAAGGCTTAACAGACCGGTATTGGCCCCCACATCGAGGAATAACCCACCCGCTTCGCGGGCTAAATAGATGATGATGGCTGGGGTCGGGAACTCATAGCTACCAAGTCCGTCTCTCGATATCTGGGTCGCGATCGTGTCGAGCTGATCGGCATTGCGGAAGAAAAAGCTCACGCCACTTTCCTCGTCGAGAATTAAAAACGGCTCATCCAAATTGATCATTTTTTGACCTGCTTAATTATGGAGAGCGATGCGAACACTTAAGAGTACGCCCCGTCTCCGGTTAATCCGCACGTAAAATGACGGCTCTGTTCTGGATGCAATTTCCAAATATTGTTTTTAGCTAGATTTCTTGATCTGGATTTTCCATGAGGTAATAGGCAATGATGCGTCGCATCGCGGTAGGACCGACCAACGCTTCAGCGCTGTTGCGGGCGTTCAAACCGATTTCTTTCCGCAAGTCAGGATCGTCCATCAGCCGCTTGACCTGCTGAACCGCCTCTTCAGTATCGTCGAAGAGAAATCCGTTGACCCCAGACTCGATCGCTTGTGCGTACCCTCCAAGCCGATGCGCCACAACGGGTACACCGCAGGCCATTGCCTCGATCACGACGCGTCCCCAAGGCTCGACCCAGGTGCCTGTCCGGTAAAAGTAACAATCGAGGCTACGAATAAAGTCTGGAATGCCTGAGCTGATTGTCGGTCTAAGATCGAGGCCGGTGATCGGACCGAACGTTTCTTGCATGCAGACGCCGCCGAGGACGATCGACCGCCCGCGTCCCGCTGAAACGGCGCGATATATTGCTGCGTCTTCAGGATGGTGTTTTTCCACAACATCGCGACTGTGACGTCCCAGCGTGAAAGGTCGCGTTGTGACCGTTGTGTCTGGAAAAAAGAGGTCCAGATCTGTCGGAGATGGTTCAAACACCCTAGGCAGCCCAAGTTCGGTCCGCATCATGTCCGAACAATAGATCAACTCCGTTCTCAAGCTGGTCCATTCAAAGATCGTCTCAATACGATCCATTGCGGTGGGAGCCTCGAAGGTATTGTAGAGACCGAGGACCCGGTGCGGCGCGATGAGCCGCATCCAGGGCCCGAGATCGAAATAGAGGCCGACGAGGACCACGATCCCGCCTGGCGATGGAAGCTGGCCAATCCAGGGATCGACGACCCGCACGGTCCCACTTTCGATGAAGGCCGTATGGCACATATCCGGAGCCCAAAGCTCGACAGTTGCATAGGCTCGGAGCCGTTCCGCCAAGTCGAGCGCATGCAACTCGCTCCCGCCTCGCGTCTGCTCGAATTTTGAGAAGATGTGAATTGTACGGCGTGGACCGGACTTTTCCGTCAGGAGGTCAGCGATTGCCGGATCCGATAGTGCCTCGAACCTTCTGATCGGTCGGTGAGCGACCATAGCCTCAAACCGGGACCCCTGATAAAGTGACTGAATTAATGCGGTTCCGAGGGCTAAAGGCGTCGCTGGTTCTTGGGGCTCGTGACTATCTCGTTGCTCCTCGACTGCAAAGCGGGCGAGCCAGCGATGATCATGTCGTACTCGCGTTCCGAGGTGGAAACGCCCGATCAGTAATCTGGCGTGATCCGAAAGGGCAGCCACCCGCATAACAGTGTAGAGCCGAAGCACGTCGCCGCGCGTGGCGACGACAAAGGGAACCTCGAAGGCGATGGTCGCGAATTCGGCTGTTGTGCTGAGATAGCCGGCGCTGATGAAGCCGCTTTCCAGCAACTGCCAGGAGTTTGGGAAACCGGGCAGTCTATCGATACAAAGAGCCAAGGTCGCTTTGAACCGGCCGGCTGCGGCACTAAGCCAGGCGTAGAACTCAACGAACGCCTTATCCTTCACGAAGCCAAACGATCGTTGCTCGCAGAGCGCCATCGCTCGACGACCTCTTCCGCTTTCGAAGAGGGAGCGACAATATTCCCGTAAAGCATAGGCGTCATCCGGATGGACATCCGACGCGCGCTGCCACGCTGCGAGGGTCGCCACAGCATCGCGCTGCCGCACGGCCATATGGGCTATTGCATGCAGTGCACGCGCATCGAAGCGCGTAAGCACGGAGAGCCGATCGAAAATAAGCGCCGCTTGGGCAGGTCCGCGAACATCTGCAACGGCATAACCGTGATCAAGTTCAATCTCGATGTCGAACGGGATCCCTGATTTACCGACTTCGATACGCTTCAGAGCTTCTTGGCGTGCATGGGCAAGTGTTGCGACCTTGTACAAAGCCCGTAACGCATCCGAGGCATTCCAATCATCCGAAAAGGTCGCCAGAGCGCCATCGGCCCTGTTCAGATCGCCGTCAATTGCCAAGTATTCGGCATATCGCTTTCGGTGCCAAATCGAATGCGGCCAGCGCCGGAGGAGAAAGCGACAAAGAAGCCGCGCCTTTCGAAGGTTGCCGCCCTTGGTATAAAGTTCGGAAAGCCAGTGGACTAAAATGAGATCGTTGTGGATGCGATACGCCGTACGCGCCACAAGTCGCGCCTCATCGATGGCGCCGATCGAAGCCAAAACGGACATTAGCCTCCGATGTAGCTCCAACTCCTCAGGACTGAGAGCCACGAGGGCTCTGAGATGAGCGATCGCGGCAACTAAATAGCCACTTCGCTCCGCGAGATCGGCGGCAAGAAGTACGAACGATCGATTGGTCGGCTCGATCTCTAAAAGCCGTGACGCGTAGGGAATGCCCAAAGAAGGATGCGTGCCGTCGAGACAGACAGAGCCCATTTCGTAAAGGAGTGCAGTGTCGTGTGGCGCGTCGCTTAACCCGGTATAAAGCAAGCGTAGCGTTTCTTGATGGTCGTTTTTCCGAGTGACCCTCGCCAGCGCAAGGATGCCGCTCGGCTGCTGCGCAACGGTCTTGGACAAAAGATGCGCGGCGCGAAGATTTGAGGCGGCTTCGACAAACCCACCCAGGAAACATTCGCACGTTGCTAAATTGATGTGGAAACGCGCCAGAGCCTCAGGGTCTGCAACGGCGCTAGCCCGATCGAAGCCGATCGTCACCTTCCAAGCTGTCCGCGCCTCGCTCCAACGCGAGCGTCGCTGCAGTGAAAACGCGATCGCCGCAAGACCAAAAAGATGGATGCGGCCGGCATTTCGAAGAAACTTAACGTTGAAGACAGATTGGTTGATCATCAATAAAATTGCAATCTGCAAGCCGCTATGACGATTTTAGATAGATCTATACTGCCTAAGCACGCGTATCACTGAAAAATAATACAAAGTAATCGTCAGAGATCTGAGTGTCTTACGAGAATTACAGATACAGACGGGTAGATAGGGACTCTCAACTTCAATCCCTTGAAAGCTCCGCTCATCCGTCGCCCTTTGTGCACGGCGCAAGTCATAGGGCGTCAGAGGTTGCTGGTCAAATAAAAAGCAACCTGGGGTTGTTAAGCCGCGCGGTTAAAAGAGCGCGGAGCTTGGGTCTGGACTTCAGGGAGACCGACTTGCTCGTCGCTCCGCCATCGTTCGTTTGACGCCTCCGCCCGCACGCCATAGAACGCCACGTTACGTTCACCACAACACCGCCCGGAGAGACGGTTCAAGGAAGTCAAAGCGATGCGCGTCTACTACGATCGGGATGCCGATCTCAATCTCATCAAGGGCAAGAAGGTCGCAGTGGTCGGCTACGGCAGCCAGGGCCATGCTCACGTGCTCAACATGCGGGATTCGGGCGTCAAGGACGTCGTCGTGGCGCTGCGCGAAGGCTCCCCCTCGGCCAAGAAGGCGGAAGGCGAGGGCCTCAAGGTCATGAACGTCGCCGATGCGGCCAAGTGGGCCGATATCGTGATGATGCTGACGCCGGACGAGCTGCAGGCCGACATCTACAAGGCCGATCTCGAACCCAACATGAAGAACGGTGCCGCGCTGCTGTTCGCGCATGGCCTCAACGTTCATTTCAACCTGATCGAGCCGCGTGCCGATCTCGATGTGTTGATGGTGGCGCCCAAGGGTCCCGGCCATACGGTCCGGTCGGAATACCAGAAGGGCGGCGGCGTGCCGTGCCTGATCGCCATCGCGCAGGACGCGTCCGGCAATGCTCATGATCTCGGATTGTCCTATGCCTGTGCGATCGGCGGGGGCCGGGCCGGCATCATCGAGACCACCTTCAAGGAAGAATGCGAGACCGATTTGTTCGGCGAGCAGGCCGTCCTCTGCGGCGGCTTGGTCGAGCTGATCCGCGCCGGCTTCGAGACGCTGGTGGAAGCCGGCTATGCACCCGAGATGGCCTATTTCGAGTGTCTGCATGAGGTGAAGCTGATCGTCGACCTGATCTACGAGGGCGGCATCGCCAACATGAACTACTCGATCTCGAACACCGCCGAATATGGCGAATACGTCACCGGCCCGCGCATCATCACACCGGAGACCAAGGCCGAGATGAAGCGCGTCCTGCAGGACATTCAGTCCGGCAAGTTCACGCGGGATTGGATGCTCGAAAACAAGGTCAGCCAGACCTCGTTCAAGGCCACCCGCGCCAAGGCCGCAAGCCACCAGATCGAGGAAGTCGGCGGCAAGCTGCGCGCCATGATGCCCTGGATCACCAAGAACAAGATGGTCGACAAAGAGCGCAACTAAGCGCGTTTCCCCGGCCTTCGTCGTCAAACTCAAGCCCGCTCGGCATCACGCCGAGCGGGCTTTTTGATTCAATCCTCGAAGGGCTCGGTCACGACCCGTTTGCCGATCATGAACGCATCGGCCGCCAGCTGGAACGGCGCGACATCGACGGCGCTGCTGCCGCTGTCGAGCAGCGTCGCGAACCGCTTGTAGATCCCGTCATATTCTCCGTGTTGCGGCGTCGGCGCGTCGAGCAACGGCGTACCGTCGATCGCAAGCTTCGAGCCGCCGCCCGTGAGGCTGAAGCGCTGGCCGGCCTCTGTCTCGATGTCGATGGTCCAGCTCTGCTCGCCGGTCTGCCGCCAGTCGAACGCGGCCGTGAGCGCGCCTGGCTGGGCCTCGCTCGCAACCGGGCTGCTGAAGACGAGGTCGGCCGCGATCGGCATGTCCCGGTTCGACGGATAGACGAGGCTCGCGTCGTGCACGAAGATCGGGCCAGGCATGATGCGGGTCAGGATCGAGAGCGCGTTGATGCCGGGGTCGAACACGCCGAAGCCGCCGACCTCCCAAATCCAATCCTGGCCCGGATGCCAGCGCCGGACATCCTCCTTCCAGGTGATCGTCAGCCGCTTGATGCGTTCGCCAATGAGCCGCGACCGAACCTCCTCGACCGCCGCATTATATTGCGAATGCCAGGTCGTGAAGATCACGCGATCCAGCGTCGCCGCGTAGCCGGCGAGATCGGTCAGTTCGGTGACGGTCGGGGCAGGGGGCTTTTCGAGCAGGACGTGTTTGCCGGCGTCGAGCGCCTCGCGCGCGATGGTATAGCGGGCACTGGGCGGCGTGCAGATCGCTACCGCGTCAAGATCCGGCATGGCGGCATAGAGCTCCGCCGGGGTCTTGAATGTCGGCACATCGGGATGCGCGAGGCCCCGTTGGCTGACCAGCGCCGCGAGACGGAAGTTTGGGTTATTGGCAATGACCGGCAAGTGCTGGTCTTGCGAGATCTTACCGACCCCGATGATCGCGATACTATAGACCGCCAAAGGCGTTCTCCTCCTGATCGGCGAGCATGTCCGATGGCTCGCATGTCTCTGCGCGACAAACCACAGGCGCGGGGCTGTGTTCAACTCCCGTATTCGGGCATCGACGTAAATCCAAGCGCTGCGGGATGAAACGCGATCCCCTATGCTACCCGTTCAACCAGAACCTCGAGCGTCATCCCATGAACATCCTGTCGATCCAATCGCATGTCGCCTATGGGCATGTCGGCAACGCGGCGGCGGTGTTTCCCATGCAACGCCTCGGCCATGAGGTTTGGCCGATCCACACCGTGCAGTTTTCCAACCATACGGGCTATGGGGCGTGGCGCGGGGAGGTGCTGCCCGCGAGCCTGATCGTTGATTGCGTCCAGGGCATCGCTGATCGCGGCGTGTTGAGCCGCTGCGACGGCGTGTTATCGGGCTATATGGGGTCGGCCGAGACCGGTCTTGCGATCCTCGATGCGGTCGACAAGGTGAAGGCCGCCAACCCATCGGCGCGCTATTGCTGCGATCCGGTGATCGGTGATGTCGGTCGGGGCGTTTTCGTCCGGCCGGGCATCGCCGAATTCATGCGCGACCGCGCCGTGCCGATGGCCGATCTCATCACGCCCAACCAATTCGAACTCGATATTCTGTCGGGAGGCTCGTCGGCCACCTTGGAGGAGGTGCGGCCCGCGCTCCGCGCTGTCCATGCCCGCGGCCCCGGCACGATCCTGGTCACCTCCTATCTCGGCCACGATACGCCTGCCGACAGCCTCGATCTGCTCGCCTCGGACGGCGGGGATCTGTGGCGGGTGCGAACCCCGAAGCTCGGCCTGTCGATCAACGGGGCCGGGGATGCGATCGCGGCTCTGTTCTTCGTGCATCACCTGGAAAGCGGATCCTTGCCCGAGGCGTTATCGCGGGCGGCGTCGTCGGTCTATGGCCTGTTGCGGATGACTCAAGATGCCGGCGCTGGCGAGATTCTGCTGATTGCCGCGCAGAACGAGATCGTCGAGCCGACGGCGCGCTTTCGGCCGGAGAAAATCTGACGGTCCGCGACCATCTCAGCTTCCGCTTAAGCTCGCCGCGATGGAACGCAACGGGCCGCAAAAGGGTTCTGAGTAACACGGCTGACGTGCCGTGAAGGGGATAGACATGGCCAAAGACACCACGAAACATAATGCGGACACCGATGCTTCGGCGCTGAAGACTCCCAGCGACCTTGGCGATAACGGCACCGCGCAGATCGCCGCCGAGATCAACAAGCTAGTGGCCGACGCTTTCGCGCTTTATCTCAAGACCAAGAATTTTCACTGGCACATGAGCGGCCCGCATTTCCGCGACTATCACCTGTTGCTGGACGACCATGCCGATCAGATCTTCGCCACGACCGATCCGCTGGCCGAGCGGGTTCGCAAGCTCGGTCGTCGAACGATCCATTCGATCGGTGAAATTAACGCGATGTCGCGCGTGAAGAACAACGATGCCGAGTTTGTCTCAGCCGCCGACATGCTCCGCGAGCTCCTGCAGGACAATCGCGACATGGTAACCAACATGCGGAAGGCGCATGAAGTGTGCGACGAACACAAGGACGTCGCGACCGCGAGCTTGCTCGAAAACTATATCGACGAGACCGAACGCAGGGCCTGGTTCCTGTTTGAGGCGACCCGCGACGCCGACGCGACTGGCCACTAAGCTACCGCTACGACACTCGAAACGCCGCCGGTTCGCCGGCGGCTTTTTTGTCTCGAGGTTGTTACGCGGATCAGCGTATGCGTCAGCGTCCGACCGTCATGGCGACGCCCATGCCGCCCCCGATACACAGGGTCGCGAGGCCCTTGCGAGCATCGCGTCGGGCCATCTCGTAAAGGAGTGTGGTGAGGACGCGCGCACCGGACGCCCCGATCGGGTGACCGATCGCGATCGCGCCTCCGTTGACGTTTACGATCGCCGGATCCCAACCCATGTCTTTATTGACCGCCAGCGCTTGCGCCGCAAACGCCTCGTTGGCCTCGACGAGATCGAGATCGGCGACCTTCCATCCCGCCTTCTCCAGCGCCTTGCGCGAGGCAGGGATTGGGCCGGACCCCATCACGGCGGGGTCGACCCCAGCGGTCGCCCAGGAGGTGATGCGTGCGAGTGGCGTCAGGCCGCGCTTCTTGGCCTCTGCGGCCGTCATCAGCACCAGAGCGGCGGCGCCGTCGTTGATGCCGGACGCGGAACCCGCCGTCACGGTCCCCTCCTTTGAGAAGGCGGGCTTCAGCTTCGTCAAGGCCTCGAGGGTCGTGCCGGGCCGGATATGTTCGTCCTGATCGATCACGACGTCCCCCTTGCGACCCTTGATCGTGAACGGCACGATCTCGTCTTTGAACCGCCCTGAGGCTTGAGCCTTCTCGGCTTTGTTCTGGGACGCCACGGCGAACTTGTCCTGATCCTCGCGGGTCAACTGCCATTGCGTCGCGACGTTTTCGGCTGTGACGCCCATGTGATAGCCATGGAACGCATCCATCAGGCCATCCTTCAGCATGGTATCGACGAGCTTCAACTCACCCATCTTCACGCCCGAACGGAGATAGGCCGCATGCTGCGCTTGCGTCATGCACTCCTGGCCACCTGCGACGATGATCGAGGCGTCGCCGCTGCTGATCTGCTGCAGCCCGAGCGCGACGGCCCGTAAGCCGCTACCGCAAAGTTGATTAAGGCCCCAGGCCGTCCGTTCCTGCGGCACGCCTGCCAACATGGCGGCCTGTCGCGCGGGATTCTGGCCCTGACCCGCCGTCAGGACCTGGCCCAAGATGACTTCATCGACCTCGTCGGCCGACAGTCCCGCGCGCGCCAGCGCCGCCGTGATGGCGGTCGCACCGAGTTCATGGGCTGCAGTATTGGCGAAGACGCCGTTGAAGGTTCCGACGGCTGTGCGGGCTGCACTGACGATCACGATATCGGCGGTCGACATGGACGCTCCTCGAGTGGGGTTCTCCGCCAATGTCTGAGGCGGTTGACGGTGATGGCGCGCAATGTTCGATGATGCGCTCGGGCAAGGCAAGCCCAAGAAGACGCCGCCGTTTCCCATATATGGTGATGACCGGCGGTGTTCGGAAGACTGGCGATTTCGCCATCATGGCTATTTCGCAACAGCAACAAACCGCCTATCCTCGACCGGGAGAGCGTCACGCGATCAGGCGAAGAACAAGCTTCGAACTTAAAATCTCAGGGTGGAACCGCTTAACGCGAGTGTCGAACGGCTCGAGACCCGTCCGTCATCTCGAAGGAGGCTGTTCCCCGGCTATGGCGGACCCAGCATGACCGCGACTGATAAACCGATCACGATCAAGAAATACGCCAACCGACGATTATACAATACGGGAACCAGCACCTACGTGACGCTCGAAGACTTGGCCGGTATGGTCAAGCGTGGCGAGGATTTTGCGGTCTTTGATGCCAAGACCGGAGAGGAAATCACCCGCAGCGTTCTGGCGCAGATCATTTTTGAGCAGGAGGGCAAGAACGGCCAAAGTCTCTTGCCGACCGCTTTTCTCCGCCAATTGATCCGTTTTTACGGCGACAGCATGCAGATGCTGGTCCCGAGCTATCTCGAATTTACCATCGATAAGCTGACCACCGACCAGCACAAGATGCGCGAGCAGGTCGAGACCGCCATCGGTGGCAGCATGTTGCCGGGTACGGCGTTTCGCAGTCAGATGTTCGATCAGCTCGAGGAGCAGACCCGCAAGAACATGCTGATGTTCTCGCAGGCTTTGACGATGTTCAGCCCGTTCACGCCCAAGATCCCGGTTGGCGCGGTCGCTGAACCGAGCCCGACATCGTCGGCCCCGACCGCCGACGATCTCGAAGCGCTGCGGACGGAATTGAGCGACATGCAGAAACGCCTGGACCGCTTGGCGCCGAAGCCTGCGAGCGAGTGACGATGCGACCAGCTTCGGCTGGGTCGCTTTGGATTCGAGGGTCGTTGGAGAGCGGGCGGCTTGATGCTTGCAGGTGATCGCGCCAACTCACCCCCCGCAAGCAGAAAGGGCGCCGACTTTCGCCGCGCGCCCTTCATTCAACCTATAAACCGGAGACGCGTCTTAGCGGGGCGCCAGGATCATGACCATCTGACGGCCTTCCATCGATGGCTCGGTCTCGACTTTGGCGATCGCGAGCGTCTCTGTTTTCACCCGATCAAGGAGGCGATACCCAATATCCTGGTGGGCCATTTCACGCCCGCGGAACCGAAGCGTAACCTTGACCTTGTCGCCTTCCTCGAAGAAGCGGTGCACCGCTTTCATCTTGGTATCGTAATCGTGTTCGTCGATGCCGGGCCGAAGCTTGATTTCCTTCACTTCGACGACCTTTTGACGCTTGCGCGCCTCGGCGGCCTTTTTCTGTTCGAGGAAGCGGAATTTTCCGTAATCCAAGATCTTGCAGACTGGAGGATTGGCATTTGGAACGATCTCGACAAGATCGAGTCCAGCCTCTGTCGCGATCTGCAGCGCCTCCTGCGTGTCGGTATTGCCACGATTGCGCCCCTCGGCGTCAATCAGCTGGACCTCCTTGACACGGATATCGAGGTTTATACGTGGCCCGTCTTTCTGCGGGACCGGTGCTGCTTTCATTGGACGACGAATGGTTTTCTCCTCTGCGACGATAGTCTGAGTGGTCGGCCGATGCGCTGCGACCCGTCATGACCTGATGGCTGGCGATAACATGATGCGGCATCCGCCCATGTCAACAATAAAGCCCAGGGCGACGCGAAAAACCACGGTCTTGTCACGTTGGAACACGCTATCACGCGGCAAGAAATGGCGCAATTGCATGCCGATGGACTTGAGTTTAGGCATCGGACATTGAAGATAGCGCGTAGCGCTCGTCCTGGTGGTGGCGAAGCAGGAAGGGAGCAGTGGTGTCGGAACCCGAACGCGCAGCCAATCGTGATTTGCGAGGGCTGAAGGTTTTCATCGTCGAGGATGAATCGCTCATTGCGATGCTGCTCGAGGACCTCCTTGGCGAGATCGAGTGCGACATCGTCGGCTCTGCTTTGACGTTCCGTCAGGCGATGGAACAGGCCCCAACGATTGCGGCCGATGTCGCGATTCTCGACATCAATCTCGGCGGCGACGCCATCTTCCCGGTCGCGGAGATCCTTGCGGCGCGCGGCATGTCAATCATCTTTGCGAGCGGTTATGGCGCAACGACGTTGCCGGAGGCGTGGCGCAACCGCCCGACGCTGCCGAAGCCGTTTTCGGCCGATCAAGTCGCTGATGTTCTGCAAAAAGCGATCGGAGCCTCGGCAGGATGAGCCGCCCCTTCGCCACGTTGGACGTGTTTACCGATGTGGCTCTCGCGGGTAATCCTCTGGCGATCGTCCTCGATGCGGACGCTCTCGATCCAGCGCGGATGCAAGCTATCGCTCGCGAATTCAATCTGTCCGAAACCGTTTTCGTTCAAACGCCGCGCGATCCCGCGCATGAAGCTCGTCTGCGGATCTTCACACCTGCGGCCGAGCTTCCGTTTGCCGGTCATCCGACCGTCGGAACGGCAGTGTTTTTAGCGCTGCGGTATCACCGCGACCGCCTCGCGACCGGCGACGTAACGGTGGTGCTCGACGAGACGATCGGGCCAGTGACCTGCCGGGTTCGGATGCGGGCGGGCGTGGCGCATGCCCGCTTCGATCTGCCTCGACTTCCGGCTTCGAGCGGCACGACCGCATCGAACACTTTGGTTGCGGCGGCCCTCGATCTGACCGTCGACGACATCGGCTTCGGCCGTCATGTTTCCAGCGTCTTTTCTGCGGGCGTGGCTTTTACTTTCATACCGTTGCGCGACCGCGAGGCCCTCGCACGGGCAAGGCCCGACCTCACGCGCTGGCGCGACGCGTTCGGGGAGTTCGGTGCCGTCTACCTCTACACCGACAACACCGCGAGCCCGGACCACCAGATCCGCGCCCGCATGTTCGCGCCAAACATGGGCATTGCGGAAGATCCGGCCACCGGTGGTGCGGTCGCGGCTTTCGCGGGCGTTCTCCTGCACTATGGCGACCTTGCCGACGGTGACCATGCATTCATCATCGAGCAGGGGTTCGAGTTGGGACGTCCGAGCCTCATCGAACTCGGCCTCACTCTGCGCGACGGGCGGTTGGTGTCCGCTTCGATCGGCGGCACCGCCATCGTGGTGTCGCACGGAACGCTGGAGCTTGAGTGACCGAGCGCGTCACTCCCGAAGGGCCGTTCACGCTCGATCATGTCGATGCCATCGACTGTTGTCTCGAGACGGTGCCGTGGCTTTTCGCCAGCGACCACGCCGATGCGATCGACGCGCATTGGGCGACGCTCCTGGCGGCCTTACCGAAGATGTTCAACGGCCGCGTCCTGCTACAGCATCGCGGCGCTGTGGAGCAGGACGACACGGGCCGGAGGGTCTATCGCGGCGCGTATTTCGAGGCCGAGTTCAAGGCCTTTCTCGCGTGGCGCGATTTCGGTTACCCGATGCTCGGCGTTCGCAACGGCTTCGCGATGGCGGCCTTGCGCGGGTCCGACGGGGGATTCGTGCTCGGCGAGATGGGTCCCCACACCGCCAATGCGGGGCGCATCTACTTTCCCTCCGGGACGCCGGATCTCAGTGATCTCGTGGGCGATCGCGTCGATCTCGACGGTAGCGCCCGGCGCGAACTCGTCGAGGAGACCGGGCTCGATCCCGACGACCTCGATTTTGCGCCCGGCTTCACTCTCCTGCACGATCCGGTGCGGGTGTGCTGCATGAAACTGGTCCGATCGCGCGAGCCTGCCGATGCGCTGGCGGCCCGGATCGAGGCGGCCCTCGCGCGGGACGCCGATCCGGAATTGGTCCGCATCCATGTGGTCCGGGGCGAGGCCGACATGCGCCCCGAAATGCCGGTCTTCGTGACCGTCTATATGCGGCATATGTTCGCGCGGGATCTGTAGTCCGGAGCGCTGATCAGCCCGGATAGCCATGCCGGCGCTTGGACGCCGCAACCATGCCGCTGGCTTGGCCATCATGCCCGGCCGAACAGGCGCTCTCGGCTTTGGCGATCTCACCCTTGATCTGGTTGTAGACCTTCGGTTCGATGTTGCCGCTGGCGTAATCGTTATCCTGCACGGCACGCCAACGGGCGATGTCGCCTGCGCAACCGGCTCCCTCCGGCATCTTGAAGTTCGGCGGCGTGAACGGCCGGGTTGCATAGCCTGCGTCGGGATCGTTGGCCTGTTGCGCGAGCGCCGCCGGTACGGTCCACCCGACGAGCACCAGCGTCGCCACGCTGATCACGGCCGACCGCTTGACCGGCCGCGAGCCCTGGTGACGCAGCATCGGATTTGCGTGCAATTTGGCCATGATGTTCTCTCCTGATTCGGCACGAAACCGTAGTCGGATCGCCGCGATGCGGAAAGATGCGGCTCGCCTCACGGAGATCGCCGATGGAACGCCGCTCTGGGCTCCGCTTCGCCGTCTTTCTGGCGCTTCTGATCGAAGCCTCACCGAGCTTCGCGCAGGAGCCTCCTCTCGCTTCGGGCAAACCGCATGTCGATGTGCTGCTGGTGCTCGCAGCCGACGTGTCCCGCAGCATCGACGAGCAAAAGTTCGAGCTGCAGCGGAAGGGATATGCGGCCGCTTTGGCCGATCCGCGCGTGCTCGAGGCGATCGCGTCCAACCCGGACAAAACCATCGCGGTCGCGTTCATGGAATGGGCTGGATCGGAGTCGCAGAAACTCGTGATCGATTGGACGCCGATCCGCAACGAGGCCGACGCCAAAGCGTTCGCCCAACTGGTGTTGGGGGCTCCGCGTTCCTTCTATGATCGAACCGCGATCGGCTCCGCGCTGGATTTTGCGACCGCGCAATTCGACCATGCGTCCTTCGTGGCAACGCGGCGCATCATCGATGTGTCGGGCGATGGGGCCAGTAACGGCGGCACGGACATCAAGGCGGCGCGAGACGCGGCTCTTGCCCATGGGGTTACGACAATCAACGGGCTGGTGATCCTGAGCAGCATGGACGGGCCGCGCTATCTCGTGGAACATACGCATCCACCAGGTGGACTTGCGGCCTATTACAAAACCAACGTGATCGGCGGCGTCGCCGCTTTCGTGTCGAGCGCCGAGAGCTTCGAGAGCTTCGATCGCTCGCTCATCGCCAAGATCGTCGAGGAAATTTCGTGAGCGACACCGACATCGGACCCGCGGCCGAGGCGCGACCCGAGGCCAAGCCGCGGATCGGTATCGTCTATTGCACGCAATGCCATTGGCTTCTTCGAGCCGCCTGGATGGCCCAGGAACTTCTGTCGACCTTCGGAACCGAGCTAGCCGAGGTCGCGCTCGTGCCGTCGACGGGTGGCACGTTCCGGGTCGAATACGACGACATCGTCATCTGGGAGCGCAAGCGCGACGGCGGCTTTCCGGAAGCCAAGGTGCTCAAGCAACGCGTCCGGGATCAACTCGACCCCGGTCGCGATCTCGGTCATTCGGACCGCTGAAGCCTCACGCCTCGGCCGGAATGGCCGACTGGCTCCGCCACAGGTCGATGCCGCCCTCGGTCGCATGCGTATCGATGCGCGCGAGTTCGTCGGTGTCGAAGGCCAAATTGTTGAGGGCATCGAGCGAATTGTCGAGTTGCTCGACCGTCCGCGCCCCGATGAGGGCCGACGTGACACGCTTATCGCGTAGCACCCAGGCGATCGCCATTTGAGCGAGTGACTGTCCGCGGGCTTGAGCGATGTCGTTCAGCGCCTTGATGCGGGCGAGATTGTCGTCCGAGACGTGATCGGGGGAGAACGACCCATTTTTGGCGGCGCGCGACGCCTCCGGCACGCCGTTCAGATATTTGTTCGACAGCAGGCCTTGGGCCAGCGGCGAAAAGGCAATGCAGCCGACGCCGATCTCCTCGAGTGTATCGAGCAGCCCATTCTCGACCCAACGGTTCAGCATCGAATAGGACGGCTGGTGGATCAGGAAGGGCGTGCCTTGCTGCTTCAGGATCGTGTAGGCCGCGCGAGTTCGCTCGGGAGAATAGGACGACACACCGACGTAGAGCGCCTTGCCGGAGCGCACGAGTTGATCCAGCGCGCCCATTGTCTCTTCGAGGGGTGTCTTAGGGTCCGGCCGGTGGTGATAGAAGATGTCGACATAGTCGAGGTTCATCCGCTTCAGACTATCGTCGCAGCTGGCGACGAGATATTTGCGCGACCCGAAATTGCCGTAGGGCCCGGGCCACATATCCCAGCCGGCCTTGGACGAAATGATTAATTCATTGCGGTAGGGACGGAAGTCGAGATCCATCCAACGGCCGAAATGGTCCTCGGCCGACCCGTAGGGCGGACCGTAGTTGTTGGCGAGATCGAAATGGGTCACGCCGCGATCGAAGGCGCGGCGCAGGATCGCGCGGCCGGTCTCGAAGACGTCGGTCCCGCCGAAGTTCTGCCAGAGCCCAAGCGAAATGGCCGGAAGATCGATGCCCGATCGCCCGCAGCGACGGAAGGTGGCAGTCTCGTAGCGGTGTTCTGCGGCCACATAGGTCATGATTGCTCCCTCGGAACGGGGGCGTGACCGCCTCGAAGACGCTCCGCCCGCTCGTCATTGTCCCCGATATCGACCCGCTTCCGCAGCGGGCCGATCGTTCAGGGGATACTCAGGCGGCGGCCGCAAGGTTGCGAAGCACGTATTGAAGAATGCCGCCGTGGCGGAAATATTCCAGTTCGTCGGCCGTATCGATGCGGCAAATCACCGGAACATGCGTCACGCGTCCCTTGTCGGACGTGATGACGGCTTCCATCGTCTGGCGCGGCTTTAGGCTTTCGCCCAAGCCGACGATCGACACCGTCTCGTCGCCCTTGAGGTTGAGGGTCTGCCACGACATGCCCTCTTCGAACGTCAGGGGCAGAATGCCCATGCCGACGAGGTTCGAGCGATGAATGCGCTCGAAGCTCTGCGCGATGACGGCGCGGATGCCGAGCAGTTTGGTGCCCTTTGCGGCCCAATCGCGCGACGAGCCGGTGCCATATTCCTTGCCGGCGAACACGACCAGCGGCACGCCCTCCTGCTTATACAGCATGGCCGCGTCGTAGATCGGCAGTTCCTCGCCTGACGGGTAGTGACGGGTCACGCCGCCTTCGACGCCGGGCACCATCTGGTTCTTGATGCGGATATTGGCAAAGGTGCCGCGCATCATCACTTCGTGGTTGCCGCGGCGGGTGCCGTATTGATTGAAATCCTGCGGGCGGACCTGATGCTCCATCAGGTAGCGGCCCGCTGGGGACGCGGCTTTGATCGAGCCGGCGGGCGAGATGTGGTCGGTCGTGATCGAGTCGAGGAACAGGCCGAGCACCCGCGCGTCCTTGATGTCCGCGATGGCAGCGGGCGTCTTGGTTAAGCCGTCGAAATAGGGCGGGTTTCTCACATAGGTCGAGGCCATGCTCCAATGGTAGGTCTCGCTGACCGCGATCTCGATGCCCTTCCAGTGATCGTCGCCCTCGAAGACGTTGCCGTATCGATCCGCGAAGGTCGCCTTGGTGACCGACGCCTTCCGCATATCGGAGACTTCTTCCTGGGTCGGCCAGATGTCGCGCAGGTAGACGGGGCCGTTGTGGCCCATGCCGAGTGGCTCGTTGACGAGGTCGACGTGGAGCGACCCTGCAAGCGCATAGGCCACGACAAGCGGGGGTGACGCGAGATAGTTGGCCTTCACGTCCGGATTGACGCGACCCTCGAAGTTTCGATTGCCCGAGATGACGGCCGACGCCACCACGTCATGGTCGTTGATGGTCTTCGAGATATCCGTCGGCAGCGGGCCGGAATTGCCGATGCAGGTCATGCAGCCGTATCCGGTCACGTTGAAGCCGAGCGCATCGAGATCCTGCTGCAGGCCTGTCTTGGCGAGATATTCACCCACCACCTGCGAGCCGGGCGACAGCGAGGTCTTGACCCACGGCTTGGTTTTGAGACCGGCCGCAACCGCCTTGCGGGCCAGCAATCCCGCCCCGATCATCACGTTCGGGTTGGAGGTGTTGGTGCAGGAGGTGATCGCGGCGATCACGACGTCGCCGTGGCCGAGATCGAAGGCGGCATTCTCGACCGAGAACCGCACATCGGTGTCGTCGACCTTATATTCCTTCAGCAAGGAATTGTTGAAGCTCGCCTTTGCGGTTTCCAGCGTGACGCGATCCTGGGGGCGCTTCGGTCCTGCCAGCGAGGGCACGACGTCGCTGAGATCTAGCTCGATCGTCTCGGTGAACAGCGGGTCGGGCAGCGATGAATCGCGCACCATGCCCTGCGCTTCGGCATAGGCCTTGACGAGCGCGACGCGCGCATCGGTCCGGTTAGTGGCCTCGAGAAAGGTGATGGTTTCTGCATCGATCGGGAAGAAGCCGCAGGTCGCACCATATTCCGGCGCCATGTTGCCGATGGTGGCACGGTCGGCGAGCGACAGGCTGTCGAGACCGGAGCCGTAGAATTCAACGAATTTATTGACGACCCCGAGCTTCCGAAGCATCTGCGTCACCGTCAGCACCAGATCGGTCGCGGTGCGGCCTTCCTTCAGACGATTGGTCAGTTTGAAACCGACGACCTGCGGCAGCAGCATCGATAGCGGCTGACCCAGCATAACGGCTTCGGCCTCGATGCCGCCGACGCCCCAGCCGAGCACCGCCAGTCCATTGACCATCGTCGTATGCGAGTCGGTGCCGACCAGCGTGTCCGGATAAGCGATCTGAACGGTTTCGCCGTCGATCGTCTCCGGGCGGCTCCACACCGTCTGCGACAGATATTCGAGATTGACCTGGTGGCAGATGCCCGTGCCGGGCGGCACGACGCGGAAATTCGAGAAGGCTTGCTGCCCCCAGCGCAGGAAGCGATAGCGCTCGCCGTTACGCTCATATTCGATATTGACGTTGTCGCTCAACGCCTGCGGCGTGCCGAACTCGTCGACGATAACCGAATGGTCGATGACGAGATCGACCGGGACCAGGGGGTTGATCTTGTTGACGTCGCCGCCGAGCCCGAGCATCGCGTCGCGCATGGCCGCGAGATCGACCACAGCCGGAACGCCGGTGAAATCCTGCATCAGAACCCGGGCCGGACGGAACGCGATTTCGCGTTCCTCCTTGCCACGCTTGTCGAGCCATTGCGCTACTTGTTCGATGTCGGCCTTCGTGACCGATCGGCCATCCTCGAAGCGCAGCAGGTTCTCGAGCAGCACCTTCATCGAGAAGGGAAGTTGCGACACGCCGGCGAGGCCGTTCTTCTCCGCCTCGGGAATGGAGAAATAAACGTATCTCTCGCCGCCGACGTCGAGCGTCCTGCGGCATTTAAAGCTGTCGAGCGAGGCCATAGCTTTTCCCTGATCGTGATGGGACGGGGGCGTGTTGTTGTAGATAGTTCTAAAGTTGCGGGGTACACGGAGCAAGGCTGCCTGCCAAGCATCAATGAGGTCTCGCCTGGATACGACCCGCTCTTCGCTGGCCCATCTTCTGGTCGACGACCTGACGATTGCCCGGGGCAGCCGCACTGTGTTGCAGGGCGTGTCGTTCAGCATCGCTCCGGGCGAGGCCGTGCAGGTGACCGGCCCGAACGGGGCCGGCAAATCCACGCTGCTGCGCGCGATCTGCGGGTTTCTGCCTTGGGTTTCGGGCACGGTCCTATGGACAGGAGCCGAGGGCGCCAACCGGGCCGATGCGCCGATGCTCGCCGAAAGCGTGCATTATGTCGGCCATGCCGATGGGCTGAAAACCGCACTGACGGCACGCGAAAATATCGAGATCGCGGCGGCCTTGAGCGGCGGCGTCACAACCTCGCCCGATCTCGCGCTGAAGCGCCTCGATCTGCTCCACGTTATCGACATCCCGGTCGGTTATTTATCCGCGGGACAGCGGCGGCGGGTGGCGCTCGCGCGGTTGCTGACGGCGCATCGTCCGCTATGGCTGCTCGATGAGCCAGCGACCGCGCTCGATCGCGCCGCGCAAGCCATGCTGGCCGAGATCATGACGGATCACCTGACCAGCGGTGGCTTGATCCTCGCGTCCACTCATGCGCCGCTCGACTTGCCGGGGCTGCGCGACCTGTGGCTCGAGCCGTGATGCGGGTCGGTCATCAGAATAAAGGGATTTCGCAAGTGATCTCGGACGTGATCCGGTGATCCGCGCGCTTCTGGCGCTGTTCCGGCGCGATCTCACCTTGGCGCGTCGCATCGGCGGCGGCGGCCTGATGGGCGTCGTCTTCTTTCTCAGTCTCGTCACCATCGTGCCGTTCGCGATCGGCCCAGACCTGAACCTCTTGTCGCGCATCGGCCCCGCCGTGCTCTGGATCGCGGCGCTTTTGTCTGGGCTGCTCGGGCTCGACCGATTGTTCCAAGCCGACGACGAAGACGGCTCGCTCGACCTGTTGCGGCTGAGCCCTGTTCCGCTCGAACTCGTGGTGCTGACCAAATGCCTCGCCCACTGGTGCGCCACCGGCCTGCCGATGGTGATCGTGGCACCTCTGTTCGGCCTGATGCTGGCCCTCGATGGTCCGGCGCTTTGGGGTGTCACGCTCAGTCTCTTGGTCGGTACCCCCGCGCTGACGTTCCTGGGTGCGATTGGCGCGGCCCTCACGGTCAGTCTCCGCCGCGGTGGGCTGCTGCTCTCGATCTTGGTGATCCCGCTTGCAGTGCCGGTGCTGATCTTCGGGGTATCGACCGCGCAGGCCGCGAGCGGCGGCACCGTCCCGTTCCTCACGCCGCTCCTGATCCTCTGCGGTCTCAGCCTCGGAGCTTTGGCGCTGGCGCCGTTTGCGGCCGCAGCGGCGCTTCGCGGCGCTGGGGAGTGAGGCACTGCGACGACCGGCGTCACCCAATCGGTTCATGCGACCGCAAGTCGTCGCTGGTAGGATGCGGCAGCTTGGCCTAAATTGAGGTCGTGTCGATCCTTACCACCTACGCCAACCCCACAAATTTTCTCCGGCTGACCGGCCGGCTGCTGCCGTGGCTCGCGAGCGTCGCGGCGCTCGCCCTGGCGGTCGGGCTGTATCTCGCGCTGTTCGTCGCACCCGCCGACTATCAGCAGGGCGAGACGGTGCGGATCATGTATATCCACGTGCCGGCCGCCTGGGTGTCGCTGTTGGCCTATCTGGTCATGACGGCCGCGGCGTTGGCGACGCTGGTCTGGCGGCATCCGCTGGCCGAAGCGGCCCAGAAGGCGGCCGCACCGCTTGGCGCAGCCTTTACGTTCATCTGCCTGGTCACCGGCTCGCTATGGGGCAAGCCGATGTGGGGCACCTATTGGGTGTGGGATGCGCGACTGACGTCGGAACTCGTGCTGTTGCTGATCTATCTCGGCCTCGTCGCCCTATGGCAGACGATCGAGGAGCCGGGCCGTGCGGCGCGCGCCGCTTCGATCATGACATTGGTCGGCTTCATCAACATTCCAATCGTCAAATTCTCGGTCGACTGGTGGAACACCTTGCACCAGCCGGCCTCGGTGTTCCGCATGGGCGGTCCGACGATCGCGGCCTCGATGCTGTGGCCGCTCCTCGTCATGGCGGTGGGCTATACGGCGCTGTTCGCGACCCTGCATCTGATGGCGACCCGCAACGAGGTGCTGCGACGCCGCGTGCGACGGCTCACCATGCTGGTCGCTGCGGGGGCGAAGCCGAGCGTCGCTCGTATGCGGCCCGCAAGGGTGTCGCCGTGATGGATCAGCCGGTCGACATGCACGTCGGTTTCATCGTCGCGGCCTTCGTGATCACCGGCCTCGTGCTGAGCGGCACCCTCGCGGCCGTGCTGCTCGATTATCGCGCCCAGTTGCGCGCCCTGGCGCGGCTCGGCCGCCCCGCCGGCAAGGACCTCGACGCATGACCGAGACGCCGCTTTCCGGGTCATCTGACATCGAGCGACCGCGGCGGCGCTTTCTCGTCATGCTTCCGCTGGTCGCCTTCGTGGCCCTGGCGGGCCTGTTCATGGTGCGGCTCGGCGCGGGCGATCCGTCCCGTATTCCCTCGGCCCTGATCGGGCGTCCCGCGCCCGTCTTCGCGCTGGCGCCGTTGCCAGGGCTCGAAACGCGCGGCCCCGGCGGCTTGACGGATGCCGATCTTCGTCAGGGTCATGTGACGCTCGTGAATGTCTTCGCCTCGTGGTGCGCCGAATGTCACGACGAGCACGACGCCCTGATGGCGCTGTCGCGCGACCCCGCGCTCGCCGGTGTCACCATGGCCGGCATTGTCTACAAGGAAGATCCTGAGAACGCCCGCCGCTACCTCGGCCAAAAGGGCAATCCGTTCGCACGCGTCGGGACCGACCCGTCCGGCCGAACCGGCATCGATTTCGGCGTCTATGGCGTGCCCGAGACATTCGTGATCAAGGGTGACGGTACGATCGCCTATAAGCTCGTCGGCGGCTTGACGGACGCGACACGCCCAGCCCTGCTCGAGGCGATCCGCAAGGCCGCGAGCTGACCGTTCCCGGCGTTTCCCGATCAACAGGTATGGTGCGCTTTGTCCTCGATTCCCTCACGATCCGGTCCCGGCACGATCTCGACGTCGCTCGCAGCCATCGCGCCCGTCGTCACCGCATTTCTGCTCGGTAATCTCGCGACCTTCCCGAATTTGCCGTGGTACGAGACGCTGACCAAGCCCGCGTTCAACCCACCCAACTGGTTGTTCGGCCCGGCTTGGACGCTGCTCTACATTTTGATGGCGGTCGCGTTTTTCCGCATCCTGCGGTTGCCGCCCGCGACGCGGGGGCGCAGCGCGGCCGTGATCTCGTTCCTGGTTCAGATCACGCTCAACGCCGCCTGGTCCTGGGCTTTCTTCGCCGGCCACAACCCACGCGTCGGTCTGATCGTGGTGGTGGCCCTCGTGGTCGCGGTTGCGGTCACGATGGTGTTGTTCTTCAGGCTGGATCGGATCGCGGGGTTTTGCTTCGTGCCCTATCTCGCCTGGGTGTCGTTTGCGACGGCGCTGAACGGCGCGATCCTGACGCTGAACGGCTAATTGTCGACGACGCCGATGTAGGGAAGTTGCCGATATTGGTGCGCGACATCCATGCCGTAGCCGACCACGAAAATGTCGGGACATTGAAAGCCGACGAAATCGGCCTCGAACGGCACGGCGCGTTTGCCAGGTTTCTCCAGCATCACGCCGGTGAAGACGCGGGCGGCGCCGCGCTCGATCAGCAGGGCCTTGGCATGCGCCAACGTGCGGCCGGATTCGAGAATGTCGTCCACCAGCAGAATATCGCGACCGGACACAGGCGCATCGATGTCTTTCACCACTTTGACGAGGCCCGACGACACGGTCGCATCGGCGTAGCTCGACAGGTGGATGAACTCGACCTCCGGTGCCATCCCCTTGCGGTGCATGGCGCGGATCAGGTCGGCCGCGAACATGAACGAGCCCTTGAGCACGGCGATGACCAGGAGATCATGCACGCCAACGGCCGCGATCTCGTCCGCCATCGCCTCGGTGCGATTCGCGATGGCGGTCTCGTCATACAAGACCGTGATGGATCGTCGGTTCATGGCGTGCCCCCGTCAATCCACCCTTAGAAGCCAACCCATCCGGCCTGGCAAGCCAAGGGGGACGAGCCAAGGGCGGGTCTAAGCCAGGCGAGAGTCGCTCAGGGGACGAGGCCCTCGGCGAAGCTGACACGGAAACCCTTGTCGGCGCCAAGCCGGGGGATGAGCGTGTGTGGGGTCGGTGCGGCCGTGCCGAACGAGATCCGGATGGCACCTTTGTGGATCAGCGGCACACCGATGGCCGCCACCACAGAGCCGATGCCGAACAGGCCGATCGCGATGGCGCCCAACGTGGTCCGGACTGTGGCGCCCGTCGACATTTGGCCAGGCTGTGGCCGGAGCCGCGCCCGCGCCGCGTTGAAGTCGATCGGCCGATCAGCCCTTTCGTTGCCCTGTGTGGCCGGTTGCGGCGTCGCGGGAATCCAGCCGCATTGAACGAACGGATCGGAACTCGTCGGCTCACCGACGGCACTCTGCGGTTCCGGCCGCGCCGGCCGAGCGGGCTCGTCGCCAGGCCGCACCAGCCACACGTCACGGCAATCGCCGCACCGCACGAGTTGTCCCGCTGCCGTCATATTGTCTGCATCGATATCGTAATGGATGGCGCAGGTTGGGCAGATGATCCGCATGGGGCGTCCGAATGCTGAAAGTTGGCTGCGGCCTTGAAAAGAATCGATGCGCCGCGCGCCGATGTCGCCATTGAGGCCGCTTATGGTTAAGGCGGATTTAATCCGTGGCGGGCTAATGAGAGATGTCCGGGCCGAATGCGACGACGCCCGAGCGGTCGTCCAAAATTGGGATGCGGGCTAGGGTTCATGGGGCGACTGATCGTTTCCGGGTGTTCAAGGATCGAGCATGGTGCGTTTTGAAAATGTCGGTTTGCGGTACGGAATGGGCTCAGAGATCCTCAAAGATCTCACCTTTTCGATCGAGCCGCATTCCTTCCAATTTCTCACCGGCCCATCGGGAGCCGGCAAGACGACCCTGCTGCGCCTGATCCTGCTCTCGCTCAAACCGACGCGCGGCCTCATCACGGTCTTCGGGCGCGACGCCGCCTCGCTGGCCAAAGATGAAATCACCGGGTTGCGCCGCAAGATCGGTGTGGTGTTCCAGGACTTCAGGTTGCTGGAGCATCTCACGACCTACGAGAATGTCGCCTTGCCGCTTCGGGTCAAAGGACGCGAGGAAGCGACGTATCGGTCCGAAGTGGTCGAATTGCTGCGTTGGGTCGGTCTTGGCGAGCGCATGCACGTGCTGCCGCAGATCCTCTCGGGCGGCGAGAAGCAGCGTGCCGCCATCGCGCGCGCCCTCATCATGCGGCCGGAGCTGCTGCTTGCCGACGAACCGACCGGGAATGTGGATCCGTCTCTGGCGCGGCGGCTGCTGCGGCTGTTCATGGAGCTGCATAAGTCGGGCACTTCGGTTGTGATCGCGACGCATGATCTCGCCTTGATGGACCAGTTCGAGGCGGCGCGCCGACTGGTCCTCGGCGACCGTCGCCTGCATGTTTACGAATGAGGAAGCCAGCATGGCTTTGGTGAAACGACCCTCTCGCGACGATGCTCCGGGTGCCGCGCAAACACCGGGTCGCTCGACGCCGGGCGAACTCGCGCTTCGCAAGGACATGCCGCTGGTGCCGATCAGCTCGATCGCGGGTCGGGCGCTCGTCACCGTCATCGCCATCATGACATTCCTCGGTTCGCTGACGGCCGGCAGCGCCATTCTGATCGCCGGGGCGTCGCGGGACTGGAGCCAGTCGGTCTCGCGAGAGATGACGATCCAGGTCCGCCCGATGGCGGGGCATGACATCGATGCCGAAGTCGCCAAGGCGGCCGCGATCGCGCGTGCGACGCCGGGCGTCGCGGATGCGACCGTCTTCGACAAGACGGAAGCGGAGCGTCTGCTCGAACCCTGGCTCGGGCAAGGCCTCGACATGGCGGAGTTGCCGATTCCGCGCCTCATCGTCATCCGGTTGCGTGACGAGGGTGGCGCCGATCTCGCGGCCTTCCGCAAGGCCTTGACCGATGCCGTGTCGGGCGTGAGCCTCGACGATCATCACCTCTGGCTGGCGCGTCTCGCCACCATGGCCAACACGGTCGTGGTCGTGGCGGTCTTGATCTTTTTGTTGGTGCTGGCCGCCATGGGTCTGGCGGTCGCCTTCGCGACGCGCGGCGCCATGTCGGGCAATCAGGAGATTGTCGGCGTGCTGCATTTCGTCGGCGCCGAGGATCGCTTCATTGCGCGCGAGTTTCAGAAGCATTTTCTCCGGCTGGGCCTCAAGGGCGGCCTTATCGGTGGCGGCCTCGCCTGCCTGATGTTCGTGGCGGCGGGTCTCGTTCAGAGCTGGATGGTGGCGACGCCCGGCGGTGACCAGCTCGAAGCCCTGTTCGGCTCCTTCACGCTCGGGCTGAAGGGCTATCTCGCGATCCTGGCGATCGCGGTCGGCATTGCATTCGCGACCGGAATCACGTCCCGCACCATCGTGTTCCGCCACTTGCAGGCACTTGAGTGAACCCGGCATCCGACGTCACCATGTCGCCTCTTCGACGGAGCGCAACCCAGAGGACGATGCGACCGTGACGGCCGAACGCGACAGTCCCGCTCGCGTGAGCCGACGCCACTCGCGACCCTCGCTGCTGCGCATGCTGAGCCGGCTGATCCTGTTGCTTTGCCTTTGTGCGACAGGCGGTCTCGTAGCCGGCTTTTTCTTGTTCGTGCAGACGCTCGACCGCAGTGAGCCCGAGCCAATCCACCACGCCGAGGGCGTCGTGGCGCTGACGGGCGGGGCCGATCGTATCACCGAGGCACTGGAATTACTGGCGAACGGCAATGCCGATCGCCTCCTGATCAGCGGCGTCAACCCAAATACATCCGGCCCCGCCATCGCGCGGCTGGCCCCTGAAACGCGTCGGCTCTTCGATTGCTGCGTCGAACTCGGTTATGCGGCGGAGAACACGGTCGGCAATGCGCTCGAGACCCGGCGCTGGGTGCGAACCCACAACATTCGATCCTTGATCGTTGTGACGTCCAACTATCACATGCCGCGTGCCCTAGCCGAAATCGGTCATGTCGTGCCGGGCGTCGAGCTTCTTGCCTTTCCGGTCGTGACCGAACGCGCCAAGGCCGGGGATTGGTGGGTGAACGGCCAACGGTTCAGGCTCGTTCTGGCCGAATACCTCAAATATGTCTTGGCTCTAGCGAGGCTCCATTTTGCTGATGCAGGGGAGGCCGGCCCTCGCGCGACCTCGCCGTCCCGGACGCTGGTCGGCGCGGAAACCAGAAAGGCGAACGCGCTCTAGCCTTTTGGCCGTCGATTTGGGACAAGCCATCATGCTGATCCTGCGCTCTCTCGTCTTCAACGTCGCGTTTTACATCGCGCTCGTGCTCATCATGCTGGTGCTGCTCCCCACCATCCTGTTCGGTCCGGATAAAGTGAAGGCGGCGGCCCGCATCTGGGGTCATGCCTCCTTGTGGCTGCTGCGCGTCATCTGCGGCACTAAGGTCGAATTCCGGGGACTGGAGCATATCCCGGAAGGGGGGTGCATCATCGCCCCGAAACATCAGTCTGTCTGGGAGGTCTTCGCGCTCATCACGGTGTTCAAGGACTTCACCTATGTGTTGAAGCGCGAACTCACGTGGTTGCCGCTGTTCGGCTGGTACATCGCCTGCGGGCGCCAGATCGCCATCGATCGATCGAAGGGGAGGGCCGCACTGTCCCAGGTGGCCCGCAAAGCGCGTGACATCATCGGCGAAAATCGGCAGTTGTTCATCTTTCCGGAGGGAACGCGGAAAGCGCCCGGTGCGCCGCCGGACTATAAATTCGGTGCCGCTTACGTCTACAACGACCTCAAAGTGCCATGTCTCCCGGTGGCACTCGACTCCGGCTTGTTCTGGCCGCGTCGCAGCTTCTTGCGACGACCCGGCACGATCGTGGTGGAGATTCTGCCGGTCATCGAGCCGGGTCTATCCGTCTCGGCTTTTCTTCGCACGCTGGAGGATCGCATCGAGACCGCGACCAACCGTCTGATGGCTGAGGCAATCGAGAAGGATCCAGGCTTAGCCGAGGGGCTCTATCGTGCGCCGGTCCGGGCTGTCGATCCGGCTTGAGGCGAGAGGCGGCGGGTCTGAAACCCTTTGGCCGGCACGGCCATCCTTGGACGGCCGTGCCTATTATCCGTGTCGCTTACCAGCGATGCCAGCGCCGATGCCAGCCATAGTGATGGTAGCCGCCATAACCCCAGGGCCGATGCCATCCATAAGGATGGCCGTAAAACGGGCGCGGACCATAAACCGGGCGCGGGCCATAATAGCCGTAGTTGGGCCGCCAGAAGCAGCGGTAGGGTCCGCACACCCAACGGGTCTCCTGCACGCCGGACACCTCGCCGGAATGCGCGACCGCGGCAGGATTGAGATCCACCATCGGCATCGCAGATGCGCCGATGGTCTGGGCCGCCAGACCGCCAAGCGCAAGCGTCGCTAAAACAGCACCTTTCGATAATTTGAACATCATCGTCTCCTCGAAGCGCCCCATAATCGCAGGCTACGGGACGCGCCATGAATTGCGGCTGAACGCCTTCAAATGAGGCCTTTCGCACGGCCCATGAATAACGCTTTGGGGCGCGATTGGTTGTCGTCGCGCGGGATTGCGGCCCGGCCCATCCGGCCCGATAGTGGCGTCAACACGACAAAGTAACGAGGGAGTAGGTCGATCACCCAGGACGCGGCGTCCGCCTTTTCGGACCGGTTGGGCCACGAGACGCCCCAGACGTCGTCGCCATATCGTTTCAGCCTGATGCCGACGCCCTGGCGGCGGAAGCGCCATGGGACACCCCTCGACGGAAAACCGTTGCCCAAGGCGCTGTTCGGCCTCGCCTGGCGATTGAGCGCCGGCGATCAGGTTTGGCTCTGCCTGCTGTCGATCAGCGTGGCGCTTCTCGACACCGCACCGATCGAGGTGCAGCGCCGAATGATCAACCACGCCATCAAAGAGAGCGGCATGCGCTCGATCATCATGCTGGCTCTGACCTATGCGGGACTTGTCCTGGCCCAGGGTCTGACCAAGCTGCTGTCGAACATCTACCGCAGCTGGGTGTCCGAACATGGCGTGCGGGTGCTGCGCTCCTACATCAACGATGGCGTCGACCCCGCTGCAGGCAACGAGACCGATGCGTCGACCCGAGAGGGAACGCAGATCTCGATGATCGTGGCCGAGAGCGAGCCGATCGGCGCCTTCGTCGGCGAGAGCCTGTCGGAGCCTTTGCTGCAGGCCGGCATCATGGTCAGCGTCGTCAGTTACCTCGTCTACCTGCAACCCGTGATCGCCCTGGTGCTTTTGGGCGTCTACGGTCCGCAGGTGGTGTTCGTTCCGCTCATTCAGCGTGCCATCAACCGGCGGGCACAAGCCCGAATCGCGACCTTGCGTGAGGCCAGTGCGGGCGTGCTCAGCGAGAACGGGACGGCAGGAAGCACCGACAAGCAGGAGGGCCGGTTCGAGCGCGTTTTCGAGCTCAACATGGGTGTTTATAAGCTGAAGTATTCGATGAATTTCCTCATGAATCTATGCCATCAGCTCGGCATAGCCGTGATACTCGGTGTTGGCGGTTGGTTCGTCGTGATCGGCAAGACTGAGGTTGGGACCGTGGTGGCGTTCATCTCCGGGCTCCATACCGTCAAGGATCCTTGGGACGATCTGGCGACCTGGTTCCAGACCATGATGGTGACGCGTGCGCGGTATGACCTGATGGTCAAAACCGTCGAGGGTCGCGTCAGCGGATCGGGCGCCGTCGCGGCTGAGGATTGAGCTCGAAAAGGGTCGCCGGGCGGGTGAGTCGCGACGGTTCCGTCGCAAGGTGAACACGTCGTGGAGGATCGCGGGAAGAGGGCTGTTTCATGAATATCGTCGGAACATGTCCATGAGTCCCTTTGATCTGCCCGCCTGGATCGCTGATCCGGTCATCAACACGATCGAGCCGTCTTTGCAGCGGCGTGAAATTTGCATATTTCTAATCACCTCGCGCGGATGCGGCACGGCGCAGGCCGGGGTGGAGACACGCCGATGATCGACGCGTGGGGGGGCGCCAACCGCGACAAATCCGTCGTGATGGGGATCGTCAACGTGACGCCGGATAGTTTTTCCGACGGCGGTCGCTTCGTGCCGGTCGAGGACGCCGTCGAGCATGCTCAAAAGCTTGTGGCCGATGGCGCCGGGATCATCGATATCGGTGGCGAATCCACCCGTCCGGGGTTCATTCCGGTGTCGTCCGAGGAGGAAACGTCGCGGGTTGTGCCGGTTCTCGACGCCTTGGCCGGGTTGATCGACATCCCGATCTCGATCGACACCAGCAAGGCGGTTGTGGCCCGTCAAGCTCTGGTGCGCGGCGCAAGCATCGTCAACGATATTTGGGGGTTGCAGGGCGACCCGGCGATGGCCGGCACGGTCGCGGAATTTGGCGCAACCGTCGTGATCATGCACAATCGTGCCAGCAAGGATGGCGCGATTGACATCGTCGATGACATGCGCCGCTTCTTTGAGACCTCGCTCGCGGTTGCTGCCTGGGCCGGAATCTCGCCCGCCAAGACGATCCTCGATCCCGGCATCGGTTTCGGCAAGACGCCTGCCCAGCAACTGCAAGCGCTCGCCGCTATCCCGCAATTGCGAGCCCTCGGCTATCCGATCCTGGTTGGCTTGTCGCGCAAGAGCTTTCTCGGGCGCCTGACCAAGGCCCCGGTCGCTGGGCGGCTCACCGAGACGATTGCGGCCAATTTGGCGGCCTGCAGCCTTGGCGCCTCCATCTTTCGGGTCCATGACGTTGCCGAACATGTGGCCGCGCTCGCGGTCTTCGCCGCTATCTGTCCGCCAAGCGAGGCCGCCGCTTGGCCGCCCGCTCGATCGGACCCGTCATGATCGACACCGCAGTCGAGGTCGCCTTGGGATTTGGCAGCAACGTCGGCGACAAGGCTGGCTTCATCGCCGAGGCTGCGGCCCGCCTGATGTCAAGCGGCTTGATTCACGATCTCGAGCTGTCGCCGCTCTATCGGACGGCACCCTGGGGCTATGTCGATCAAGACTGGTTCGTGAATGCCTGTGCGGTTGGCACGACGACCCTTACGCCGGCAAAGCTGCTCCAGCGCGTCAAGGCTCTCGAAGTTGACATCGGCCGCACCTCGACCCTGCGGTGGGGACCGCGTGTCATCGATATCGATATCCTCTATTATGGAGAGGTCGAGATCGCGACACCCGAGCTGATTGTCCCGCATCGGGAGCTTCTCAATCGCGCATTCGTCCTCGTGCCGCTGGCCGCGATCCGCCCCGACAGACGGATCGGCGGCGTCGCGCTGGTTGATGCCATTGCGCGTTTGGGGGACCAGGGGGTCGTTACGCTCGCGCCGGACGGACCATATCGCGATCCGGCTTGACGACACATTGCCTCATTCCTACCTCAAACTCACGCGGCCGGCAGTTCCGGTCCACCTGAAAGGTTTATTATGGCCGACTCCGTCACCACCAAAACCACCGATGCAAGCTTCGAACATGATGTGCTGCAATCCTCCGAGCCGGTCGTTGTCGATTTCTGGGCGGAATGGTGCGGTCCGTGCCGGATGATCGGTCCCTCGCTCGAGGAGATCGCCAAGGAGATGCAGGGCAAGGTCAAGGTCGTCAAGTTCAACATCGACGAGAACCCTGACGTGACCGTGCAGCTCGGCGTCCAGTCGATTCCGACCCTGATGTTGTTCAAGGACGGAAAGCTGGCGTCGAAGAAGATCGGCGCAGCGCCGAAGGGCGAACTCGTCCGCTGGATCAATTCGGCAATCTAACGCCGAACCACCCGGTTCCGACCTGAAGATCGACCAGAAGCCCGGCGACCACGCCGGGCTTTGATCTTATGGACCGTTGTCGGTGGAGGTCTTTGAATTTCGAAGCCGATCCACCCTGGCTGGTTTGGCAACATGAACCGGCGTGCTACCATAGCCATATGAGAGATGCCGGCATCATGGACGGGGTGAAGCTTGCTTGCGAGCCGCTGACACGCGGGCGTCGTGAGGCCGCCATCGTCGATGCCCTTGGCTCGAAATCGATCGTCCTGGTCGGCATGATGGGCGCGGGCAAGACTGTGGTGGGCCGCCGTCTCGCCGCTCGGCTTGGCCTCGACTTCGTCGATTCTGATCACGAGATCGAAGCTGCCGCCCGGATGAACATTCCTGAAATCTTCGAGCGTCACGGCGAGCCGTATTTTCGTGACCGGGAATGCAAAATCGTCGGGCGATTGGTGTCGGAGGGGCAGCGCGTCGTCGCGACCGGCGGCGGGGCATTTATCCATCCGCCGACCCGATCGGCGCTGATGAGCGGCACCGTATCGATCTGGTTGAAGGCCGAGTTTGATATTTTGATGCGGCGGGTTCGGAAGCGGCAAAATCGGCCCCTCCTGCAGACGGCCGATCCCGAAGGGACGATGCGCCGCCTGATCGACGAGCGCTACCCCATCTATGCCCAAGCCGATATGACCGTCATTTCCCGGGATGGGCCACACGATGCCGTCGTCGAAGACATCTTCGCGGCCATCGAGCGGCGCTCGTCCGCCCTCTGAAAGCGACCCTCGCGTCACACAATGCCTTTTGCATCATCATCGACGTCAAACGACCCAACCTCTCCCACCTCGGAGGGGTTGGGCGTCACGATCCGGGTCGACCTCGGACCCCGCTCCTACGATATCGTCATCGGGCCCGGCCTGATTGCGCAGGCGGGTGCTCACATCCGCCGCCTCGATCCCAAGTCCGCATGCGCGATCGTGACCGACACGAATGTGGCACGGCACCATCTTGGCCCACTGACCGCAAGCCTTGATGCCGCCCGCATCCGACATGCTTCGATCATGATCGAACCGGGCGAGAGCTCGAAATCCTACGCAGGCTTTGCCACCGTCTGTGACGCAATCCTCTCAGGTCGCTTTGAACGTGGCGACTTCGTCGTGGCGCTGGGCGGCGGGGTCGTCGGCGATCTCGCAGGCTTTGCGGCCGCGAGCCTGAAGCGCGGGATGCGGGTCGTGCAGATCCCGACCAGCTTGCTGGCGCAGGTGGATTCATCCGTTGGTGGCAAGACCGCCATCAACTCTCCGGTCGGCAAGAATCTCGTCGGTGCCTTCCATCAGCCAACTCTCGTTTTGGCCGATGTTGGGGCGCTCGACACGCTGCCGCGCCGCGAGTTGACGGCCGGCTATGCCGAACTTGCCAAATATGGCCTGATCGACGACGCGGCTTTCTTCGAATGGCTGGAGCGCAACCGAGCTGCGATCGTGGCCGGCGGCCCCGAGCGGATCGAGGCGATCGCACAAGCCTGCCGGTCGAAGGCCGCCATCGTGGCGCGCGACGAAACCGAGCAGGGCGATCGGGCTCTCCTCAATCTCGGCCACACATTCGGCCATGCGTTTGAGCGACTGACAGGGTATGACGGCGCGCGGCTGGTGCATGGCGAAGGCGTGGCTCTCGGCATTTGCCTCGCATTCCGCTTCTCGACCCGGCTCGGCGTCGGGACGGGCCAGGATGCCGACCGCGTGGCGCGGCACTTCCAAGCCGCCGGCCTGCCGACTGAAATCAGGGACGTGCCCGGTTTCAACGCATCGCCGGATGCGATGCTGGATGCGATCGGGCAGGACAAGAAAGTCCAACGGGGCAGCCTGACGTTTATTCTCGCCCATGGGATCGGGCGCAGCTACATCGCCAAAGGGGTCGATGCCGCCGATGTGCGATCCTTCTTGACCGATGAAATGGGGAGAAACTGACCGTGGATCCGTTGCCAGCCGTCGGCGTCAGCGATTTTTGGCTCGACATCGGTATCGTGGTCATCTGCATCGTGCTGTCGGCTTGCTTTTCGAGCGCCGAGACAGCCCTGACCGCGACATCCCGCGCCCGGATCCATGCCATGGAAAAGGTGATGGGTGCGAAACGCGTCGCCACGGTGACGCGCCTCTTGGAAAGCCGCGCCCGTCTGATCGGCGCCATGCTGCTGGGCAACAATATCGCCAACATCGGCTCATCCGCGCTGATGACCAGTGTTCTGGTGGGCGTGTTCGGCGATCGGGGCGTGCTCTACGCGACCGGCATCATGACGTTCCTGCTGTTGGTCTTCGCCGAAGTCATGCCGAAGACGATCGCGATCAATCATCCCGAGCGCGTCTCCTTTTTCTTCGGGCCGGCCGCATCGGTGATCGTGGCGGTCTTCGGGCCGTTGCTGAAGGGCGTCGAGGTAATCGTCCAAGGCATCCTCATGGTATTCGGCGTCTCGCTTAGCGAGGGGCGCTCTATTCTGTCGGGCCATGACGAATTGAAGAGCACCGTCGATCTCCTGCACCGGGAGGGCGGTGTCGAGCGCGGCGACCGCGACATGTTCGGCGGTTTGCTCGATCTCGGCAATCTGACGGTCGAAGACGTGATGATCCACCGGACCAAGATGCGGACCATCAACGCGGATCTGCCGCCGCAGGAGATCGTGCGTGAGGCGCTGGCGTCTCCCCATACGCGCCTGCCGCTGTGGCGCGGCCAACCCGACGATATCGTTGGGGTGTTGCACGCCAAGGAGTTGTTGCGGGCCCTGAACGAGGCGCATGGCGATGCCGCCAGCTTGACCATCGAGGACCTCGCTTTCGAGACTTGGTTCGTGCCGGCGACGACAACCTTGCGCGACCAATTGCAGGCGTTCCTGAAGCGCAAGCTGCATTTTGCGCTGGTGGTCGACGAATACGGAGAAGTCATGGGTCTCGTGACGCTCGAAGATATTCTCGAGGAGATTGTCGGCGATATCATCGACGAGCACGACGTTGCGGCCCAGGGCGTGCGTCTGCAGCCTGACGGCGGCGTGATCGTGGAAGGGTCCGTGCCAATCCGCGACCTGAACCGCGTCATGAATTGGAGCCTGCCCGACGACGAGGCCACCACCATCGCGGGCCTTGTGATCCACGAGGCTCAAGCCATTCCCGAAACCGGGCAGATCTTTAAATTCCACGGTTTTCGGTTTGAAGTGCTGCGGAAGACCCGCAATCTTCTCGCGCAGTTGCGCGTTTCGCCCATGATTCCCGAGGACGATGCCGGCTGAACGGCACGTCTCGCCATAGACGCCACTCTTGAGGCCGCCCATGACCGCTCATTTTGTCCAATTCCCCTGCCTCGTCGACAATTATGGGGTGCTGGTTCATGACTCCGCGACCGGCGCGACGGCGAGTATCGATGCCCCCGACGCCGAGGCGGTCCTTGCGGCCCTCGATGCCCAGGGCTGGACCCTCACCGATATCTTGGTGACCCATCACCACGCCGACCACGTGCAAGGCATTCGGGGCCTTAAGGCACGGTTTCCCGACGTCCGCGTCGTCGCGCCCGCCAAGGAAGCAGCCAAGATCGGCGGCGTCGACCTGACCGTGAACGAACTCGATACCGTCAGAGTCGGCGAACTAGCCGCGAAGGTGATCGAAACGCCCGGCCACACGGCGGGCCACATCGTTTATTGGTTCGAGGCGCAGGACACATTATTTGCCGGCGACACACTGTTCGCGCTCGGTTGCGGCCGGGTGCTCGAGACCCCGCTCGACACGATGTATGATTCGCTGATGAAGCTGACGCATCTGCCGCTCGAAACCAACATTTATGCCGGCCACGAATATACGGTCTCGAATGCGCGGTTCGCTCTCACGGTCGATCCGACCAACGTCGTTCTGAAAGAGCGTGCCGCCCAAGTCGAGGCTCTTCGGGCGGAGGGCAAGCCGACGTTGCCGACCACCCTCGCGATCGAACTCGCCACCAACCCGTTCCTGCGCGCCGACAATCCCGACGTGCAGACAGCGGTTGGCATGGCCGGTGCCGACCCGGCCGCCGTCTTCGCGGACTTGCGGGAACGCAAGAACAAGGCCTGATCGCGATGAGCGCCTTCTCGTCCGGCGGCGGCCCAACCGGGGCCATGAAGGCCCGCGAGGTCATCCGTCTGCTCGGCTTGCTGCCCCATCCCGAAGGTGGCCATTATCGCGAGACCTTTCGCGATCCGCGTGTCGATCAGAACAGGCGGTCGATCTCGACCGCTATTCTGTTTCTCCTCGACATTGGGGAGGTTTCGGCCTGGCACCGCATCGACTCCACTGAAATCTGGCATTATCACGCCGGAGCACCGCTGGTTCTGACCCTGTCGCACAATGGTCACGACGCGGCGGCCCAGCATCTTGGCCCCGCTCTCGATCTCGGGCACACGCCCCAGATCGTGGTGCCAGCCGGAACCTGGCAGACCGCCGTCAGCCTCGGATCGTGGACGCTGGTCGGCTGCACGGTCGCGCCCGGCTTTCGCTTCGAGGCCTTCGAACTCGCCCCCGACGATTGGCGCCCGACACCGCGCCCCTACTCCCGGCCCTAGTCTGTCTGACGGCGCAAGACGCGCGTTAACCAAGACTTTCAATCTTAACGTTTTATTTACCTTAACGCTCGTCTCTCGAGCGCCTTCGTGTTTGGATGCTTCGTCTACCAAGCGTTCTTCTGCACTTACGTTCGAGATAATTAACGGGCGCAGTGCTGTCGAGATGGAGTTAATCCGTGCGTATCACTGTACAACTACTTGATCGTCGATGCCTCTTTCCCGTTTTGGCTGCCGTTTCGCTCGCCATCATGCCCAGCCTCGCATGGGCCGAGGTGGCCGGCACACCTGCGGCGACACCGCCAGCGTCGGTCGCGACCCCCGCGCCTGCCTCGCCTGCCCTTGCCTCGCCTGCCCCTGCCGCAACCGCAAATGCGTTCGATCAAGCACGCATCATCGTGGTGGAATGGAAAATCAAGAAAGGCCACGAGCAGGAGTTTCTAGACTATTGGGCGAAAAAATCCGTCGTGTCCGATCGGACGGGCCTCGTCGCCGAATTCATGACCACGCCTGAAAGCAAAGACAAATATCCGTGGATCAGCTGGGCCTCGATCGACGCTAACTCGCCCGATTACTCGGCGTTTTACAATATCGGCATTTGGAAGCAGGCCGGAGATTACGTGGGGCAGATCGGAAAATATATCGATCTCAACCGTCCCTCTTTGCCGTTCGAGGCCGACAAGCGCCATCGCGTGCTTTTGGCGCCGGCGGAATGGCGGATCGGCATGAGCAGCCTGCCGACGAAGGATGCCGAAGGCGTCAAATAGGACGATTCTTCCGAACACGCATGGGACGGTTAATATCTTATTGATTAATTCTCGCTAACGTGTCCGATGGTGCTCAGCGCCTTTGGAGACTTGGCCCCCATGCAGTTCATTCCGGTTTTCGCCGCATCGCTCATCCTGTCTGGGTGGAGCGGAGCCTCCTCCGTCGTGCCGGTCGCAGAACCGTCGGATGGAACCGAGGTCTATGTCGCCCAGATGGATCAAGACTGGAATGTGACGCGCGAGACGCGCGTCCCTTGCCCGATCGATAGCGGATGCGTCGTCACGTTCGGGCTCAGCCGACCGGATGGCGCTCGGGTCAAGCTGCTCCTCACCGGCATCGCGTCGGGACGGATTGCCGTCAAAACCCTCGTCGAGGATCGTGACGGCCGTTCCGTGCCGCAGGCCGATCGCTCGATCACGCTCGATCGTACGGGGTTCGGAGCCGACCATTTCCAGCCTGGCTTGACCGGATTGGCCGACGCACCCGCCGCACCCGCCGCAGTCGCACCCGTCGCGGACCAGCCGTTGATCCTCCTAGCCGTGAAGGTTCCGGGCTGGACCGCACCTCTCACCGCAGCCATGTCTGGCCTCGGCGATCGGACCTGAACCGCGCGTCAAGCCGAGTTGCACAAACCGCCTGATCGTTCGGAATCAAACATTTCGCATGGGGTCGTTGCCGTCATTGTCGCCCAACTGTCATATCTCCGTCGTAAACCCATCTCAGAGACCGACTAGAAGCCGTCGTGACCGCGTGTCCGGCGTGTGTGCCTGCCTTTTGGCATCGCCGTGGCGCTTAGCGGTCTGACGACATGAGAGGCGACGAATGAAACTCGATAAATTGCTCTGTGCGGCCGTGATTACCGCAGCAGTCTCGATGGGCAGCGCGAACGCGGCCAGCATCACGGGCGCGGGCTCCACGTTCGCTTACCCGATCCTTGCCAAGTGGGCCGACGCCTACCGCAAGGAAACCGGCAACAGCCTGAACTATCAGTCGATCGGTTCCGGCGGCGGCATCAAGCAGATCGAGGCCAACACGGTCACGTTCGGCGCCACCGACGCTCCGCTGACCGTCAAGGATCTCGATGCTAACGGTCTGGCTCAGTGGCCGCAGATCATGGGCGGCATCGTTCCCGTCGTGAATCTCGACGGCGTCAAGCCGGGCGAACTGGTTCTCGATGGCCCGGTGCTCGCACAGATCTACCTCGGCAAAATCACCAAGTGGGACGATGCCGCCATCGTCAAGCTGAACCCCAAGGTCAAGCTGCCCAGCCAAGCGATCGCCGTCGTGCATCGTTCGGACGGGTCGGGCACGACCTTCAACTACACCAACTATCTTTCCAAGGTTTCGCCTGACTGGAAGTCGACCGTCGGCGAGAACGCTTCGGTTCAGTGGCCGGTCGGTCTCGGTTCGAAGGGTAACGAGGGCGTCGCAGCTGGCGTCGGCCAGACCAAGGGCGCAATCGGCTACGTCGAATACGCCTATTCCAAGCAGAACAAGATGACCTACGCGAACATGATCAATGCCGATGGCAAGACCGTGTCGCCGACCTCGGAAAGCTTCCAGGCCGCTGCTGCCAATGCCGACTGGGCTCATGCTCCCGGTTTCTACCAGATCCTGACGAACGAGCCCGGCGCGACGTCTTGGCCGATCACGGCGTCGACCTTCATGCTGATCCACAAGAAGCCCTCCGACACGGCTGCTGTCGGCGAAGCTCTGAAGTTCTTCGATTGGTCCTTCGAGAAGGGCACCAAGATGGCCGAAGAGCTGGACTACATCCCGATGCCGGCTTCGGTCGTCACGCTCATCAAGAAGACCTGGACTGCCGACATCGTCGACGCTCAAGGCAAGCCGATCTACGCCGCCAAGTAAGGCGCCGTTCGGACGGAGGGAGGCTGAACGCCTCCCTCTTTTTTAAGACGTGGCATCGACGCCGGGCCAAAGAGCCGTGTGCTCGGGCCGAGGCTGTCGCGGAGAAGATCAGTGGCCGATGTGACAATGGATCGGGCAAGTCCCGCTCAATCGAGCGTAGGACGACGGGCCCAGGCTCTGGCCTCGCTCAAGACCGGCGACGTCGTTTTCAAATATATGACTCAAATCGCCGCGATCGCGGTGCTGATCATCCTCGGTGGCGTCATCGCCTCGCTGGTCAGCGGCTCGATCCCCGCCTTCAAGGCGTTCGGCTTCGACTTCATCACGACCGAGACCTGGAACCCGGTCACTGACAAATTCGGCGCCCTCGCCTCGATCTCCGGCACCATCACGACCTCGATCATCGCCATGGTGATCGCCGTGCCGATCGGCATCGGCGTCGCGATCTTCCTGACTGAGCTTTGCCCGCCCGTGCTGCGTCGCCCTCTCGGCATCGCGATCGAGCTTCTGGCCGGCATTCCGTCGATCATCTACGGCATCTGGGGCCTGTTTGTTCTGGCGCCCTTCCTGCAGCAATATATCGAGCCGGCTTTGATCGGCACCTTTGCAAATATCCCGGGCCTGTCATCGGTCTTCGCCGGCCCGCCCTACGGCATCGGCACGTTTACGGCCGGCTTCGTGCTCGCCATCATGGTGCTGCCCTTCATCACCTCGATCTCGCGCGACGTGTTCGAAACCGTTCCGCCCGTCTTGAAAGAGGCGGCCTACGGCGTCGGCAGTACGACCTGGGAGGTCGTCTGGAACGTTGTGATCCCCTATACACGGGTCGGCGTCATCGGCGGCGTTATGCTGGGGCTCGGCCGCGCCTTGGGCGAAACCATGGCGGTCACCTTCGTGATCGGCAACGCGCACCGCATCTCCGCATCGATCCTGGCGCCCGGCACCACCATCTCGGCCACGATCGCCAATGAATTCACGGAAGCGGTCGGCGACCTCTACACCTCGTCGCTCATCGCCCTCGGTCTCATCCTGTTCGTCATCACCTTCGTGGTGCTCGCCTTCGCGCGCCTGATGCTGATGCGGATCGAAAGCAAGAAGGGGGTCTGACCATGAGCCTTTACGCAGGACGTCGTCGCTCCAACTCCATCGCTATGACGCTGTGTTTCGCGGCCGCGATCTTCGGTCTGGGCTTCCTGGCCCTGATCCTCGGCACGCTCGTTTGGCGCGGTGTCGCAGGCCTCAACCTGGCGGTCTTCACCGAAATGACGCCGCCGCCCGGCAACGAGGGTGGCTTGCTCAACGCCATCGCAGGTTCGCTGGTCATGACCATCATCGGCGTCGCCATCGGAACACCGCTCGGCATGCTGGCCGGCACCTATATGGCCGAATATGGCCGCTTCTCGAAGCTCGCCATGGTGATCCGCTTCATCAACGACATCCTGCTGAGCGCGCCCTCGATCGTCATCGGCCTGTTCATCTACGAATTGTTGGTCGTCCGCATGGGACATTTCTCGGCCATCGCCGGCATCGTGGCGCTCGCCGTCATCGTGGTGCCGGTCGTGGTCCGCACCACCGAGGACATGCTGAATCTGGTGCCGACGCCGCTGCGGGAGGCGGCCTCCGCGCTCGGCATGCCGCGCTCGCACGTCATTCGGCGGGTGTGCTACAAAGCCGCTCGCGCCGGCTTGATCACCGGCGTGCTGCTCGCCATCGCCCGCGTCAGCGGCGAAACGGCCCCGCTGCTGTTCACCTCGCTCAACAATCAGTTCTGGAGCAGCGACCTCAACGCCCCGATGGCCAGCCTTCCGGTCGTCATCTTCCAGTTCGCGCTCAGCCCCTATCAGGATTGGCAGCAACTGGCCTGGACCGGCGCTTTGCTGATCACCTTTGCGGTGCTGACCCTGTCGATCGGCGCGCGCTGGCTGGCCGGCAAGACCGTCCGATAAGCATTATCCCGCCTCTATCCCGCGTCAGGCCCGATGTCCCACACGGACGTCCGGCATGGCGCGGTTTTGCGTTTTGGGCGCGCCTCGCGCCCGTCGGCCGAGGCCGTGGCAGCCTCATTTCCTTGACCCCGCCGCTTTTCTCCAACAAGACATGGGTCAAAGTCTAGGACATGGGTCAACGTTGAAACCGGAGCAGGCAAAGCCATGATCGACGCAGGCGTAATCGCCGACGATAGGGTGGGGCCCTTGGCCCGCAAGCAAACCGTTGCGGTGCGGGTCGGCAATGTGACGGTCGGCGGCGGTGCGCCTGTCGTGGTCCAATCGATGACCAATACGGATACGGCCGACATCGAGGGCACGGTGCGGCAGGTCGCGGCACTGGCGCGCGCCGGGTCGGAACTCGTTCGCATCACGGTCGATCGGGACGAGGCCGCCGCCGCTGTGCCGCATATCCGCGACAAGCTCGCGGCCATGAATGTCAGCGTCCCGCTGGTGGGGGACTTCCACTATATCGGCCATAAGCTGCTGGCCGATCATCCGGCCTGCGCCGAGGCGCTCGACAAATATCGCATCAATCCGGGCAATGTCGGCTTCAAGGACAAGAAGGACCGGCAGTTCTCGGCCATTGTCGAAATGGCGATCAAATACGGCAAGGCGGTCCGCATCGGCGCCAACTGGGGTTCGCTCGATCAGGATCTGCTGACCACGCTGATGGACGAGAATGCCCGCTCGTCGGCGCCCGTCGATGCCCGCGCGGTCACGCGTGAGGCGCTGGTCCGCTCGGCCCTCTATTCGGCCGAACGCGCCGAGGAGATCGGCCTCCCGCGCGACAAGATCATCCTGTCGGCCAAAGTGTCGGCCGTGCAGGATCTCATCGCGGTCTATCGCACCCTGGCGTCGCGCTGCAACTACGCCATCCATCTCGGCCTGACCGAGGCCGGCATGGGCTCGAAAGGCATCGTCTGCTCCTCGGCCGCCCTCGGCGTGCTGCTGCAGGACGGCATCGGCGACACCATCCGCGTGTCGCTGACGCCGGAGCCGAACGGCGACCGCACCATCGAGGTCAAGGTCGCGCAGGAAATCCTGCAGACCATGGGGTTCCGCACCTTCGTGCCGCTCGTCGCCGCTTGCCCCGGCTGCGGCCGCACCACCTCCACGGTGTTCCAGGAGCTGGCGCGCGACATCCAGAATTACATCCATACCGAGATGCCGAACTGGAAAACCAAGTTCCCCGGCGTCGAAACCCTCAACGTCGCGGTCATGGGCTGCATCGTCAACGGACCCGGCGAGTCGAAACATGCCGATATCGGCATTTCGCTCCCCGGCACCGGCGAAACCCCGACCGCGCCTGTCTTCATCGACGGCCAAAAGGCCATGACGTTGCGCGGCCCGAATATCGCGGGCGAGTTCAAGCAGCTCGTCGACGACTATATCGTGCGCCGCTTCGGCGTGCAGACGCAGAACGCCGCCGAATAAGGCCCTGCCGCGCCGGGACGACGCCGGGAACGTCTTCGCGCCCCAGTGATTTGCGTCTAGGGTAGCGGCGTGAGGTCCGTCGGCCGCGCGTTGCCGCGCGCCTGCGGGCTCTCCGACGGCAGGGAGATGGCGCGCGATGGTGGATTTCGGCAAGGTGGCGCGACCCCGTCGCTCAAGCCTCGTGTGTGATCGGCCGCAGCGTTGAGAACCGTCGTCGAACAACTCGAAAGCCGCCGCGCCTCCGCTCATGCGGGGGGCGGGGAGAAGCGCGTCGCGGCCCAGCATGCGCGCGGCAAGTTGACGGCGCGCGAGCGGATCGACCTGCTGCTCGATCGCGGCTCGTTCGAGGAATTCGGCATGTTTGTCGAACATCGCTCGACCGATTTCGGCATGGCCGACACGAAGTTTCCCGGCGATGGCGTCGTGACCGGCTGGGGTACGATCAACGGCCGCACCGTCTTCGTCTTCTCGAAGGATTTCACCGTCTTCGGCGGCTCGCTTAGCGAGACCCATGCGGCGAAAATCAACAAGGTGCAGGATATGGCGCTGCGGATGCGCGCCCCCATCATCGGCCTGTTCGATGCGGGCGGCGCGCGCATCCAGGAGGGCGTCGCGGCGCTCGGCGGCTATGGCGAGGTGTTCCGCCGCAACGTCGTCGCGTCCGGCGTCATCCCACAAATCTCGGTCATCATGGGCCCTTGCGCGGGTGGCGACGTCTATTCTCCGGCCATGACCGACTTTATCTTCATGGTGCGCGACACGAGCTACATGTTCGTGACCGGGCCGGACGTGGTCAAAACCGTCACCAACGAAACCGTCACGGCCGAACAGCTCGGCGGCGCCTCGATCCACACGACCCGCTCGTCGGTGTCGGACGGCGCGTGGGACAATGATGTCGAGGCGCTGCTGCAGGTGCGCCGGTTTCTCGATTTCCTGCCCGCCAACAACCGCGACGGCGTGCCCGAGGTGGCGACCTTCGACGATCCCGAGCGGGAGGATGCCTCGCTCGAAACCCTGGTGCCGGAAAACCCCAACAAGCCCTATGACGTCCACGAACTCATCGCCAAGACGGTGGACGAGGGCGACTTCTTCGAGATCCAGGCCAAATTCGCCGCCAATGTGGTGATCGGCTTCGCCCGCGTCGAAGGCCGCACGGTCGGCATCGTGGCGAACCAGCCGCTGGTGCTGGCCGGGGTGCTGGATAGCGACGCCTCGCGCAAGGCGGCCCGCTTCGTGCGCTTCTGCGACGCCTTCGAGATCCCGATCGTCACGTTCGTGGACGTGCCCGGCTTCCTGCCCGGCACCGCGCAGGAATATGGCGGCCTCATCAAACATGGGGCCAAGCTGCTGTTCGCCTATGCGCAGGCGACCGTGCCGCTCGTCACCATCATCACGCGCAAAGCCTTCGGCGGCGCCTATGATGTGATGGCGTCCAAACACATCGGCGGCGATGTGAACTATGCCTGGCCGACGGCGCAGATCGCCGTGATGGGCGCCAAGGGCGCGGTCGAGATCATCTTCCGGGCCGATCTCGGCGATGCCGACAAGATCGCGGCCCGCACGGCCGAATATGAGGAGCGGTTTCTGTCACCCTTCGTGGCGGCCGAGCGCGGCTATATCGACGAGGTCATCAGCCCCCGTTCGACCCGCCCCCGTATCGCCCGCGCGCTGGCCATGCTGCGGCACAAGAAGGCCGAGATCCCGGCCAAGAAGCACGACAATATCCCGTTGTGAGGGTAGGTGATAGACTGCGCTTCAGGCGCAGACAGGAACGCCGCCTGGTTGACCGCGAACTTCGAGCCTTTAGCCGCTTCGTGCAGTATTGTTAGACCACGCGCAAACTGCCGCCGGATGTCATTTTTACTAGTTTAAAATTTACTAGCGATCTAATTAACGATTTAAGTAAAATAATAAAACTTATTTATACTGCGTAGCACTGAAGGCGAATTTGGAAATCACAATAAACGCCAATTTGATTTACTAACTAAGGTCAATCACTGCGAAATTGTGTCATCAGATATCACTCGTATGACCTCTCGCAGATAATCATAGCTTGATTGACCTGCTACTTCTCCAGCAAATTCGCCAATCGGCATATCTATGCTTACGCCTCTTCGGGAATTGATAACAGATATAGAGGGAGGCATACGTCCGGTTTTATTCAAGTGAAGCGCACTATAAATCGTAATTTGACGAAATTCATGAGACCGGAATGGTCGATCCCCGTCCTTCAATTCAATTACGTGCTCAAGATCACTTATCGCATCGCCGAAGCAGGTGTTAATAATTCCACAGCCGTCGTATCGAGGTGCGAGGATGACGCGATCCTGCCTCTTATAGAACAGGTGTGAGCACATACGTGTCGCAAGCGCAGATGCCTCGTCCAAGTCTGCGATAGATAAAAAACGTAACCCCGTCAAATTGGCCTCTGCTGCTGCAACGTTGTCCCTATCTGCGACAAACGAGGCTCTTGAAGCGTAGGATTGGAAGACTTCGACTGCGTCGACAAGCGAGCGATAGGCAACACGATTGATCAATGACCTTGCCCCTGGCTCGGAATCTGATCTGAGATGAGTCCAATTCCTAGTATAAAGATCTAGATTTACCTTCTTGACAAAAAGTTCCATTGTAGGGGCAAGGCTACGCCACATTGAATTATACGATTTCACGAATCTAAGTTCTGAAATCATAGAGGAATGTTCCATGTTTTTGATTGATGCTTATCGTTAGCCCAATGGCGCGTAAGTTCTTCCATCGGTGAGAGCTCTCGGCGTACGTGCTTTCGCCAGTGGTCTCCTTCATCACCAAGTTCAAAACTGGCGATCATAAACCCTCGCCTTTCGACGGCACTTAACTGCCTAAAGCGAGTCTTTAAGTCAGAGAGCCAGTGCCAATCGCTCCATCTTGCAAGGGCCAGAATTATGTCTCGTTTGATGCCTACGTTACGGTCTAAGCGAAACAATTTTCCTAGAAGTAGTCGGCTATCCTCTTCATTTCTCAAAGCGAGAACGCGAACTGCATATTGCAGATTTAGTTCGACGACCATGACGCGTGATTGATCATCGATTAGTTTTCTGATGTATGCGGTAATTTCGACTTGGACTTGATCGCTCAGTCTGTCGAAAACCTCTTTCGCCGTGATAAGTACGTTATGGTAAACCGGATATAAAATATCGTGGTTCATCACTAAAGTTAGAATCGCATCTTCTAGTATCGCTCCCTCTAAATGTTTTGATAAAGACACCAGCCTGCGGGACAGTGCGACATCAACTCGTGATTTCTTTATCTCAGCCCGAATTAGCTCGATAACAGGATAGCGATGAATTTCCTGGCGGAGCTCCTCGTAGTCTTCAGAGGCATTTGGTGAATATGGATCATAATGCAGATTAATTGCCATAATCGCTTGGCGAGAGATGCCGAGGGGGGTGCCAACACCCCCCACTGCTTCTTCATCATGCACGAGTGGATTACTCGCGATAAATTCGGTCGATGACATGATTCTGGTTTTAGATTTTTGCAGCTGAAGACCTTGATTGTCAAACAATAGCCTTGTTAAAGTCACTAGCGACTTAAAGCACTCATCAGGGCTATTTGCGAAAATATAATAGTCATCCGCGTATCGTAGAAAATCTACGTTATTTGTAAGGAGTAAACTATCGATCTGAGATAAAACAAGTTCAGCTATTAAGCGAGACGCAGGTCCACCGACGGGTATACCAAACGAATATGTCCCTGAAAGGTTGGATAGGAATGCCTTTATTCGTTTGCCGGCGTAAGCGGCGTCCGGAAGGTGTTGAATTGCATTCTCGATCCTATGGTGATTTATTCTAGGATAGAACTCGGAAATATCGCAGCTTACGACAAAGTTGCTAGAAGCTGCTTTTTGGACGGCGCAATCAATAAAAGATCGCCATGTGATGTCCCTATTGAAACACGTTGCTTGCTCTTCATTCCAGCTATATCGATATGAAAATATCTTTTGGCGATCCAGTGCGAGCCGAGCGGCTTCAATCTGATCAGCGATCGACAAAACCCAACTCAGATAAGCGATGTTCCAAATCGGGTCGATTTGGAGCGCCCATCTAAAGCCGGTGTAACCCACAGGCGCTAGCGCGCTTACGTTTGTTGGCGGAAATTCGCCGAGGCTCACGACAACATCTGCATCGAGTTTTGTGAGTATTTCGACCGTTTTTTCAGGGAGGTCGTGGAACACGTGATTTTCAATTGGAAATGGGAAGATATCCGTATCACCGTGTCGCACGATGTTTTTGATTGCCCTACGGTAAAATTGCTCCACCAGCCTTCCTCCCAGGCCGGTATCGCTAGCAGGAGCAGGTTTCCATTTCTAGTGGATGTACTCGGCAGACTGTGGTCCTCGTGTCGATCAATGGACGAGTTGCGCTCTCCGTAATTAATCTGCGCTGAGATGCGGCGCCCCTTGCGGCACCCCATCCCGCGCCATACAGCCCGAATGACGTTCGGCACCCCGAGACCGCCCTGTTCGCCGAAATCCTGATTGCTGATCGCGGAGCAATCGCCCGCCGCATCATCAAAGGCCCTTCGCTTGGGGATCGCCACCGTAGCGGTCTAGTCGGAGGCCAACCGGGAAAACGGCGGATCGAGCTGGATAGGACGTGTCCGTCGAGCTTTGCGGCTTTCTCACATCAACTGAGTCGTGGCTCTGATCCTGCGGACATCCGCCAAGCGAAACGCGCTCGCGTTATCCTCTCAGGATCACAACCCCCTCACCCCACCCAGCGCCAGATCCCGGCCGCCCATCCGGCCAGCGGGATATGGGCCCAGGTGGCGGCGAGCCACACGACGACCCCGCCGGCCAGTGCATGCAGGCCGAAACCGCTGATCCGGGCGCGGCCGCGCGCGAGGGCCGCGAAGGGGAGATAGCTCGTCTTGGCTTCCCAGGCCCGCCAGGTGTCGGGCTGCAGGCGTTGCTTCTTGCGGTCCTGCAAGGCGGCGCCGACCAGCGCCAACACCAGAACGGCGAGCGACAGCACGATATTGGCGGCGAGCGGATAAACCAAAATGTGGCAGGCGGCCCAGAGCGCGAAGGCCCACATCATCGGATGCCGCGTGACGGCATAGACGCCGCGCGCCTCGCCCACCACGGGTGCGCCGCCCGGATTAGGCAGGGCCGGGTTCTTGACCAGCGAGCCCATGAGCAGGATCGCGGCCACCAGCATCACCAGCGTGGCGACGGCCCAAAGGCCATTGCCGACATCCCAGAGTGGCGCGCTCGCGGGCGCGGCGCGGTAGGCGAAGGCCAGCCAGCCGAGCGTGAGGGCGGCAATGACCGAATAGAGGCCGATGAAGCCGGCTTCACCGAGCCGCGCGACGAGGGGCTGGCGTAGCGGATGCGACAGCAGAAAATGCGTGCCCACGAAGGCGATCGCCGCGACCGCAACCCATTCGGCGCCGTCCATGTCCGTCTCCCGCTGGTTCGCACACGCCGACTTTGTCGATCTCATCCTCTGCTATAGAAAGTGGAGCAGGTCCACCGGTCCGACGAGGCTCCCCCTGTTCGCCAAGATCCTGATTGCCAATCGCGGCGAGATCGCCTGCCGCATCATCAAAACGGCTCGCCGCCTGGGGATCGCCACCGTGGCGGTCTATTCGGAGGCGGACCGGGATGCGCTGCATGTCGAGATGGCCGACGAGGCTGTGGCGATCGGCCCTGCGGCGGCGGCGCAATCCTATCTGCTGATCGACAACATCGTGGAGGCCTGCCGGCAGACCGGGGCCGAGGCGGTGCATCCGGGCTATGGGTTCCTGTCGGAACGCGCGGCCTTTCCCGAGGCTTTGGCGGCGGCCGGCCTTACCTTCATCGGGCCGAACCCCGGCGCCATCCGGGCCATGGGCGACAAGATCGAGTCGAAAAAATTCGCCAATGCGGCGAATGTCACGACCGTGCCGGGCCATCTCGGCATCATCGAGGATGCCGAAAGCGCCGTGATGATCGCGGCCGATATCGGCTATCCGGTGATGATCAAGGCCTCGGCGGGCGGCGGCGGCAAGGGCATGCGGATCGCCTTCGATGCGGCGCAGGTGCGCGAGGGTTTTGCGCGCGCTCGCTCGGAAGCCGCGACTGCGTTCGGCGACGACCGGGTGTTCGTCGAAAAATTCATCACCGATCCGCGCCACATCGAAATCCAGGTGCTGGGCGATAAACACGGCAACGTGGTCTATCTCGGCGAGCGGGAATGCTCGATCCAGCGCCGCAACCAAAAGGTGCTGGAGGAAGCGCCCTCGCCGTTGCTCGACGAGGCGACGCGGCGCCTGATGGGCGAGCAGGCGGTGGCGCTGGCCAAGGCCGTGCATTACGATTCGGCCGGTACGGTCGAATTCGTGGCCGGGCAGGACAAATCCTTCTTCTTCCTCGAGATGAACACGCGGCTGCAGGTCGAGCATCCGGTGACCGAACTCGTGACCGGGCTCGATCTCGTCGAGGAGATGATCCGCATCGCGGCCGGGGAGCCGCTTCGCATCCGGCAGGAGGATGTGGTGATGCGCGGCTGGGCGGTCGAAAGCCGCATCTATGCCGAGGATCCGACGCGCGGCTTCATGCCCTCGACCGGGCGGGTCCGCACCTATCGGCCGCCGCAGGAGGGCACCGACGCCGGCATTACGGTGCGGGTGGATTCGGGCCTCGTCGAAGGCGGCGAGGTGTCGATCTATTATGATCCGATGATCGCCAAGCTGATCACGCATGCGCCGACCCGATCCTTGGCCGTGGCGGCGCAGGCACGGGCGCTGGATGCCTTTGCGATCGACGGCATCCGCCACAACATCCCGTTTCTGTCGACACTGATGACCCATCCGCGCTGGAAAGAGGCGCGGCTGTCGACGGCCTTCATCGCGGACGAGTTTCCGGACGGCTTCGCCAACCATGTGCCGACGGGCGTTGCGGCGCGGCGGTTCGCGGCGGTGGCGGGCGCGATCGACCATCTGCTTAACCAGCGCAAGCGCGGCATTTCGGGGCAGCTGCATGCGGCCCGGCCGGTGGCGTTCGATACGGCGCGCGTCGCTCGCGTGGGGGAGCAGCATTTCCGCTTCACCATCGTGACGACGGGCGGCGGGGCGCTGCTGCGCTTCGAGGATGGCGGCCTCAGCGAGGTGCGCTCGACCTGGCGGCCGGGCGCGCCGGTGTGGACCGGCACGATCGATGGGGCTTCGGTGGCGTTCCAGGTGCGGCCGCATCTCAACGGCGTGCTGCTGATGCATGGTGGCGCGGTGGCCGAGGTGCAGGTGTTGACGACGCGCGAGGCGGAGTTGGCGGCGCTGATGCCCGTGAAGGTGCTGGGCGACAGCGGCAAGGTCGTGCTCTGCCCGATGCCGGGTCTGGTGACCGCGATCCGGGTCACGATCGGGCAGGATGTAAAGGCCGGTGAGCCGCTGGCGGTGGTCGAGGCCATGAAGATGGAGAATGTGCTGCTGGCCGAGCGGGACGGCACCATCGCGTCGATCGCGGCCAAGCCGGGCGACAGCATCGCGGTGGATGCGGTGCTGATGGAATTCGCCTGACGCTCGCGGTTTCGGGCCGGATCGAGCGTCGGCAAGCCTGTCATCGGCCATCCGTCGATAAAGCTTTGGAATGTGTCTTTTTTGCAGAGTCGTTGTTTTCGGCAAGATGCTGGTTAATCAAGCCTAAAACTGTGTATCGAAGAGAAGCAACTTTGCTGCTGAAACCATGTCGGCGTGGGTAATCTTAACGAAATGGTAACAACTTGGCTCCATCGCGTGATTTGGGCTTATCCAAACTTTAAGTCGCTGGTCCTACATTGTGATCGAGCGCGTAGAGTTTGTGTTTGCGAGTTGACCAATGGTGGAAATGCTTCGGCCCCGAGTCAAATATGTCATCGGGCCAGATGGAAGTCCTTTGACGATCGCGGATTTGCCACCGCCCTCCACCAAGCGCTGGGTCATCCGGCGCAAGGCCGAGGTTGTGGCGGCGGTTCGCGGCGGCCTTCTGTCGCTCGAGGAAGCCTGCAGTCGCTATACGCTGACCGTCGACGAATTCCTGAGCTGGCAAATGTCGATCGACCAGCATGGCCTCGCCGGCCTGCGGACCACACGGATTCAGCACTACCGTCAGTGACGGCGTCGTCATGGGCGTCGCGCCAGGGCGTCCTGCCGCTCGGGGCGGCGCGTCGCGCAGTGTTGGCGGTCGTGGTGCTGCTGCTGCCGGTTCTGGCCAATATGGCTCTGGCGCAGCCCGGCAACCCTCCTGCTCCCCCCGTCGTTCATCTCACCGGTTCTCCCGAGATCGTTTTTGCGGCTCCGCGTGATGCCTGCGATGGCGATGACGTTCCCGATGCCCCGGCCCGCGCATTTCGCGAGGCCCATGGCGGTGTAAGGCTGTTCGGGCTGCATACGAAGAACCGCAACCTCACCGGCCCCGATCTTGGCACCCTCACGATCGATTGCCGGCCCACACTCGTCTCGCATGGCAATGCGGACCCGGCGGCTTACGACGACCAGAGTTGGATCACCGCGACCTGGACGCGCGACGGCACGATCGTCGATGCCCTGATCCACCACGAATATCAGGCCAACCAACACCCCGGCCGATGCCGCTTCGCGGATTATATGCAATGTTGGTTCAATACCGTGCTGGCCGCACGCTCGACCGATGGTGGCGCGACCTTCGTCAAGGAGCAGCACCCCGTCGTCGCCTCGGCCCCCTTCGGCCAGGAGGTCGGGCAGGGGAGGCATCGTGGCTTCTTCAATCCCTCGAACATCGTCTCGGACGGGCCTTGGCTTTATGTCATGGCCTCGACGACGGGGTGGGACGGGCAGCCGAACGGCGTTTGCCTGTTCCGCACCGCGACGCCCGGCGATCCGCAATCCTGGCGCGCCTTCGATGGTCACGGCTTTTCGGTCGCCTTTGCGGATCCGTATAAGCGCCGCATGGAGCGTCAACCGGCTTGTGCTCCGATCGGTCCGTTCCCGGCCCCGGTCGGGTCACTGGTGCGGCGGCGGTCCGGCGGTGACTGGCTCGCCGTATTCCAAGCCAAGGCGGACCAGACGCTGTTTCCGGTGTCTGGCTTTTATGTCGCCAGCTCGCGTGATCTGTTGACCTGGAGCGACCCGCGTCTGCTGCTGCCGGGGCCGACGCTCTATGACGATCCGTGCCGATCGGGCGGTCAATTGCTCGCCTATCCTGCGATCCTCGACCGTCATGACGCCTCGCGCAACTTCGATCAAAGCGGCGATGATCCGGACCTTTACTATGTGACGCTCGCGGTGGAGGGATGCACGGTCACGAGCCGCAGAACCCTCCTGCGCCGGACGCTTGCGCTCGGTCGTTAGTCACCACCTCCACGTGTACAAACGACTTCTACAAAGGAGGACGACCGACTATGGTCATAACGCGACGCGTCGACACCCTTGTGCCGGAAGCCGTCGCGTCAACATTCCCGTGACCGACGCGCCCTATGGTTCTGGATCTCCCGACACTCTTCGTCGCCTGTATGCTCGTGGCCGGTCTGTCGGTGGCGATCTGCGTGGCGACATGGCTGCAGGATCGACAGCAGGATGCCATGCTGTGGATGGCGGGATGCTGCTTCCTCGGCGGGGCCGGCACGCTGCTGCGCTTCGAATTGCCGGAGCGCTTGGGCATTTTATCGGGCAACCTCGCGTTTTTCCTCGCCTTTGCATCGCTTTGGGCGGCCAGCAGAGTTGTCGATGGGCGGCGGCCGAGCGCTTTGCCCTTTCTCCTTCCTTGCGCGATTTGGATCCTGGCGTTCTGGATCCCCGGTTTCGCCGAGAGTTTGAGGGCGCGGATCGTGCTCGCCTCGATCCTCGATCTGATGCTGGTCGCGATGACGATGTTTCAGTTCTGGTCGAAGCGGCGGAGCGGGCCACCGGCCCGATGGATGATCGTCGGATTGCTGGCGTTTCAAAGCCTGTTGCTGGTGGGCCGGATCATCCGCACCGGGATTGCCAGTGGCGCGGGTTTATCGACCCAGGCCCTGCACAGCCTTGGCCTCGTGGCTCTGACCACCATCGGATTCTCGCTGATGGTGACCTTTGCGATGATCCTTCTGGTGAAAGAGAGGGCGGAGCGCCAGCACCGGTCCGACGCCGAGACCGATGGGCTCACTGGTTTGCCGAACAGGCGGCTGTTCGATAAGGCGATGCCGCTCGCTTATGCCAAGGCGAGGCAAACCGGGAACTCCCTCGCGCTGCTGATGATCGACGTCGATGCGTTCAAGCGGTTCAACGATCATCACGGGCATCCCGCCGGCGACGCATGCCTTCGCACGGTCGCGACCACCCTGGCGGCCGGCGTGCGACCGGGCGACATCACCTGTCGCTATGGTGGCGAGGAATTTGCGGTCATCCTTCCGCAGACCGATCAGGTTGGCGCGGTGGCAATCGCCGAGCGGCTTCGGCTCGCGATCCGGGCTCTGGCCTTGCCGCATGGGGATGCGGATGACAAGTCGATCGTCACGATTAGCCTCGGCTGTGCCGCTGCCGCTCCATGCGACGCGCCCGATGTCGGCAGCGCCTCCCTGATCGCCGAATTGCTGCGTGCGGCGGATCAGGCTTTGTATATCGCCAAGACGAGCGGCCGCGATGCCACCCGCGCGATCGAGGTTGTGTTAGCGGAGCCGGTGATGCCTCAGCCGCTCACCTGTCTGTCAGCAGCGTCAGCGCCGCTTCATGCACCTGAGGGTCCCCGGCTGCAATAATCCGGCCGCCCTTGGCCGCATTCCCGCCGTCCCAAGTCGTCACGACGCCACCGGCGCCTTCGATGATCGGGATGAGTGGCGCAATATCATACGGCTTCAGCCCCGCCTCGATCACGAGATCGACATGCCCCGCCGCGAGCATGCAATAGGCGTAGCAGTCGCCGCCGAAGCGGGGGAGCCGCACCTCGCGCTCGACGCGTTGATAGAGGGCATGCTCCTCCTCGCTCATCAGCAACGGACTGGTGGTCAAGAGAGTAGCGTCGCCCAGGCTCGCGCAAGTCCGCGTGGTAAGGTGCTGGGTGATCGGCGTGTCGTGGCTGTTGTGACCCGACCAGGTTGCGCGCCCGCCATCCCCGAAGAAGCGTTCGCGCGTGAACGGCTGGCTCATCATCCCGTAGGCAGGCTGGCCGTGGTGTTCGAGCCCGATGAGCGTGCCCCAGAGCGGAAGTCCGGAGATGAAGCTCTTGGTTCCGTCGATCGGATCCAGCACCCAAACGTAATCCGCATCGGATTGATGATCGGGGAATTCCTCACCGACGATGCCATGGGCCGGGAACGTATCGAGGATCATCCGGCGCATGACCGTCTCGGCGGCGCGGTCCGCCTCCGTGACCGGATCGAAGGCCGCACCGATGGCTTTATCCTGCGTCGCAACCCGCGTGCGGAAGAACGGCAGGATTATGTCGCCGGCGGCTTTCGCCAGATCGGACACGAAGGCTTCGAAGTCGACTGTGGTCATGCTGGCTCCGGGTCACCGTGAAAGCGTGAGAGTATTCGCTCGGTCGGCGGGAATTATTGCAAGGGGCTTGCATTTGTTGCAGTGCGATGGCATATTGCGGCGGTGCGGCAATGATCTTGCTGCATATGCCCTCCTTGGGCGTTTCCTCCCTAGACTTGGGCCGCTTGTGGTAACGCGAGCGGCCTCTTTCGTTTTGGTGGCAGGTTTTTCGGCCGAGGTCCATCCGAGCGCTGATGCCTCGGCACCGTTTACTCCGCTGCAGCGCGTTCGGTCGCGCTCATGCCGTCCATCAGTGCCGCCAGAGCCGCCATGACGTCCGAGAGATGAGACGCGACCGTCTCGAAAGCCGGACCATGCTGCATCAGCCTTTCGTTCATATAAAGGGCGCGATTGACCTCGATTTGAAGGGCATGCCGCCCTCCAGCCGGATGGCCGTAATTTTCGGTGATGAAGCCGCCCGCGTAAGGTTTGTTGCGTTCGACCGCGTAGCCAAGACCGCTGAGGACGGCATCGGCGGTTTCGGTGATGGCCCGTCCGCAACTCGTGCCATAGCGGTCACCGATGACGAAATCGGCTTTAAGCCGATCATCCCGGTTCATCGGTCCATGGGCCGAACCCAAGGCACACGAGGGCATCGAATGGCAATCGATCAGCAGCGTCTGACCGAACTGCATCATGGCCCTGTCGACGAGGCCCTGCAGGGTCGCATGATAGGGTTTGTAGAGATATTCGATCCGGCGGATCGCTTCGTCGACGCTCAGCCGCTTCAGGTAGATTTCCTGCGCCTCGCCGACGACGCGCGCGATCGTGCCGAGCCCGCCGGCAACGCGCATGGAGCGTGAGTTGACGAAAGGTGGCAAGCGCCCGTCGAACATGCGCGGATCGAGCTCATACGGTTCGCGGTTGACGTCGAGATAGGCGCGAGGAAATCGCGCGCGCAGCAGCGGTGCCCCGAACGCCCGGGCGCCCATGAACAATTGGTCGACGAATGCATCCTCCGATCGGCGCAGGCTGATCGGATCGAGACGGGCGCTAGCGAGGAAACGCGCCGGATAGGCACTGCCCGAATGCGGTGACGACAGAACGAGGCAGGAGCCGAGCACATCCGGCTCGAGCACGTCGAAAGGTGGATCGAGTTCGGGCTCGACGATATGCCCGGCCTCGAGGGCACGATCGATCCAGCTTCCCCCCTCGACACCTTTGCTCATGACAGTCCTTTTTGACGATCTGGTTTCGCCTTTGCCGTAACGAACCCGGATCGGCCGCCGCACCAGGGCGCCTGATCGACCGATTTGGCTCCCCCGACCGGCTCGGCGTCAAGGCCGCATCGGTCCGGTCTGGTCACGTCGCGAGCGACTTTTCGAAGCGTAGCGCCGTCGCCCCGTCCTCGTAATAGCCGGGCTCGCTGCCGAACCGTCGATAAGCCGAAGCCTCATAGAGCGCGATGGCGGCAGAATTGTCGGCACGAACCTCGAGACGGACCGCACGACTGCCCCGCTTGCGGGCGCGTTCCTCGCAGGCGATGAGAAGCGCGCGTCCGATGCCGAGCCGGCCAAAGCCGGGGTCGACCGCCAACGAAAAGATGCGTCCGAGCGCCGAGCCGGCCCGAAAGCCGATCATCGCATAGCCCGCCACCACGGCCTCGTGTTCCGCCACCGGAACGTAAGTGGTCGGCGCTGCGATGAAGTAGCGCAGACTGCGGCGCGAGAGCCGATCCGACTGGAAGGCCGCCAATTCCAAGCGTTCCAGCGCGTCGAGGTCGTCCGGTCGCGCCTCGCGCAGCAGCGGTTCGGTGCGGAACGCGGGCCGCGCGCCTAAACGGCTTTCCACGGAAAGGTCCATGTCTCGGTGAGGGCGCGATCGCCCGCTTTAAGAAAAGCGCGCAGATCCGTGCTCTGGTTCGGGTCGAGCGCCACGTCGATCGCCGCGCGGAACCCGCCGATATGCGGGTTGGGGACCAGGAACGAGCGCGTGATCTTGCCGCTGGTGGAGGTCGGCACGACACTGACGAGCGAGGGGTCTGCGCTGAAATAGGAAAGATCGCCGCCCGAGAAGTCGATCAGGAAGCGGCGTGATCCGGGTGCCACGACCTCGTTGGACCCGAGCGAGCGCGCCTGGGTCTGGAAAGTCTTGCTAACCCGCCCACCCGGCGACAGGCGGGTGAGGTTGAGGCTCGACGTGATGCTGTAGGCGTAGGAAACCGACTTGCCTTGCTCGATCGGGTCATGCGCCGTCCAGGCCGCGACGATATTGTCGTTGGTCTCGTCGGAGGTCGGTAGTTCCACCAGTTCGACACGGCCCTCGCCCCAGGTGCCCCGTGGCTCGACCCAGTAGCTCGGCCGCAATTCGTAATTCAGATCGAGGTCTTGATAGTCCTCGAAGCTGCGATCGCGTTGCAGCAGGCCGAAGCCGGCGGTGTTGCTGTCGAGGAAGGCCGAGACCTCCGTCATGGCGGGGTTCCGCAGCGGACGCCAAATCCATTCGCCGGTGCCGGAATGGAGCAGCAGACCGTCGGAATCGTGCAGTTCTGGGCGGAAGTCGCCTGAAAAGCGGCGGTCGTTCTGGCTCGTGAAAAACATCGACGTCAGCGCTGCGATGCCGATCTTGGCACCCGACCGGCGCGGAAAGAGCGTCATATCGACATCCACGACGGTTTCGTTGCCGGGATAAAGATCGAACCGGAACGCGCCAGTGACGGCGTCGCCGTCGAGCAGCGCATAAATCGTCACGCGCGTCGCCCCCGGTGCCGGCGCCTCGATCCAGAATTCGCGGAAGAACGGGAATGCCTCGTTGTCGGTGCCTGCATTCACGGTCAGGCCGCGGGCCGACATGCCGTAATGCTGATTGCGGCCGAGAAAGCGGAAGTAGCTCGCACCCAAAAACGCAATGACCTCGTCCATGACGTCGGGACGGTTCAGCGGATAATGAAGCCTGAAGCCGGCGAAGCCGAGGTTGACCGGCAGCGGCTTGTCGATCTTGTTGCGGCCGTAGTCGAACAGCCCGGTCGAATAGGGGACGGGTGTCGCGATCCCTTCATGCACGATGTTGACCGTGACGGGGCGGGGATAGAGATGGCCGAGATGGAACATCTCCAACCGGAACGGACTGCCGTCCTGGCCGAGCAGCGCCCTGTCGGGCCTGAACCGGATGTCGCGCCAAGCATCGAAGTCGAGCCTGGCGATCGAATCCGGGAGGGCCGGGGGCGTCGCCTCGAACGGCGCGGTGCCGAGTTCACGGGCACGTTTCAGAACATCTTCAAAGCCAAATTTCGGCACGGGCTGCCCCGGAGCGGTTTGGGCGAAGGCGCGCGGCGCGAGGCCGAGGGCTGCTCCGGCCGCGAGGCCCGAAACGACACGACGACGGTTGAGGTCCTGCATGATCACACTTCGGCGCAAACGTAACACAAGGACGAGCATCGACCGAAGCCCACGCCCGCAGCGGAGGTAGCGGGCTTACGGGGCCGGGGCAACCCACCGGGCCGGGATCCGACGGCTTTTGCTGGCAGAACTTGCATTATGGGGACTGAGGCGCGATGGGTGCGTCCGTCGTCTTCCCGCGCCGCCGGCCGGTGCTTATGTTGTGCCGATGAATCGGTCCGCCCCCCTTTCGACCCACGACGCCTCGGATACCGGGCAAGAGCAACCAGAGCTGCGGCAGCAGGAGATGATGAGCCAAGAGGTCAGCGACGATCGTCTGAGCGAGGACGACGCCGACGGGTTTGACGAGGCCGCCTCGGGGATCGATCTCGGGTTGGATGACGAGAGCGCCGCTCCGGCCTCGGTCCGCAGCGGCGCGGCCGTGATCCGCCGCTATTGGAGCGCGCTCCCGCTCGGGCCGGGTGTCTATCGCATGCTGAACGACGCCGGCGAGGTGCTCTACGTCGGCAAGGCCAAGAGCCTGAAGAAGCGGGTCGCGAGCTATACGCGGGCGACGGGCCATTCGCGTCGCATCGCGCAAATGATTGCCGCCACCGCCTCGATGATGTTCGTATCGACCGCGACCGAAACCGAAGCGCTGCTCCTCGAAGCCAACTATATCAAGCAGATGCGGCCGCGGTTCAACGTGCTGCTCCGCGACGACAAGTCTTTCCCCTATATTCTGGTCACGGGGGACCATCGCGCGCCGCAACTCACCAAACATCGCGGCGCACGCAACCGGACAGGCGACTATTTCGGTCCGTTTGCGAGCGTCATGGCGGTGAACCGCACGCTGGCGGCGCTGCAGCGCGCTTTTCTGCTCCGCTCCTGCTCGGACAGCTATTTCGAGAACCGCACACGGCCGTGCCTGCTGCATCAGATCAAGCGCTGCGCCGGGCCGTGCACCGACGAGGTCAGTCGCGAGGATTATGCCGAACTGGTCGAGGAGACGCGCGGCTTTTTAACCGGCAAGAGCCGCGCTGTGCGGGAGCGTCTCGCGCTCGATATGGTGTCGGCCAGCGACGCGATGGAGTTCGAGCGGGCGGCGCGGTTGCGCGACCGCATCGCCGCCATGTCGGCCATCCAGGGCACGCAGGGCATCAACCCGAAGAGCGTGGAGGAAGCGGATGTTTTCACAATCCTCGAAGAAGCCGGACAATATGCGGTGGAGGTCTTCTTCTTCCGCACGTATCAGAACTGGGGCAATCGCGCCTATTATCCGCGCGCCGATCGGAGCCTCGGGCCAGCCGAGGTGCTGGGTGCGTTTCTGGCGCAATTCTACCTCGACAAGCCGCCGGCGCGTCTCATTCTGCTGTCGCATTCTGTCGATGACCAGGGCCTGCTCGAGGCCGCCTTGTGCGAGCGCGCGGGCTATCGCGTCGAGATCGCCGTGCCGCAGAGGGGCGAGAAGAAAGATCTGGTCGATCATGCGGCCCAAAATGGGCGGGAGGCGCTGTCACGCAAATTATCCGACACCGCCAGCCAGGAAAAGCTTCTGACCGCGCTCGGGGCCGCCTTCGGTGTGACCCGGACACTCAATAGAGTCGAGGTCTACGACAACTCGCACATCATGGGCACCAACGCGGTGGGCGCCATGATCGTGGCCGGACCTTCGGGCTTCTTGAAGCCGCATTACCGAACCTTCAACATGAACGACAAGCTGTTCACGCCCGGCGATGATTTCGGCATGATGCGGGACATGCTGCGTCGCCGCTTTGCGAGGCTCATGAAGGATGCGCCGCCGGCCGCAACGGTCGGTCAGGCCGATGGTGCGCGCGGATCGGCGACGGATCTTCCGCCCGAGGCGGCCGACGTGCTGGCCCATCAGACCGGAATCGCCGAGGACCGATCAGAGGATCGGGAGGCGACCCCGCTGTCGGAAGTCGGCGACACGCCGCAATGGCCGGACTTGATCCTGATCGACGGCGGCAAAGGGCAGCTTGAGGTCGTGCGCGAGACCCTGGTCGAGCTTGGCGTGCCCGTGATGTTCGGCGAGGGCGGCGCGCCGCATGGCGTGGCGGTGGTGGGTATCGCCAAGGGGCCGGAGCGCAATGCCGGGCGCGAAACCTTCTTTGCGGCCGGGCGTGAGCCGTTCAAGCTGCACGAACGCGATCCCGCGCTCTACTTTGTTCAGCGACTGCGGGACGAGGCGCATCGATTTGCGATCGGGACGCATCGGGCGCGCCGCAAGAAAGATTTCACCAAAAGCCCGCTGGAGGAGATCGGCGGCATCGGGCCGGCCCGCAAGCGGGCGCTTCTCCACGCGTTCGGCACCGCCAAGGCGATCGGGCGGGCGACGCTGGCCGATCTCGAAAAGGTGCCGGGCCTGAATGCCGCGACCGCGAAGCGGATCTACGATCATTTTCACGAGGGCGGCTGACGCGCGACGGCGCACCGTGATCGCGTAGACGCGCTCCGGCCCAAAACATAGATCTGTTTTGGGCCGGAGCGTTAGATGACTACGAACCGTGCGACCGACGACGTCGGACGGCTGCTCGATCAGAACTTGTAGTTCAGACCGACGCGGGCGATGTCGCCATCGGCGCGCACACGAGAATTGTACTGGCCAATGCCGGTGTTGATCGCGTTCACAGCAAGGGTCCGGCTGCCGAGATCGTAATGCAGGTATTCGGCCTTGATGGTGACGGCGCTCGAGTGGAAGAAGTTGAGGAACGATCCTGTGGGCAGCGCATATTCGACGCCGCCGCCGTAAGCGTAACCCGTTTCGGTCGAGCTTCGGCTGCCGGTGAAGATTCCGGTGCCATCGGCGGCGAAGAGCGTCTGACGGCTGTTCACGCCGCCGTAGGCGAAGCCGCCCGTGCCGTAGATCAGGAACTGGTTATAGGCATAGCCGATGCGGCCGCGAACTGTGCCGAGATAGTCGAGACCCGAGCGATACTGGGTCAGGTAGGTGGCGCCGCCGATCAAGGCGAAGTTGTTGGCGGTCTTCGACAGATCCGTATAGGCGGCATCAGCCTCGATACCGATCACGAGGCCGTTGCCGACGCCGAACTGGTAATTGTAACCAATCGTGCCGCCTGCCGTGAAGCCGCTGTCTTGGGTGCGGTATTGGCCCGGACGGAAATTGCCGGTGATCGCGGCCTGGTTGCCAGCCGTCGCACCGGTGGTGCGGTAGCGGGTGTCGGCGTCGAACACTGCACCCGCATTGATGCCGAAGTAAGCGCCGGTCCAGGTGAAGATCGGGAGTGGAGCCACGAAGGCAGGCGGTGCGCTCCGCAGCGGCAGATCAGCGGCGAAAGCGGCTCCCGACGTCAACCCGGCGATTGCGGTGGCGATCATCGCTAGTCTGGTATGCATCGTCGAATCCTCTTAAACAAATGTCTCCCTTCATAAATCGAGATAAGCTTGCACAGGCAAAGCGTTTGTTCGGCGTCGCCCTGCTTTGGTCCAGTCTGTTGCAGTTCAGTCACAAACGTGGCCAGTGTCGTAAGTAGATCCTTTTTGAGATTTGCTTGAGCGTAGCAACGTCGGATGAAAACGAGAACGATGTGTCGTTTGGGTTCCGCGACTGAGTTGAACGTCTTGGGGCTGACGTTCAGCAAGTGTTTTCATGCACATCATCCGTCTATTGCGGGTCAGAATGCGGAGCATGTTTGTTCGCGAATTGATGGCGGGTGTGTGGCCGTTACAGTTCGTTAACCATCATGGTCGAGGCTCTTCAACGTTGCGAAGGCTTGGAGCTTGGTGATGCAAAATACGTCGACAGCGAACCACGGCCGCCCGTCCGAGGATGTTTGCCCCATCTCGGATGCTTTGTTCGCTCAGATTTGCCGGTCGACGCCAAGCCAGTCACGCGAGTTGTCGCTGGGCTTTTCGGCGCAGGAGCGCGCACGGCTAGCGCTCTTTTGCAATTCGCGAGCGCATCTTCGCGAAAGCGGCCGCGAGATCGCCGGAACCTGCACGGAGGCGAGTCTGACGCGGGAAGGGGGGCAGGCCGGGCTGGTGCTGTTCCAGCAAGCGAGATCCGGTCCCGAAACCTGGGGTCTCGCGCCTCGGCAGAACTCCCGGCGAGTCAGCCTCGCCGGGTAGTGTGTTTTAAGAGACGGAGGGCGTGACCGCGTCTGACATGTCGTCATCCGCCATGTCCTCGTCGCCGAATGCCACATGGATCTGTTCCGCCACGACGGCCGGCTCCAAAACCAGAAAGAATTTCGATCCATTGTTCATGGTCACGACCGAGCCTGTGTGAACATGCTCGATCGACGTGACGTCGAGCGGATTCAGCCAGACCTGGCTTTTCTGTGTCGTTTCGAAAAGGATCATGCGAGGCGGCTCCCGTAGCAGTTCGAAGCCCTCTAGCATGTGCCGCTGCGACGTGACCATTCACAAATCGCCCGCCGTTCTGGCGGGTTCATCACAAGGACCTTTGCGATCATGTTGACCCGAATGGTTTGCGGCGCGCTGCTGCTCCTGACACTCTCGACCGCCGCCCTGGCCGGGGCGCAAGGTCAGAGCCGGCGCGAGCAGCAATTGGCGGCCTGCGCGGGCGACATGGAGAGGCTTTGCGATCACCGGTTGTCGGCGTCCAAACAGCTTAAGACCTGCATTCGTCCCAACCGGGCCAAGGTGAGCCGCACCTGCCGGGCCTGGCTCGACATGCCGTCCTGACAGCCGAGGCGAGCCAGGTGTTCGGGGCCTCGCGCATGAGACGCTTAGGCCTCCTTCTCTTCCCGGCGCAGCAGCACCTCGTCGACCTGGGTCAGCAAAAGGTCGAAATCGACCGGTTTCGAATGATATTCGTCGCAGCCTGCGGCCAGTGCCTTGGTTCGATCGCCGCTCATCGCATGCGCCGTCAAAGCAATGATCGGGATCGCGTTTGATTGTGTCCGCAGCGTTTTGGCCACGGTCCAACCATCCATGATCGGGAGATCCATATCGAGCAACATTAAATCCGGCTCGTCGCTCGCCACCTTTTCGAGCGCTTGCTGGCCGTTATGCGCCAGGACAACGTCGAACCCGCGGCGCCTGAGCCGTCTCGACAGAAAGTCCCAGAGTTCCTCGTGGTCTTCGACAAGGAGTAGTTTGGTCATCGTGGCTCCTTGTGCATCTACTGGCGTTCCATGTGTGTTAGTCGAATGGTCGTTCATCCACCAGCGTCGACCATCCCGCTTGGACAGGAATCGCCAGTGAGCCAGTCATCGACAGACGATACCGTGATCCTGCCGCCGTCGGATAGCCGGTCCATTCTGCCGGTCATGTATGCGGGTACCATCACGGTCGCGGCGCTCTACTTTGGCCAGGAACTCATGGTGCCGCTGGTGTTGGCCGCCTTACTGGCCTTCGTTCTCGCACCGGCCTGTAACCTTCTTCAACGCCTCAGACTGCCGCGGGTTCTGTCGGTTCTGATCGTGGTGGCGCTGGCCTTCGGAGCGATCGGGAGCCTTGGCGTCGTGGTCGGGGGGCAGGCCACATCGCTGGCCACCAGTCTGCCGGCCTATCGCACCACCATCACGGAGAAATGGAACGCGCTTTCCAAAGGCGTCGGCTTCATCGAGCAATATACCAAAGGCATGACCGCGAAACCGGACGCGGGCAGCGCTCCAGCCGCAGACAAGAAGCCGGCCGATAATCCGGCCGCGACGCTCGGACTGCAGGACGTGTCGGGCCTGTCGCTCGCCAAGACGCTCGCGCAGCCGCTGCTCGGTCCGCTGGCGACCGGCGGCATCGTGCTGGTCTTCACCTTGTTCATTCTGATGTCGAGCGAGGATCTGCGTGATCGGCTGGTTCGGCTTGTCGGACGTCACGATCTGCATCGGACGATCTTGGCCATGAACGACGCGGCCAGCAGGCTCTCGCGGTATTTTTTATTCCAACTCGCGCTCAATGCCTCGTTCGGTGTGCTGATCGGCGTCAGCTTGTGGTTCGTCGGCCTGCCCAACCCCCTCCTGTGGGGGATTCTCGCGGCGACGATGCGGTTCGTTCCCTTCGTCGGCGTCGTGGTTGCGGTGGTCCCGCCGCTTCTCCTGGCCATCGCGGTCTCGCCGGGCTGGTCGCTCGCTCTCTTGGTGCTGGCCCTGTTCGTCGGGTCCGAGATGATCATGGGTCAAGTGATCGAGCCGCTGATCTATGGGCATAGCACCGGGCTTTCGCCTTTGGCCGTCATCGTCGCAACGGCTTTCTGGGCGCTCCTCTGGGGGCCGGTCGGCCTTCTGATCGCGACGCCGTTGACCGTGTGTCTGGTGGTGATCGGCCGCCACGTCGAGGCGCTGGCGTTTCTCGACGTGATCCTCGGCGATCGACCGCCACTCACGCCCGCCGAAACCTTCTATCAGCGCGCGCTCGAGGGCCAGGCTTTGGCCTTGGCCCCGGCGGCCGCCAAGCAGATCGCGACAACATCGCTGACCGACTATTACGACAAAGTCGCCTTGTCCGGCTTGGCTCTGGCACAGGGCGATCTGGCCCGCGACACGCTGGCGTTCGAGCGCCTCGAAGCGATCCACGCCCAGATCGAAGCTCTGCTGGCTCGCCTCAGTGCCGATACCGTGCGGCCTCATGCCGGGGCCGTCGAAACAGCATCGCTCCCGGACCATTGGCGGCGCGAGGGTGCCGTGATCTGCATTCCGGGGCGTGGACAGCTCGATGATCTCGCCGCCACGATGGCGGTGCAATCCTTAGTCGCTGACGGTTTCGGCGCCCGGATGGAGCCCAATCTCGTGCTCGGATCGGCGCGCGCGATGCCGGCCAACATGGACCGGACCGTCCTGTGCTGCCTGTCCATGCTGGAGGAGGGAAGTACCGTCTCGGGCATCCGCTACTTCATCAAGCGCATTCAGAAGCAAATGCCGCAGGCCGTCATTGTCGTCGGGCTTTGGCACGCGGGCCGCGATAGCCCGCTTTTGTCAGAGCTGCGTGCCGAGGGTGGCGACGAACATCTCGTGCTGTCTCTGGGTGAACTACTCGCCTTCTGTCGAGCTACGGCGGCTCGCGTGCCGGCCGCAGATCCCTCACCGGCCGTGGCCGAGGCCGAAAGCCTCCCGCTCCCAGCGTAAGACGCCTCTTTGGATCGATCCTGAGGTTTGGCGATTGACGTCCGTTGAGCTCGGCGCAGAAAACGCTCGGGTTGCGGATAGCCGGAGCCGAGATGTCACAATCGTCGCAGGAATTTTTGGCCGAGCCGGTCGACCGCACCGCCCTGGAACTGGGCGGCCAGGTGGTCTCAAAGTGGTTCGGCTTCGCCGATGCGGTCAGCGACGGCGTTTACGGCGTCGATCGGGCGGGGCTGTGCATCTTCGTCAATCCGGCTGCCATCGCGCTTCTTGGTTACGAGACAGCCGACGAGCTTCTCGGGCGCAACATGCATCAGACCATCCACCACACGCGACCGGACGGCTCGCCGTTTCCGATCGAGGCTTGTCCGCTGATCCATACGTTGACGAGCGGCCGATCCGTGCGGCTCGACACTGAGTTGCTGTGGCGCAAAGACGGGTCGTCCTTCGTGGCTCGCTACTCGTCCTATCCGATGACGGCGGAGGACGGCGCGATACTCGGCAGCGCCATCGTGTTCACGGATTGCACGCCGGACGTGGTGCTGGATCTCGAGCCGGCCCGAGCGATCGAGCAACTCTGGGGCAGCACGGAGCGGCGTCGCGCCGAAGAAGCCTTGCGATCGAGCGAGGCCAAATTCCGCACCCTGGCCGATTCCATCTCGCAACTCGCCTGGATGACCGATCCCGAGGGTGCGATCGTGTGGTACAATCGCCGCTGGTATGACTACACCGGCACGACGCCCGAGAAGATGCAGGGCTGGGGCTGGCAGGACGTGCATCACCCCGACCACATGGAGCGTGTGGTGGCCCATATCGCCAAGGCGTTCAGCGACGGCGCCGAATGGGAGGATACGTTTCCGCTCCGCGGCAAAGATGGCGAGTATCGCTGGTTTCTATCGCGTGCCATGCCGATCCACGATCGTCCGGACGAGTCTCACCCCAACGGTCGCATTCTCGGTTGGTTCGGGACCAACACCGACGTCACCGACATGCGCGACGCGGAGGACCGGCTCAGCGCCGCGAAGGATGCGGCCGAAGAAGCCAATCGCACCAAGAGTGATTTCATCGCCAACATGAGCCACGAGCTGCGGACCCCGCTGTCGGCCATCATCGGCTACAGCGAGATGATGCAGGAGGAAATCGCCGACGGCGCCGATCCGACCGAACTCTCGCCCGATCTTCGCAAGGTGGAAGCTAACGCGCGCCATTTGCTCGGCCTCATCAACGACGTGCTCGATCTGTCGAAGATCGAGAGCGGCAAGATGGAGGTTTTCTCGGAGACATTCGACACGGCGACCACGCTCCAGGAGGTGGCCTCGACCGTGCAAGGCCTGATCGACAAGAAGGGTAATCGGTTGGTCCTGGATCTCGGTCACGATCTCGGCGTCATGCAATCGGATGTCACCAAGCTTCGGCAGATCCTGCTCAACCTTCTGAGCAACGCCGCGAAATTTACCGAAGGCGGGACCATCACGCTGGGGGCGACCCGCATCGTGGGGGCAGGCCCGGCGCAGTGGCTGTCGTTTCGGGTCAGCGACACGGGCATCGGCATGTCGGCGGAGCAATTGGAAAAACTCTTCCTGCGGTTCAGTCAGGCGGATGCGTCGACAACCCGGAAGTTCGGCGGAACGGGGCTCGGCCTATCGATCTCGAAGGCGTTTAGCGTCATGTTGGGCGGCGACATCGCGGTCGAGAGCGGGCTTGGTCAGGGCAGCGTCTTCACCGTGATGGTGCCGGCCGTCTGGTCGCCCTCGCCGAGCGAGCTTCACGATCAGGACGAAACAGCGGCCGACGCGACGACGACGCGCCCGGGCGGAAGCGCCGACATCGAAAAAGACTGGGTGCTGGTCATCGACGACGATCCGGCCCAGCGGGAGTTGATGTCCCGCTTTCTCGCGCGCGAGGGATTTGGTGCGCGCACGGCGGCCGATGGCCGGACCGGCATCGAGATGGCGCGGGCCATGAAACCGCGTGCGATTCTGCTTGATGTGATGATGCCCGGCATGGATGGGTGGTCTGTGCTCAGCGTGCTCAAATCCGATCCGGCGCTCGAGGCCATTCCGGTCGTCATGATCACCTTTGTGAGCGAACGCGGCTTGGCTTTGTCGCTGGGGGCCTCCGAATATGTCTTGAAGCCGGTTCAATGGGACAGGTTCAAGCAGGTGATGGACCGGTTCCGCGAGGCGGGCGGCACGGTCCTCGTGGTCGATGATGAGGCAGATACCCGCGAGCGGATGCGGGTGGTGCTCGAGCGCGATGGCTGGACGGTCGTCGAAGCCGCCAACGGTCAGGAGGCGCTCGATCGGGTGGCCGAGGGCGTGCCGCAGGTCGTGGTTCTCGACGTCAACATGCCGATCATGGATGGCTTTGCGTTCCTGCCGAAGTTTCGGGAGATAGCCGGTTGCGCCGAAACACCCGTGATCGTCTTAACGGCCGCCGACTTGACCCTGGCTGATCGCAAGCGCCTGCGGGGCGCCAGTCAGGTGTTGAACAAGGGCGACACAACGTTCGGCGCGCTTGCCAAACAGTTGCGCGCCTTGGCCGAAACCGACCCCAGCGCCGAAGGGCTTGTCGCCTAAGGCTTGCGCTTCTCGGGGCCGGCACGGTGGCCTATACAAAAACGCGCCGCGCGATACCCGCTCCGGCCGAAGCTGATGGACCCATGCGATGAAACCGCCGCGCCGCTCGAAGGACCCGTGGGACGCTGCCGAGGCGGTGTTCCGGCCGGCGGCCCCGACCATTCCTGAGGCTGTCAAAAAACCCGCGATCCCCAACGCAAAGGAAACCGTGTCGTTGCGGCTCGATCAAGATGTGCTCGAAGCCTTCCAGGCCGATGGGCCAGGGTGGCAGGATCGCATCAATGCCGCCTTGCGCGCCGCCGCAGGGCTTTAACCCTCACATCAGGTTCAACCGAAACGCGTCCTCGACATGGCTGGGCCATGCCCTCGGCGCCACGAAGACGCCGTCGCCCCGCAGGACGCAATGAGCCGCCCAAGGGTTGCTCGACAGCCAAACCCTGGCGGCGCGCTCGATGCGCTGGCGCTTGGTGGCCGAGATCGCCACCATGGCGTCAGCGAGGCGCGGTCGCGCCTTGACCTCGGCGAAAATCACGGTTCCGCCGCGCCGCGCGATGATGTCGATCTCGCCGCCACGCACTTTATAGTTGCGGGCGAGCGGCCAATAGCCTTTGCAGACCAGCAAAAGCGTCGCGACCATTTCGGCCCGCAGGCCGAACGCGTTGGCGATCGCTCGATCGCGGGTCATATCCGGTCGATCATGGTTGGCGCGGGTTGCGGGCCGCAAGTTCGATGGCGCGGGCATAAACCTGTCGGCGCGGTAGGCCGGTGTCGGCCGCCACCACGGTTGCCGCATCCTTGACGGACAGGCGCTGCATGGCCTCGCCGATCTTCGCATCGAGATCGGTCTCCGCGAAGACGGGTTTGCCCTCGATCGGCGGCGCGACCAGCACCACGATCTCACCCCGTGGCGGACCTTCTGCAAGAAACTCCGCCGCGAGCCGATCGAGCGGGCCACGTCGCACCGTTTCGTAATGTTTGGTGAGTTCGCGCGCCACGGCGGCATCGCGCGGCCCCAGCACGGCCGCGAGATCGGCGAGCATCTCGGTGACGCGGCGTGCCGATTCAAAAAACACCAGCGTTCCCGGAATAGCGCCGAGCTCGGCGATCCGCTGCCGTCGCGCGGCGGTGCGGGACGGTAGAAACCCTTCAAAGAAAAAGCGATCCGTCGGCAGGCCCGCGACCGTGAGGGCGGCCAGCACGGCGGATGCGCCCGGAACGGCGGTGACCGGGAGCCCCTCGGCCGCGACCTCCGCCACCAGCTTGAAGCCGGGATCGGAGATCAGCGGCGTTCCGGCGTCGGACACGAGCGCTAGCGCCGCCCCGCCCCGCAGGCGCTCGAGCAACTGGGGCCGCATCGCCGCGGCGTTATGCTCGTGATAGGCGACAAGCGGCGTCGAGATGCCGTAGTGGGCCAACAGCGTCTTGGTCACGCGCGTGTCCTCGGCCAGAACCGCATCGGCGGCCGCCAGCGTTCGGACGCCGCGAAACGAGATGTCGCCGAGATTGCCGATCGGCGTCGCGACGATATGGAGACCGGGCTCGATCCGTTGTGCCTCTGCGCGCAGGCCGAGCGCCGTAAAGCTCATATCCTGCGCGCGCCCCGCGTCATGCGACCGCCCGAAGGCCGCCGCGTCGGGTGCGTCTTGCTTGTGGTCGATCATGGCGCGCGTCCCTCAAGCCACTGTCCTGCAGAAAACGCGGAGACAGATTGAATCGCCATGCTTTGCCCTAGTTTACCTGTCGTTGTCCAAGCGGTACTAACTTTCGCTGTCACGGTCCGATCTCACCAAGGGTGGTTCGGGTTTGGTTTATGCGGCCCGATCGCGCGTCATCGGTCGTCAGAGTCGGAGTATTCAGTTGACGACCTTTCGTGCGATCTTCTCGGCCGCAACCGTCGTGAGCCTCGCGGCTTTGCTGGCAGCCTGTGGGCAATCACCGGGTGGCGGCCCCTTGGCGGATGCGCCTCTCTCGGCCCCTACGTCGCCGGTCCAATCGAAGCCGCTCGGCGGCATCTCCTCGAGCCAGATCGGCAACGGGCCCGATAAGGTTGCGCTGATCCTCCCGCTGACGCAGAACGGCAACCCGAGCTCGATTGGCACGTCGCTCCGCAATGCGGCCGAACTGGCCTATGCCGAATCGGGCTCCAACGATCTCACGATTCTGGTGAAGGACGACCGATCGACCCCCGACGGCGCGCGGGACGCGACGCAGGCGGCCATCAATGAAGGTGCCGAACTGGTGCTCGGTCCGCTGTTCGCCGGGGATGTGCGCGAAGCCGCGCGGGTCGCCAAGGCGGCCAATCGCCCGGTGATCGGCTTTTCGACCGATACGGGTGCCGCATCGCACGGCGTCTATCTTCTCTCGTTCCTGATCGAGAGCTACGTCGACCGGATCGTCGATTATGCCGCCGCGCAGGGCAAGAAGTCCTTCGCGGCCCTCGTGCCGGAGAACGATTACGGCAATGTGGCGCTCGCCGAATTCCAGCAGGCCGCCGCTCGCCGCAATATCCGGGTGCAGGCGATCGAGCGCTATCAGCCCAGCACGCTGAATGCGGCCGTCGCCCGCATCGGCGCCAATCTCTCGCAGGTCGACGCGCTGTTCATTCCGGATCAGGCGGAGGCGATGCCGGCCGTAGCCCAGGCCTTGACCGCGAATGGCATCGATAGCCACAAGGTGCAGATCCTCGGCACCGGCATCTGGAACGACGCTCGCGTGTTGAAGCTGCCGGCGCTGCAGGGCGCCTGGTTCGCGACGCCGGAAAACACCGGCTTCAATGCTTTTGCGGCCCGCTATCGTGCCAAATTCGGCAGCGATCCCGCGCGTATCGCCACGCTGTCCTACGATTCCGTGTCGCTCGTCTCGGCCCTGGCCCGCACGCAAGGCTCGCAGCGCTTCGCCGAATCGACCCTGACCAATCCATCCGGCTTCAACGGGGCCGATGGCGTCTTCCGGTTCCGGGCCGAGGGTCCGAACGAGCGTGGCCTCGCGGTGCTGCAGATCAACAATGGCGCCGCCACCACGGTCAGCCCGGCGCCGCGTAGCTTCTCGGGTAACAACACGTAAAGTCAGAACGCATGGGCATCGACGTCGTCGCTGCCCTTTAGGCTGAACATGATCGCCTTCGTTGGGCCGCCGACCTCTACGCCGCGAGATCGGCCACGACGGCGTCGAGCACCGGAAACCCGTCCTTGGTGACGCGGATGCGGCCGGTCGCTGTCTTCTCGACCATGCCTTCCTCGACCAGCGACGACACGCGCGAGCGATCGAGCGGCCGACCGGCGAGCGTCTCATAGCGCGCCGGGTCGATGCCCTCGACGAGGCGCAGCCCCATCAGCAGAAATTCGTCGGCCTGTTCCTCCGGTGAGAGCGGCTCGTCCGAGATGATGCCGTGGCCTTCGCCCTCGACGACGGTGAGCCACATTTCGGGATGCCGCTCCGTCGAATGGGCGCGCCGGCCGTTCGGGGTCAACACACGCCCATGTGCGCCGGGACCGACCCCGGCATATTCGCCGTAGCGCCAATAAACGAGGTTGTGCCGCGACTCGGCGCCCGGCCGCGCATGATTGGAAATTTCATAGGCCGGGAGGCCGCGCTTTTCCGTCGTCTCCTGCGTCACGTCCCATAGCGCACGCGAGACGTCCTGATCGGGCATCTGCAACTTGCCGGCCCGGTAGAGCTTCTCGAACATCGTGTCGGGCTCGATCGTCAATTGATAGAGCGAGAGATGTTCGGCGGCGCGATCGATGGCGACGTCGAGTTCGGCTGCCCAGGCGGCAGGCGTCTGGCCCGGTCGCGCATAGATCAAATCGAAGGAGAAGCGCGAAAAGATGGACGCCGCGATGCCGACCGCCGCCATGGCTTCGTCGACGCTGTGAAGACGGCCGAGGGCCTTCAGGTCGGGATCGTTCATGGCTTGGACGCCGAGCGACACGCGATTGATCCCCGCAGCCCGATAGCCGCGAAATCGTGTGGCCTCGACGCTGGTCGGATTGGCCTCCAGCGTCACTTCGGTGTTCGGGTCAATGGTCCAATGGACCGCGATGGCGTCGAGGATGCCGGCCACGGTCTCGGGCCGCATCAGCGAGGGGGTGCCGCCGCCGAAGAAGATCGATTCCACAACGCGGCCGGGGGTCAACCGGGCGCGATGCGCGAGTTCAGTCTTGAACGCGCTGAGGAACCGCGTTTCGTCGACCGGCACTTGGCGGACATGGCTGTTGAAGTCGCAATAGGGGCATTTCGAGAGGCAGAACGGCCAATGGACGTAGATGCCGAAACCCGATTCGCCGTTTGATGGAAGAACGCTCATGCGCCCTTATGCCATGGAGCCGCCGCTATCGTCACGTCTCGACACGCAATCGTGAATGCGGCGTAAAACATGGCATCACCGGGCGGTAAACAGCTGTGCGGCGAGCAGCTGGAACGCCCGCGCCCGATGCGACAGCGCCTGCGAGCCGTCGATCGGAATGCCGTGTTTCTGCATTGCCGTCATCTCACCAAAGGTTTTGTCATGGCCGTCGGGTCGGAACATCGGATCGTAGCCAAAGCCCAAGATCCCGCGCGGTGGCACCGCCGTGCCGAAGACCTTGCCTTCGACGGTCAGGCGTTGACGATCCGGCCAAACCACCGACAAGGCCGCCACGAAATGAGCGCGGCGTTGCGCGTCACTCATCAAGCCGCGTTCGGTCAGCATGGCATCGATCCGCGCCATGACGGCCGGGAAATCGGCAGGCTTGCCCGCCCATCGCGCCGAATAGATGCCGGGATCGCCGCCGAGACCATCGACGCAAAGGCCCGAATCGTCGGCTAGAGCCGGCAAGCCCGAAGCGAGAGCGGCCGCCTCCGCTTTGAGTTCGGCATTGGCCACGAAGGTGGTGCCGGTCTCGTCGGGCTCGGGGAGGCCGAGGTCGCCCGCCGAAACGATCTCGATCGCATGCGGCGCGAAAAGATCGCGAAATTCGGCCACCTTGGCGGCATTGTGGGTTGCGAGGACGAGGCGTGTGATCGGGGGCATGAGCGGTCCAAAACAGGCGATGTCGATCACACGGTCTGGCACGAACCGGGCGGTTCAGGAAGCGCTGCCAACACGGAGAACCGCGGTGTGATCGCGATTGGCCGGGGTGCCGGCTTGCCCTAAGAACGACCGGCAAGGATCATCCGAGGAGCGACGAACGATATGGTGCGTGAACCGAACTCCCGGACGGGTGGCCAGATCCTCGTGGACCAATTGCTGGCGCAGGGCGTCGAGCACGTGTTCTGCGTGCCGGGCGAAAGCTATCTCGCGGTGCTCGACGCGTTGCACGACACCTCCATCGCCGTGACCGTGTGCCGCCAGGAGGCGGGTGCCGCCATGATGGCGGATGCGGCGGCCCGCCAGACCGGAAGGCCCGGTGTCGCCATGGTGACGCGTGGACCGGGAGCCACCAATGCGGCCCATGGTGTTCATATCGCCGAGCATGACTCGGTGCCGATGATCCTCTTCATCGGTCAGATCGAGCGCAGCATGCGCGGGCGAGGCGCGTTCCAGGAAATGGATTATCGCGCGTTCTTCGGTTCGACCGCCAAATGGGTGGTCGAGATCGATGATCCGGCCCGCATTCCCGAACTCGTGTCGCGTGCCTTCCACGTCGCCATGCAGGGTCGACCCGGCCCGGTCGTGATCGCCTTGCCGGAGGATATGCTGACCGAGGCCGCCGAGGTCGCCGATGCGCCCCGTGTCGAGCCGGTCTTGTCCTGGCCTGGGCCAACCCAGATGGCGGCGCTGCAACAGATGCTGTGGGCGGCCGAGCGGCCGATGCTCGTTCTCGGCGGCAGCGGCTGGAGCCGCAAGGCCTGCGCGTCGGTGGCGCGTTTCGTCGAGCGCTTCGATCTGCCGGTCGCGACGTCGTTTCGGCGTGCCGGATTGTTCGATGCCGATCACGCCAATTATGCCGGCGAGATCGGCATCGGGCCGAACCCGGCGCTGAAAGCGCGGATCGCCGCCGCCGACCTCGTGATCCTGACGGGACGCATGGCCGAAATGCCGTCGCAATCCTACACGCTGTTCGACGTTCCCGTCCCGGCGCAGCGGCTGGTTCATGTCCATCCCGGGGATGCGGAACTCGGCCGCGTCTATCATCCGACGCTGGGCATTCAGGCTTCGCCGCAAACCTTCGCGGCGGCTCTCGAGGGATTACAGCCACCGACCACAATCGGATGGCGCGAGACAGCCAAGCAGGCGCGCGCCGATTATCTGGCTTGGAGCGGCCCGGTCCCGCCACAGGGTTCGGGCGTCGACATGGGCGCGATCGTGCGGTCCTTGCGTGAGGTGCTGCCCGACGATGCGATCGTGACCAATGGGGCCGGCAATTACGCCATCTGGGTCGGGCGATTCTTTCGGTTCCGCCGGTTCGGCACGCAATTGGCACCGACGTCGGGCTCGATGGGCTATGGCGTGCCGGCCGCGGTCGCAGCCAAACGGCTGCATCCCGATCGGGTCGTCGTGGCTTTTTCAGGCGACGGCTGCTTCCTGATGAACGGTCAGGAATTCGCGACCGCCGTACAATATGCGGCCGCCATCATCGTGGTGGTGGTCGATAACGGCATGTATGGCACGATCCGCATGCATCAGGAGCGGGACTATCCCGCCCGCGTCACCGCTACGGCGCTGACCAACCCCGATTTCGCGGCTTACGCGCGAGCCTTCGGCGGCCATGGCGAAACCGTCGAGGCCACGGACGACTTTCAGCCGGCCTTCGCGCGGGCGCAGCAATCGGGTCTGCCATCCATCATCCACGTCAAGGTCGATCCCGAGGTCATCACCCCGGCCACGACCCTGTCGGCGATCCGCGACCGTGCCAGGCCATAAAGCCCGTGCGGTCCGTTTTGGATCAATCGGCGCTCGGGTCGTAGTCCATCGCGCCCGGGTGCGCGAAGGCGCTGGGTTGATGCACCCAATCGTCGAACGAGGGCGCATAGCGGGGCGCGTAGCCGAGCGCGGCCCCGGCCTGCATCCGTCGCGCAGCGATTTGCGCCGCGCGGTTGTGGTGACGCTGTTCGGCCCGCGCGTAACGGGTGTTCGAAACCGGTGAACCGGTTATCGAGATGCGGGCGCCCTCTGACCGGACGATCTGGTAGAGCAGCGCCGCATTGGCGGGCGCGAGACGAATGCAGCCGTGCGACGCCGGTGCGCCAAGCGACCCGGTCGCGTAGCTCCCATGGATTGCATAGCCGCCGCGGAAGAAGATCGAGTGGGGCATCGGCGAGTTATGATATTTATGCGAATAGTGCATGGCTTCGAGCCGCTGCACGCCATAGCTGCCGCGCGGTGTCACAAAGCCGCGCCGCGCCGAGGAAATCGGCCAATCGAAGTCGCCGGCCTCCGAGGAGACGTGCATGGTCTGCGTGGAAAGATCCACCTGGATCCGCGCGGCCTCGGCCTGGCTCGCGACCAAAAAGCCGAACATCACTGTCAAAAGTATCGCCACTATACGCACGGGGGAGCCCTCGCCGGTCGCCGGAACTGTCAAGTCCCGGCCATATTCGAGGTCGCGACCGCACTGTAAATGTCCGAATTTAAGTAAGGTTGACGGGGGTAAAATCGGCCCTCAGCCGCGGGTCCCACGCTGACGGTACGGCCGCGACGCCTCGACATTTACAGAGAACGTGCGACAAAGCCGCATGTCGCTTGATGTCGTCGATTTGCGCAGCTTCTATGCCGCGCCGCTGGGCCGGATCGCCCATCGGTATGTGGCCCGGACGTTGCGCGAGTGGTGGCCCAATACGACCGGCATGGCCGTGATCGGTCTCGGTTACGCGGTCCCGTATCTCGGTCAGTTCCGGGACGAGGCTGTGCGGGTCATCGGGTTGATGCCGGCCGAACAAGGCGTGCTGCATTGGCCCGGCACTGACGTCACCTCCACGGCCCTGGTCGAGCCCGCCTCCCTGCCGCTGCCGGATGGATGCATCGATCGGCTGGTCGTCGTCCACCTTCTCGAAGTGGCTGAACATCCGCGCGAGGTTCTCGACGAGATCTGGCGGGTGCTGGCTCCGGGTGGCCGGATGATCGTGGTGGCGCCGAACCGGCGCGGGTGGTGGGCGCGGGTCGATACGACGCCTTTCGGCTTTGGCCAACCCTTTTCAAAAAGCCAGTTGAACACGTTGCTGCGCGACACCCTCTTTTCGCCGGAACGGTTCGGCGAGGCGCTCTATGTGCCGCCGCTGCGGTTCCGCAGCGTGTGGCGTCTCGCCGCGATGTTCGAAGCCTGCGGCTGCTGGCTCGGCCTGCCCGGCGCGGGGCTGCATGTGGTCGAGGCCTCGAAGCAATTATATCGCCCGATCCCGTTGCGGAAAACGGCGAAACGCGGCATCCCCAAACTCGATCCCGTACTGGCGCCGGTCGCCGGTCGTCTCGCGCGTCGTTCACAGCCGTCCGGTCGCGACGGCAGCATTGCGCGTCGCACCGGATCGATCGAGCGGCAGCAGCGATAAGGCAGGAGAGCGGATATGGCCGAGGGTGGATTGATCGGGGTTCTGGCCCAGAGGCTTCGGGCTGGCGATCGGCTCGTCGCGGCCTGGTGCACAGCCGGTGACCCGAGCCTCGCCGAGGCGTTGATTCGTGCGGGCTACGACACCGCCGTGCTCGACATGCAGCATGGGGCTTTTACGGTGGAGACCGCGATCCGTGGCATCGCACAGGTGGCGCTCGCGGGCGCACCGGCGATCGTGCGGGTGCCGGTTGGCGATTTTGCGACGGCGTCCCGCATGCTGGACGCCGGCGCTGCGGGCGTGATCGCCCCGATGATCAATTCCGTGGCGGATGCCGAGACCTTCGTGTCATTCGCGAAATATCCGCCCGCCGGTGGTCGGAGTTGGGGACCGCACCGTGCCGTGCCGATGACGGGCCTCGATCCGGCCGGCTATTTCAAGGCCGCCAACGCCATCCATCTCGCGATCCCGATGATCGAGACCCGTGCGGCGCTCGACGCGCTGGACGGCATTTTGGCGGTCCCGGGTGTCGACGGAGTGTTTGTTGGCCCGGCAGACCTTTCGGTTGCGTTGAGTAACGGCGGCGGCGTCGATCCGACCAGCCGGGAGGTCGATGCGGCGCTCCGCCACATCGTGGCGCGAGCGGAAGCGGCGGGCAAATTCGCGTCGCTCTTCTGTGCCGATGGAGCCCTCGCGAAAGCCATGCTGGCGCGCGGCTTCCGGCTTTGCTCCGCGTCGACCGACATGATGCTGCTGCGTCAGGCGGCCGGCCAGGAACTCGGCGCAGCCCGCTAGTCGGACCAAAAGGTCGCGCCTCAGCCGAGAGCGGAGGCCGGAACCAAGCTCTCGTATCCGCATTGTCGATCGGAACAAGACGTGAACGAAGAGGATGTTATGACCGATCACAACCCGAAGCTCGACGAGCACCCCGGCTCGAACACGGTCAAGAACCCCGACGAGTGGACTTCGGGGGAAGATCCGATGACCGGGGCTCAAGCCTCTTACCTCAAGACCTTGTCGGAGGAGGCCAAGGATGGCGAAGGCTATGAAGACGGATTGAGCAAGGCCGAAGCTTCCAAGCGGATCGATGCGCTGAAATCCAAGCTCGGCCGGTAGGGGCGACGCTTAGGGGCGTTTTGGGGTCGGAAGCCCAAAGTTCCGCGCCAGAAACAAACCGCCATGCTCGAGCCCGGCGCCATCGATGCCGTGGCCGACCCCCAGCGATAAATGCCATTCTGCGGGAATGTTGGCTTTGCCGAGATGATCGGCCGAGTCGAACAACGCCTCAAGCGGGATCACTTGGTCGGCGTCGCCATGAACCAAGAGGATAGGCGGCGTTGCGCCTTTGGCCGTGCGCGCCGTGGCTTCGTCGAGATGCTCCGGGCCGACCAACAAGCCCGAATAGCCGATGATCGAGGCTGGAGCCCGTCGGCGCCGGAGTCCGGTATGCAGCGCCATCATGGTGCCTTGGCTGAACCCGACCAGCGCGAGCTTACTGTCGTCGAGGTTGTGTGTTGCAAGTTCGGCGTCGAGAAAGGCGTCAAGACCGGGCCTAGCCTTCACGACGCCGCGCCAGCGCTCGCCCGGGTCGCGGGACGTCAGATCGAACCATTGTCGCCCGGTTGGCGACTGGACGCAGCGCTCGGGCGCGTTCGGGGCCACGAAGGCGGCATCGGGCAGCCAGTGCTGCCACTGCCGCCCAATCTCGATGAGGTCGCGCCCATCGGCGCCATACCCGTGCAGGAAAACCACGAGCTGCCGGGCAAGGCCGGATTTGGGGTTGAGGCGGGGGCCGTCGATCGGAAGCGTCATACTGATCCAGTCGCGTGAGAAACCATTAGAGAGGCGCGAGGCTCATGCCGTCGCGTCCCTCTTTGATGATGCGATAATAGGCCCAAAGCACGCGGGCCGCGACGCCGCGATGGGGCCGCCAGCGATCACCGATCCGGTCGAGTTCCGCCGTGGTCGGACGCGTCTCGAGGGTCAGGGCGACTTTTGCGGCCTCTTGCAACGCAATATCCCCGGCCGGCCAAGCATCGGGATGACCCAGGCAGAAGAGTAGGAAAATATTGGCGCTCCAGGGCCCGATCCCTTTGACGGCGACGAGCGCCCGGTGCGCCTCCTCGGCCGGCATGCAGCCGAGTGTTGCCAACGGCAATCTGCCGGATGCCACAGCCTCGGCGGCGGCGCGCAGAGCGCGGATCTTGGCGCCGGACAAGCCAACGTTGCGCAGATCCTCGTCGCTGGCGGCGAGCAGCTGTGGCGCTTCGAGGGGCACGATTGCGCTCTGGAGCCGCCTGAAGATCGCTTGCGCGCTTGTGGTCGACACCTGCTGCGACACGATGATGAAGGCGAGGCCGACAAAACCCGGTTCACGCAGGCGGAGTGGCGGATGCGCCCCAGCCGCGATCAGCGGGTCGATCACAAGCGGATCGATCGCCCGGAGAGCCGCAAGCCCGCGATCCAAAGCCTCCTGGCCGTCGATGACGGGACCGATCCCGTAGGTTGGTGTCGCATCCTTCGCAGGAGACCGCGCGCGTCGACCCGTCCGCTGCGATTCGGTCGCCTGATCTCGTGATTCGGCAGCAGGAGGAGCGTGATCTTTAGAGGGCATGGCGACATCACTGAGGGGTGGTGGGCGCCGCACCATAGCTTGCGGAGCCCGACGAGGCACGCCATCATCATGCCCAGGATGACGATCCCGTCCCGCCCTCTCGTTCGCTTCGCGCCGTCCCCGAATGGCTTCCTTCATCTGGGGCATGCCTATTCGGCCTTGCTGAACGCCCGCCTCGTGGCCGCGTCGAGCGGCGATATTATGCTGCGGATAGAGGATCTCGACACGGAGCGCTGTACGCCCGCTTTCGCGACCGCGATCGAAACCGACCTCGCGTGGCTTGGACTTGTTTGGACCAAGCCGGTCCGGCACCAGTCGCGACACTTGCCGATTTATGAAGCGGCGCTGGATCGGCTTGCGGCCCGCAACCTCCTCTATCCTTGTTTCTGCAGCCGGGGCGATATCGCAAGCGCGATCGAGGGGCGAACCGATTGGCCGCTCGATCCCGATGGTTCACCGCTCTATCCGGGCACCTGCCGCCATCTTGATGCGGCCAAAGTGGCGCGCCGTCTCGCCGACCACGCCGACCAGCAGCCCTTCTGCCTCCGGATCGATGGAGCAGCGGCTCGAGAGGCGGTGCGCGACGATCTCGGCTGGACGGAATATCGCGAGGGCGATGTTCCGTTTGTCCACGTCGCCGCGCCTGAACTTTGGGGCGATGCGGTGCTGCGCCGGAAGGCCATCCCGGCGAGTTATCATCTCGCGGTCGTGGTCGACGACGCTCTGCAAGGCATCACCGACGTGATACGCGGGGAGGATCTGCTGGAGGCCACCAGCCTGCACCGGCTGCTGCAAGAGTTGCTCGGTTTGCCGGCGCCATCCTACCGCCATCACGCTCTGGTGCGCGACGCCGAGGGTCACAAGCTCTCGAAAAGCCGTGGGTCGCCGAGCCTGCGGGATCTGCGCCAGAGGGGTGCTTCGCCAACCGATCTCATCGAGACACTCGGCCTTTCGGTCTGACGTCCGCGGCGCTCAACCCGGCGGAAGGGCGGCTTGTGGTCCAGCCCCGGCGGCGGCGCGATCGAGCGCATCGAGGACGAGCGTGGGGCTCAGCAATTCCGGCAGCGGCTCGCCGGTGGGTCGGGCCGGCCCGTAGACCACATCCATTGGAATGCCGTAGCGCCCGAAGCCGCGCAGATAGGCCGCGATGGCGGGATCGGGTCGGCTCCAATCGGCGCGCATGCGGACAACATTCCGCTGGTCGATCCTGGTCGCGACCTCGGTGCGATCGAGGGCCGTCAGATCGTTGATCTTGCAGGTGAGGCACCACGTTGCCGTGACGTCGACCAAGACAGTGCGGCCTTCTGCGACGAGACCCGGCAAGGCAGCGGGATCGAAGGCTTGCCACTGCTGCCGCTCCGGCGCCTGACGCGGCGCCGCCGTGGACCATGCGGCTGCCGCGAGCGGGGCCAGCACAAGAACGGTCGTGACGGCCGTGATCCAGCTCCGATTGAGACCCGGCCGACGGGCCACGACGGCTCGAAAGAGCAGCAAGGCGATCATCAGGCCCAGGACCGCACCGGCAACTCGCCCACCCGCCGTGCTCCAGAGCACGACCAGCAGCCAAGCCGCCGTTCCGAGCAGGAGAAAGCCAAGTGCCGTGCGAAGGCCGACCATCCAAGGCCCCGGTCGCGGAACCCAACGGACCAAGCGAGGGAACGCGGCGATCGCGCCATAGGGGAGCGCCATCCCGACCCCGAGGCAAAGAAAGACGGCAACGATCTCGATCGGCCCCTGCGCGAGCGCGAAGCCGACAGCGGTGCCCACAAACGGGGCGGAGCATGGCGTTGCCAACAGGGTCGCGAAGGCTCCGGTCAGGAATGCTTCGACCAGTGGCTGACCGGATCGCCGGGATCCGGCGGATGTCATCAGAGCGCTGGGAAGTCCGATCGCCACCCAGTCGAAGAGGCTTGCGGCAAACAGCACCGTCAAGCTCGCCATTCCGGCCAGAAACCAGGGTTGTTGGAACTGGATCCCCCAGCCCAGCGACGCGCCGGACCATTGCAGCCCGATGAGAACGGCCGCAAGCGCGAGGAATGATGCGATGACGCCCGATGCCGTCGCCAGAAGGCTCATTCGCATGGCGCGCCGCCCGACTCCGGCGTGACGGACGAGGCCCATCAGCTTGATCGAGAGCACCGGCAGCACGCAGGGCATCAGGTTGAGGATGAGCCCGCCGAACAGGGCTGATAGCAACGCGGCCCCCCACGAGAGTGTGCGGTTTGGCGTCGACGCTATGACGTGAGGCTGAGCAGCGTCCTGAGCGGTAGCGAGGGTGGGGGGCTGAGACGGGACAAGCCCGACGGGCGCGCCGAAACTCGTCGCTCGGGAGCCATCCGTCAGCGTGAGGGTGAGCGCCTCGATCGGGGGAGACGTGGGCCCGAGCGCGACGGTCAGGCGTGCGGTCCGGCCGTCGTCGGTCAGGCTGACCTCCGGCGCTGCGGGAAGGCCCCCACCCGCGCCTTCGACGAAAAGATCGGGACGTCGAAACGGTTCTGCGTTGCTTTTGAGAGTGACGACCAGCGATGCGGCGCCCCCGCTCGCCACGATGCCGGTATTCACAACCTCGATGCCGGCCGATCCCGGCGCTCCCGGGACCTTGGCGCGGGCCGCGACAAGCAGCGGCGCTTCTGCTGCGGCGCGAGTCTCCGGCCCAGCCGGAAGCGGAAGGCTCAGTTCGGCCTGGAACGGAACACAGACGTTGGAACAGGCCGTGTAACCCACGGAAGCGTGAAGGGTGGCCGCCTCGCCCGGTCGCTCGAGCACAAGCGAGACGGGGAGGATGACATCGCCCTCGTAGACGCTGTTCTGCAACCCCTCCACGACGAGGCGGATCGGCGCCGGCCAGGCGATCTCGCCACGCCTGACATTGTCGGAGGTCGACCAGTCGACGACCGGAGGAAGGCCGGCATCGCCCGGTGTCCGCCAATAGCCATGCCAGCCCGGCGCGAAGCGGAACTCCAGCCCTGCCTCGACAGTCGCGCTTTGGCCCACTCGGTCGTCGCGCGTGATCAGCCGGACGGCCGCATGAGCGTCGCCGACCCATGGGGTCGAGGCCGCACGGGCGGCCGTTGCCGCAAGCTGGAGCGTCATCACGGCGAGACCAACGCTTAGCATGGCGGCCGATGGGCGAAGCCGGGTCGTGATCACGGTTGCGCCGCCGCTTACGAAGCGTCGCCGAGCCGCGTCGCTCCAACGATCCGACCATCGGGCGCTTCCAAAATCACCGCGACGTCCTGGCCGACCGGCAACGCCGCGTTTAAGGTCACCGGTGCGCCGGACCATTGGCCGACGGGGCGGATCGACCGGACGATGTTGGATTCCGTGAGGGTCCGCCCGGTGTTTTCGCCGCGCCCGACTGCGGTGCGATGCTCGGTATCAAAGCCGATCAGCAGGAGGCGACCCGTTCCGCTGCCGGCGCCGACCGCGATCGATATCTGTCCATCCTGGCGACTGACGCTGACCGACGCCGCCGTTCGGTTCTGCCGCGCCTCGCGAATGGCCGCTCCAACGGCGCCGCGCTCCGAGCCGACGAAACCATGTGCACCATCGACGACCATTTCAGGCGTGTAGGAGCCGTCTCCGAACCGGCTTCCATACCGGGCTTGGCGCTGCGTGGCGGCATCCAGCGAAAAGGGATCGCGCCATCCGAGGCCGTTCCAGTAGGTCACGTGGAACGCGAGGGGGAGAACGTCTCGACCGGCATGCGACAGGTCGGTCAAATAGGCATCAGCCGGAGGGCAGGAGGAGCATCCCTCCGAGGTGAATAATTCGACCACGACGGGTCGTTCGGCCGCCAAGGCGGCGGCGGGCAGCAGAAGGAGAGCGAAACCGGAGGCGAAGAGACGCGACAGCATGGCGATACTCCAAGGTTCGGCGACATGGGGTTGAGAGCGACTCGAGGGGGCCGGCGATCGCGGGTTATCGTCGCCGGCAATCATCATTCGCTCGGCCACGGCGCCCGGTTACTCACCACCAAAGCCGCAACGCTCATCTCGCAAGCGCCGCCTAATCGGCCGCTTCAGTTCGAGGCGCGCTTCTGGCTGGTCTGGATGGCGGTCGGGGCGCTGGCGATCAACGCATCGATCCGATCATGCTCGCGCTTGAAGTCCGGAAGCAGGCGAGCCGACACCGACTGGGTCCGGTCGAGTTTCACCCGCATCGGATCGACGAAGTGACCATTGACGATCACCTCGTAGTGAAGATGCGGACCTGTCGCGAGCCCGGTCTGCCCAAGGTAGCCGATCACCTGACCCTGGCGGACCTTGACGCCGTCGGTAATGCCCCGGGCGAAGCCCACCATATGCGAATAGGTCGTGATGTAGCCGTTGGCGTGCTGAATCTCGACATGGTTGCCATAGCTCGACGAGCGCTCGGCTTTCAGCACTGTGCCGCTGCCGGCTGCCAGGATTGGCGTTCCAACCGGCGCGGCCCAGTCGACGCCGGTATGGGGTCGCGTATAGCCCAGCACCGGATGGAACCGCACGCCGAACCCGGACGTGAAGATGCCGGTCGGCACCGGCTTGCGGATCAGGAATTTCCGGACCGACCGGCCGGCATCGTCGTAATAATCCGGCGTCGGATCGTCAGGCGATTGATACCGATAATAGCGGAAGATGTCGTCGCGAACCGTCAGCGAGGCAAAGAGCAGATCTTGGCGTCCGTCGCCGTCGTCGCCGTTCGAATAGAAGGCGTCGAAGCTATCGCCTCCCTCGACGGCCTGCTGAAAGTCGACATCGTTGGAGAAGATACGGATCATCTGCTCGATGATCGGCAGGGGAATCTGCTGTTTGAGCGCCGTTTGATAGATGCTGTCGTAGAGCCGCATCCCGCCGCTGTCGCCCGGTTCGTCATTGCTGGCCTGCGCCGCTGCCGGTTGGCGCGGGGCGGCAGCCTCGACTTTGACGTAATGTCCGGCATCGTCGAGCGCGATCGTGGTCTCGAGCGTCTCGTCGAGATAGACCGAGACACGCGCGATTTGTTTGGACGCCTGTTGTCCATCGACGCTCGCCAGCAGCAACCGCACCCGGCGTCCCTCGCCGACCGGCGGCTCGCCGCGCTTGGCCCCGAACGCATCAACGATGGCGCGGACCTGCTCGCGGGTGGCTCCATTGGCTCTCAGAACGTCGTCGATTGTATCGCCATGATGCAGCACGACGAGCCGCTCCTCGGACTGAAAGGCATCATGCGGCGTTTCGGATCGATGCATCACGGTGACGTTTTCGGGCACCATCCTGACCTCGATCGACGAGAAGGGGCTGCCCAGCGTGTTGGCATTCGCATAAGCCAATCCGCCGGTCGGGTCACTTCCGGCGCGGCTGGTCCGCATCAGCAGCAATTGCGGCGGGAGCGGGATCGGCGGACGATTGCCGGAGGCCAACGCGGCCTTCGCTTGCTGGTCGACCTGGGAGACGACCTCGGCGAGCGACAACGCACCGGAAAAGAGGCTCGGGTCGGCATCGGTGATGTCGTGGGTCACGAACGAGACCTCGGCCGCATCGAGGACGGGACCAGGATCGGCGGGCGCATCCGGGGCGTTCGGCGCATCGACGGAGAGCAGCTTCAGCGGGTTGAACGGCGGGACCTCATCGGCCAGATCGGTCGGGGTCGTCGTCAGGGTCGTGGCCACGTGGGTGTAGCCACGCAGCTTGATGATCTGTTTGTCGCCGATATTGACGGTGGTGGGCGCTCTAAACGTCTGCTTCTCGGCCACGATATCGACCGTCTTCAGCAGGCGATCGCCACGCCGAAGTCCCGTCGTCGCGTCGTCGGCTGAAGCTTTGGCCGTCAACGAGGCGAATTCCGGCGGTCGCGCGAAGGTGGCTTGCCGGTCGAGCGCGGCATAGATGGCGGTTCCGATCAGCAACGACCCTGCGAGCCCGGTCAGGATCGTGGCCGCGAGCCAGCGCTTGGAAATGGACCGCCGCTCGTGTCGCAGCGTCCGGCGGCCGAGGGCCTCGATGGGCGGGTCGACGCCGAGATCGAGGGCCGGATAAGCAAAGGAGTTACGATACGATGTGCCGGCGTCCTCCCCCACGTCGTGTTCCTTGATTAAACGCAACCGATCGTCCGACGTTCACGAGCGCGACGATGGCGGTCGCGTGACGTTTGGAGCCATCATGTCCTATGCGGTCCGCGCGGCGTGGTAAACCTCGACGGCCTGCGTGGTGCTCGGTGCGTCCTGACACCCGCGTAAGAATGCAGCTCAGAAGCCAGCGCAAGATGGCCCAAATGTGATGCGACGAGGCGAGACGCCGAGGGGCGTCCCGGGTCCTCCTGTCTGTCATTTTTATGTGATTTAGGGAGTTGACAGGCTCGGCGGCTTTCCCTAGAAGACGGTCATCGACGGCGGGGCCAACGAGGTTTGGTTCTGCGGCGGCGATGATCCATCTTCTGCATTATTTTGTAGGGGTAGCGACCGGGTAGGGCCCTGGGGTGCTGGATTTTGTCGTTTGGGTATTTTGGTCTTTGGGCTGGGGTGCTTTTCGTCTTGAGTTTCGCTGTTTGACATTTGAATCGGAAGAAAGAGAAACGTAGGCGGCGTCTGATATCCTTGCGGATCGAGCAATCGATCGAATGGGATAATCTGGCGGTCTACGTTACATCTGGGTTTCTTGGGATTTGGCTTAGTTTTGCTAGGTTGGGTTTTGAGAGATCTGGGTTACTCGTCAAGAGAGACCTCTGTGAAGGGGTGTAATGATGACTTAGCCGGAGCAAATTCTCTGTGGTTTCTTTATTGAAGCCTACAACTTGAGAGTTTGATCCTGGCTCAGAACGAACGCTGGCGGCAGGCTTAACACATGCAAGTCGAACGCACCGCAAGGTGAGTGGCAGACGGGTGAGTAACACGTGGGAACATACCCTTCGGTTCGGAATAACTTGGGGAAACTTAAGCTAATACCGAATACGGCCTGAGGGCGAATGATTTATCGCCGAAGGAATGGCCCGCGTCCGATTAGCTAGTTGGTGTTGGTAACGGCTCACCAAGGCGACGATCGGTAGCTGGTCTGAGAGGATGACCAGCCACATTGGGACTGAGACACGGCCCAAACTCCTACGGGAGGCAGCAGTGGGGAATATTGGACAATGGGCGCAAGCCTGATCCAGCCATGCCGCGTGAGTGATGAAGGCCTTAGGGTTGTAAAGCTCTTTCGCACGCGACGATAATGACGGTAGCGTGAGAAGAAGCCCCGGCTAACTTCGTGCCAGCAGCCGCGGTAATACGAAGGGGGCTAGCGTTGTTCGGATTAACTGGGCGTAAAGGGCGCGTAGGCGGGTTTTTAAGTCAGAGGTGAAATCCCAAGGCTCAACCTTGGAACTGCCTTTGATACTGGAAGTCTTGAGTCCGGGAGAGGTGAGTGGAACTGCGAGTGTAGAGGTGAAATTCGTAGATATTCGCAAGAACACCAGTGGCGAAGGCGGCTCACTGGCCCGGTACTGACGCTGAGGCGCGAAAGCGTGGGGAGCAAACAGGATTAGATACCCTGGTAGTCCACGCCTTAAACGATGGGTGCTAGCCGTTAGGCTGCTTGCAGCTTAGTGGCGCAGTTAACACTTTAAGCACCCCGCCTGGGGAGTACGGTCGCAAGATTAAAACTCAAAGGAATTGACGGGGGCCCGCACAAGCGGTGGAGCATGTGGTTTAATTCGAAGCAACGCGCAGAACCTTACCAGCTTTTGACATGTCCAGTATGGTTTTCAGAGATGAGATCCTTCCCGCAAGGGGCTGGAACACAGGTGCTGCATGGCTGTCGTCAGCTCGTGTCGTGAGATGTTGGGTTAAGTCCCGCAACGAGCGCAACCCACGTCCTTAGTTGCCATCATTCAGTTGGGCACTCTAGGGAGACTGCCGGTGATAAGCCGAGAGGAAGGTGTGGATGACGTCAAGTCCTCATGGCCCTTACAGGCTGGGCTACACACGTGCTACAATGGCGGTGACAATGGGATGCTACGGGGCGACCCCGCGCAAATCTCAAAAAGCCGTCTCAGTTCGGATTGCACTCTGCAACTCGAGTGCATGAAGTTGGAATCGCTAGTAATCGTGGATCAGCACGCCACGGTGAATACGTTCCCGGGCCTTGTACACACCGCCCGTCACACCATGGGAGTTGGTTTTACCCGAAGGCGTTTCGCTAACCGCAAGGGGGCAGGCGACCACGGTAGGGTCAGCGACTGGGGTGAAGTCGTAACAAGGTAGCCGTAGGGGAACCTGCGGCTGGATCACCTCCTTTCTAAGGATGGCTGTTCAGACGATCCTGGTTTTCGGACCGGGTGGCGCTCTTCGGCTGTTTTAGAATCAACGACCAGTCATGGTCGGCAATGCGGGATGTCGGCGCCGTCTAACGTTTCTCTTTCTTCCATTGATATGCGGGACCGCTGGTCCGGTTTGAGGCCTCTGTCGCAAGATGGGTTGTCTCGCTGGGCGGCGGGGATCAGGTTCGGGCTTGTAGCTCAGTTGGTTAGAGCGCGCGCTTGATAAGCGTGAGGTCGGAAGTTCAAGTCTTCCCAGGCCCACCATGTTGACGTTGAGGCCGGGGCGGTTTGGCTGTTGGCTTTGATGGAACGGAACGGGGCCTTAGCTCAGCTGGGAGAGCGCCTGCTTTGCAAGCAGGATGTCGTCGGTTCGATCCCGTCAGGCTCCACCATTCGCTTTGGCCGACGTTGGGTTGGCCGAGGCTGAGCGATCCGCATATCGGAAAAAGTTTTGCTTGGGGCTTGATCCTTTGGGGTCTGCTGCAGGCGGGTTGTTTAACATTGTGAAGAGGGAATGCATCCGAACGTTTGGGGCGCATGCTGATCGTGGTGGGGTTTTGACCCTGGGCGAGCGGCGGATATGCGTGTCGAACCGACGGCCTTTGGGCCGTGTCCTATCAGCTTGACCGCAGGTGGGGATGTTGGATGTGTTTGAAGCAAAAAATGGTCTTTAAAGACGGATCGATGCTTTGACTGGGTTGGTGGATCGTCCGCAAGGATGGATTGGCCGATCTGGTGACGCATGCGTGTTGTGAGGGGTCTGCCGAGGCTCTGTTCGTGACGGCTCTTGAGTGAGCGACGCTGTAACCCACGCGATAAACAGCTGTGCTTTGGCGCAGGCGGGGTGAGCATTGATAATGAGAGCGATCAAGTGCCTTAAGGGTATCTGGTGGATGCCTTGGCGCTGAGAGGCGATGAAGGACGTGGTACGCTGCGATAAGGTTTGGGGAGCCGCGAACGGGCTTTG